>CAJQOS010000025.1 GCA_905479975.1 uncultured Puniceicoccaceae bacterium | reverse complement strand
GCTGATGCTTTGATCGAGCAACTGGTTGAGCATCGGATCGGCTTGCATGAGATCCTTCTTGATCGGCTCCATAATCCAGTCGGCTTTGCCTTGCGGGTCGAGCAGGGGGCTAATGCGTGTTTCGCTGCGCGAGGTCTTGTCTTCGTTGACGAGGATTACGACGTCGTATTCGAGGCCTTTGGATTTGTGGATCGTTTCGATGATCACGGCTTCGCCGGCGTGGCATTCGCCACTGCTGCTGTTGCGCAGGAAGTGAATCAGTCCGTCGATGTCGCGGCGCTCTTCGCTGTCGAAGCAGCGTGCTTTGTCAATGAGTCGGTTGAGACGTTCGCGGTGACGTGTGTCGTCCTGTGGTAAGTGCTCGATGATTTGCTCGGCTGCCCAGCGCACCGCGCTTTCATTACTATCTGAGAGTAGGCGTGTGCGCAGTCCTTCGGTGGCTTTCGCGAGTGGTGCGCCCTCGGTGGAGGCGTCGATTAAGTTGAGGTAGCCGCGTGCATGTCTGTCGCCCGGGTGAGCGGCGAGGCTGAGCAGTGCGAGCAGGGCAGCGCCAGCGGAATTGTCGACTGCGGGTTTGATCGCTGAGCCGGTATGGATCGGGAGGCTGCAGTTTTCGCGCAGGTAGTCCGCCACTTCGTTGGCATCGGCATTCTTACGCACCAGCACGCCGACGCTCATCCCGCGTTCGATCGGATTGAGGTCTTGCAGGATTTTTAAGATCAGTTCGTTGCGGGTGGGGCTGTCGCTTTTCTTGGCTTCGATCCAGCAACTGAATCCGCTCAAGTTCTCGGTGGCGGGCGAGGCTTCGTGCGTTTGCCATGCGCGCGCCCAGCGTGCTGCTGCGTCGGTGGAGAAGACTTCGCCGATCAGGGCGTTGTCCTTAAAGGCTTCGTTGACCGCATCCAGAATCGGGGGGGCAGAGCGCCACGACATCGAGAGCGGTTGCTTAGCGATGCGCTCGATGCCGCCGGAGTTATAGTGTGTCTGGATGTCGTGGAAGAGGCGGTCGTCGCTGTTGCGCCAGAGGTAGAGGCATTGCTTGGTATCGCCTACGTAGAAGAAGGAGCGCTCACCAGAGCCATCTTGCACGATCTCATCGATCAGGTTGGCAACGACTTCCCATTGTGGGCGGCTGGTGTCTTGAAACTCGTCGAACAACCAATGGTCAAATTGTCCGTCGAGGCGGAAGTCCATCAGCTGGCGCGTCAGTTCGTCGTCCACGCCCATAGGCGAGCCCTCCGCATCGGGGGAGAGCAAATGCGTGAGATCGGCAAAGGCGAGGCGACCGGGGCGGCGCACGATACGATCGTAATTTTCGTGGTAGGCCTGAAGGATGCGGTGCACACCTTGGGTGTTTTCCAGCGCGCGCTTGAGATGGTGCCAGACGATGGCGCGCAGGCA
This sequence comes from uncultured Puniceicoccaceae bacterium, assembly GCA_905479975.1. GTDB lineage: Bacteria > Verrucomicrobiota > Verrucomicrobiia > Opitutales > Coraliomargaritaceae > Lentimonas. The sequence goes on along the minus strand of CAJQOS010000025.1, from coordinate 62,677 downwards.
GTCGGCGAGGGCAGCGCAGAGGGCTCCGCTCAGTGGGAGTTCTTTGCGGACTTTGATGGTGGCGCTGCCAGCGAGGATGTCGGGTGCGGCAGCGAGGGCTTTGGTGAGTAAGGCGTTGAGCTTTTCGTTGGCGCCGTAGTTACGGATCGCGTTGGCCGCAGAGTTAAAATCGTTGATCTGTGCTTTGCCGAGATCCTCGGGCAGGGCTGCGAGTAGGTTGCTTGCGAGTTGATCCCAGTCGGGATGCGCGCTGGTTTGCCACGGGCAGCCTTGCGGCCAGATTTGTAGGGGATTGCCCCAGCGATTCGCATCGGGTGTGTCGAGGAAGAGCGCGTAGAGTTGCTCGATAAAATCGGAGACAACTTTCTCGATGCTGCGGGCTTCCTGGCCATAGGTGGCTTGCTTGAATGCGTGCCAAAATTCGTTGAGCTCGGTGGTCAGTTCGCCGGGGCGGTGCACGATACTGTCGCGCACTTCGTTGCGCATGCGCGGCTCGCTGCTTTCGTCGAGCAGGTTGAGGCTGCCGGAGAGGCCGAGTTCCAGGGCAAAGGCGGAGACGACACGAAAGAAGAAGCTGTCGAGTGTCTGTAAGTTGAGCCGATGCATGCTGTGGATCAGCAATTGCAGCAGGTGGTGGTAGCGCACGCAATCAGCAGTGATTGCGAGCTCCTTGGAGAGTGCGGCGGCTTTGCTTGGATCTTCGGCGGCATCGCAGAGTTTCTCGATGATCTTGTGGAAGAACTCGCCCGCAGCGGTGCGGGTAAACGTCAGTGCGATGATGCGCTCGGGTTGCTCGAAGGCGTGCAACAAATAGATGAAGCGATTCGTAAGAGTATAGGTCTTACCTGATCCGGCAGAGGCGGAAATGGCGATGTTTTGCAGTGTATTCAATTTTAAGAATGCTAGGAGGATGGGCACACTTGTCCATCTGCAATGCGGTTGATTTTCGTAACGATCCTCAGATTTAGCGGGACATGAGTGTCCCATCTAGTGTGTAGGATGTGTCTACTTGAGATTGACCGTTACGTTCTAGGCCGATTATTAATGAGGGCATGCAGAATCAGTCCGAGGGAGCCGCGTTGAAGGAAGTGGATGTGTCGTCGCACATTCCGATGTTACTGGCGGCTGCCGAGGCGTTGCCAAATCGTGCGTCGATTGAGCAATATCTGGATCAGCTGACTGCGGCTGAGGCGCGAGGGTATTTTTTACCGGATGAGGATGAGGGGCTGCGCGAGTTGTATAGTCACTATTTGGCGCTGCGTTTGAGTTTGCTGGAGTGTGTGAGTGAGGTGAGTGGCGGCACACTTTCGGTGAAGGGCACGGATAATTTGTCTGAATTTATAGTGGCCTATGCGGCGGCTTGTTTACTGATGCGGGCGGGGAATTTTATCGTCGAGATGGCGACAGAGCATCCGATCGTGATGGCGAAGCTTGACGAGCCAGAGCTGCGCTTCGGGCTGGAGGCGAAGATCTTTACTCGAATTTATCAGAGTCTCACTTCACGGAAACGCTGGTGGGGATTTTTTGAGGCGACGCGTTACTATGAGGCGCATCGAGCCGAGGTCGTGGCGTTAAAAAGCGATGCGGTGCTGGGGCCAGTGGTCGAGCTGTTGCTGGCGGAGGAAGCCATGGTGTCGGCGCGACGTCGTGATTTCTTGAAGACTCGGTTGGCGTATCGGATACATTCGTTCATCCGACGGAATCATTCGGGGCTGCGAAAGACGATGTTTCAGATGTTGAAGCTCAGTGGTAGTGCCGTGGCGGAGTTGAAGCAGCCATTCGTGAAGCCATTGGGCGTGGGCAAGCGTGTGACGTCGGAGGTGCGGGCGCGGTTGTTGGAATTTCTAGAGCCGGGCGACGTGTTGATTATGCGGCACGACGATGCGATGAGTAATCTGTTTTTGCCAGGATTCTGGCCGCATGCGGCGTTCTATATTGGGACGAATACGCAACGCGCTGAACTGGGAGTGCCGGCGGATTCAGAGATCGGCGAATCGATCTGTTTTCTGGAAGCCAAGAAGGATGGGGTGAAGCTGCGTCCGGCGGAAGATACGTTACAGGTGGATTCGTTCACCGTGCTACGCCCGAGGATTCCCGATGCGGAGCGGGCGGAGGCGGTGTCGCGTGGGCTGACACATGCGGGCAAGCTCTACGATTTCATTTTTGATTTCGCGGCGGCGGATCGTTTGGCCTGCACCGAGTTGGTGTATCGCTCGTATCACAGTGTCGGGCCAGTTGCGTTTGAGTTGCAGGCACATGCGGGGCGTCCGTGTTTGTCGGCAGAGGATTTATTGAATCAAGCCGTCGGAGGCGGCTGGTTTGAGCCAGTGCTGATTTACGGTGTGGCGAAGCAAGACTGGGTGGCAGGGGCGGAAGCCCGTGAGATTTTGCAGCAGAGCTTTGCGTCTGAGTTTCAGGTAAGAGGCTCTGACGAAGATCAAGGCTAACTGGTATGGGCTGCTTTAGCTGCCCGCAGAACCCCTAGTTATTTGTGGTAGATAGTTATAGAGAAACGGCAGCTAAAGCAGCCGGTCCCAGTTATTTCAATGTGATGCTTTAGTTCGTGCCATTCAGGTCAGAGTCTTAATCCTACTCTTAATCTATTTTCGAGGGGTTAGGATGCCTGAGATTTTGGGCACAAAAAAACGCCACTCCGTGAGGAGTGGCGTTGATTGAAAAAGTGCTGTGACTTATTTGAATGCCACTTCGGCTTCCGCAACTGTCTTGGACACGCGGGAAACGATTTGGTAAGGGTCGCCTTGTGAGTTTGGACGACGGTCTTCGAGGTAGCCCTTGTATGCATCGTCAACGACGAAGCCGTGCGGGACGCGGATCGAAGCACCACGGTCAGCAATACCCCAAGAGAACTTGTCGATCGACTGTGTTTCGTGGAGACCTGTGAGGCGCATGTGGTTGTCCGGACCGTAAGCAGCGACGTGCTCGTCCTTGTATTCTTCGAACTTGTCCATGAGCTTCAGGAAGTAGTCCTTACCACCTGTGTCGCGCATGTAGTCTGTGGAGAAGTTGCAGTGCATGCCGGAACCGTTCCAGTCGCCAGTGAATGGCTTACAGTGGTATTCTACGTCGACGCCATACTTTTCGCAGAGGCGTTGAAGGATGTAACGAGCGACCCAGATTTGGTCACAAGCGGTGTGTGCACCCTTGCCGAATACCTGGAATTCCCATTGACCCTTTGCCACTTCAGCATTGATACCTTCGTGGTTGATGCCTGCGTCGAGGCAGATGTCGAGGTGCTCTTCGACGATTGCACGAGCGACGTCGCCAACGGAAGAGTAACCAGCGCCACAGTAGTAGTCACCTTGAGGAGCTGGGTAGCCGCCTTCTGCAGGCCAGCCGAGTGCACGACCATCTTGCATGAGGAAGTATTCTTGCTCAAGGCCGACCCAAAGACCCTTGTCTTCAGCAATCGTTGCACGAGCATTCGATGGGTGTGGGGTGCCATCTGGATTCATCACTTCACACATTACGAGGAAAGCGTTCTTACGTGTGCTATCAGGATAGCAAGCAACTGGCTTTAGGATGCAGTCAGAGCTGCTGCCTTCGGCTTGTTGAGTCGAGCTGCCGTCGAAGCCCCAGAGAGGGCAGTCGTCGAGCGACCATGTGTTGACATCGCCATCTTTGACGCATGTTTTGCCACGAAGGTTGGCGACTGGTGTATAACCGTCGAGCCAGAGGTATTCTAGTTTGATTTTAGCCATAAGTGTTGTGAATGAATTGTCGTTGAATTGATTGATGAAGCAGCCTTGGACGCGAGCGAACGGATCGGCCTCATCTTTTGAGACATGCGAATTTAGCAAAATGCGTGCCAGAGAATGCTTCGCAAGTTTTTTTGCCCACGAATTTATAAAATTGACCGAAAAAGGGGACGAGTTCTTGCCAACAGCGAGGTGGGTGGATCAAATTGACCACTTATATTGATGAAAGAGGCTAAAAATACTGCGAGGGCAGTCGTCCACATCGGCTATGACGGTCGTGTTCATAAAACATTCAAGGGGCCACAGGCCACAGAGCGCTACGAGAATGAAGTGCGGGTGTTGGACTTTTTACAGAAGCATGGCTGCACCTTCGTGCCACAGGTCTTAGAAAAGGATGATGCGAAGCTGTACTTGGTCACGAGTAACTGTGGGAAATTAGTGGATCACGTGAGTGACGATAAGAAAAAGCGGATCTTTACTGAGCTGGAGCAATATGGCGTGCGTCATGATGATGCAGAGGTGCGTAATATCACCTACGATGCGCGTCAGGGGCGTTTTTGTGTCATTGATTTTGAATTTGCGACGATTTTGGTGCCAGGCTATCCGCCGTCACCGAAACTACAGTCGAACCCGGATCGTGCTGGGTGGGAGAAATAATATGGCAGAGGAAGTATCAGCTTTAGGGCAGCTCGTGCGCTGGTTCGGTCAGACCGACGTAGGGCGTTTTCGTAAGGATAATCAGGATTCTTTTCTACTGCTCGCAGTGGATGGGGAAGGCGTTAAACGGCTTGGGAAATACGGTGAGGCTGACTTGAAAACGAACGATTTCGTCTTCGCTGTGAGCGACGGTATGGGCGGCGCGAATGCTGGTGACTTCGCGAGTCGGATTGCGATTGATAAGATTACACAGCTATTTCCGCAGAGCTTTCGCAGTGCGGCCTCGGGCATTGAGATCGGCTTTCAAGACGTATTGAGTGAGTTGTTTGAGCAGATCCACGGAGAGCTAACCCATATGGGATTTTGCTATGAGGAGTTGCGTGGCATGGGCGCGACGCTCAGTCTTTGCTGGGTGCGTCCAGGCTGGCTCTATTTCGCGCATGTGGGCGATAGCCGTATTTACCACCTACCTAATGATGGCGGGATCAACCAAGTTAGCCACGATCATACGCATGTGGGCTGGCTGCATCGTGATGGTCAGTTGAATGAGAAGGCGGCGCGAAGCCATGCCGGGCGCAATGCGCTGCAGCAAGTGCTGGGCGGTAAAAATCAAAACCTCAGCCCACAGTTCGGTGCTATTGGCTATGAGCCTGGCGACCGCTTCTTAATTTGCTCGGATGGTCTGGTCGAAGGCTTGTTCAATCGCGGTATGGAGCGGATCATTCGTAATCCGGCGCCGCATCTCGAAGGCACTCCTGCCGAGATGCTGGTCACTGAAGCGGTGCAGACCGACGGTAAGGATAATACCACGGCGGTGGTGTTTGAGATGGTTTAAGGCGAGGGAGGAGCTTTACAGGAAGCGCTGGTCCTGTTGGAGGCGCCACTCTACCGTTCTTGGATGAGGAATTGAGCCAGTTCTCGTTCAAAGACACTACTCATATTAGTCACGATGGTGCTTTCCCCACTGTAGCGTGCGATGGCTAGAATGCCGTCTCGGGTTACAGTCCAGTAGTCATTGACCATGAATGGTGAGGTTCCTGGGGTTTTTGGTGTCACTGTGTAGAACACTTTTCTGAACGTGCCTTCTAGAAATGGGACGCTGCCTACTGATGGTTCGTATTGATTCTGGTTGGTGAGTTGGATTGCACTGTCAGGGAATTGTTGAGGTAAAGATTCGATGTATTTTCTAATCGATTCGTCTTTCATGTCGCTTAGCCAGCTGCCCTTAGGATAGACGATTAATTGAAGTTCCAGTGTGGGGATGGTGCGATAGACGAATATAGCAGATGCTGCTTTCTTGCTGTTTTGACTGATTACCCAGTCGGCGAGTTGGAACCAATCCAATGAGATTGCCTGACTATTAAGGGAGATCCATGCGTTCTCGATGCTGTCGATCGTTTTGCTTTCACTTTGAATGTTGAAATTGAGATGGTCGGATTTTGACCATGCAAATGATTGTGAACTCGGTGCAGTCACGATGAGGGCATAGATGACTACCCAGTGCCAATGTTGCCAATGTTTCATAGTTAATTATCGTTTGCTTTGTTTGTGGCCGCGACTGCCGCCACCGAAGCCCTCTACTTTGGTGCCATACTCGTTGGCAGTTAAGTATTGGAAATTTGTGCGACGGTAGTCGCGTGTGTTCGGAGTGCCTGGAGGGTAGATGCCTTCTGCAAAAAGTTGGTTGTAGCCCCAATTTCGTTTTGGAGGATAATACCATGCCCAATATCCCGCCCTCATTGGCGCGGTGCCTGCCTCGCTCTCGTAGAGTGCGACGAGTGACCCGCGGTAACGGAATTCGACACCGATCCATCCTTCTAAGAATCGCGGTAAGTTATGCGCGCCGCCACTACGCTGCCATCCATTTGGGACAGTGGGGAGAAGCCCCGTGACTAGAGCTGCGGAAACTTCGGTGTATTCTGCCTGTCGGTATCCGGGGCTTAGTTTTGTTCTAGTGTCGTCAAATGAATTCGATAATATGGTAATGGAATCCGCATATAAAGCGGCAGTTGCTTCTTTGCTCGTGTGTGTGTTGCCATCGTCAGTTTTCGTGGAACTACCAGTCGAGGGATTACCATCAGAATTGAAATGTCCTTGCACGTATAACTGGCCATTCGTGGCCAGTGTGAAACCTTCATCGTAGCCACTTGATTTTCCGAAATCAGGATTGGGCACGACATCGGCGTTGGAAATACGTAAAGCGACATTCCGATCTGCTGGCATGACACTGTCGGATCGAGAGCTGCTGGATGCGTCGTAGGGCAATTCTACGTAGACCACACCATTCCAATCCATTGCCTTGCCTGGATTGAGATGAAATTGTCCATTCCATGGGTCACGGTTTTCTCCATTTTTTTCACCATCATTAATCATCTCAGCGAGGATCGACATGTCCAATTCGATAATATCCATACCTGTCGTTTGGCGGCGATCATAGAGTCCTCCAATTGGGGTGCCGCCCCCACTCTCAGCATAGCGATTCACTGTCAGTAACGGTCGCCCCATCTTTTTTTCTATTTTGTCGAGCGGTAGATCCTGAGTTTTCAGTGTGCCGTTGTTGTTTTTTTTTGGAGGGCTTTTCGGATTGAGTTGGCTCTCCCTGTGGTAGTTGTAGGCACTTAGTTCGTAGTCGTATCCGTGGGGGGATGTCGGCGAGGCGACTTTATCGACTTTAAGAACTAGTCCTGCTTTGTAGGAGAACTGTTCTTTCTGGATTTGATCTCCTTTATAGTTCGAATTTGAATCGGGGACCTGAGGCTCAATTAGAGCGTAGGCGGGGTTGTGCTTTTCGTTCACTCTGCTGGTATCCGGATCGTCGGGAATGTAATTGCCGATGCCGACGGGGTTTAATTGTGGCACTTCATGTGTGGAAGATCCCACATTGCCTCCCCAGCGTTCTTTGGCCGCAGCATTCCAATCCTCTCCCATGTGACTATCTACATAGCTACTGTCACTACTTCGGCTGCCTCCAGTGTAGACATCCTTCCAGTCACCGTCTGCATCTTTTATGAGAACCTGACCTTTGTGACTCGAAACATGAGTGCCTCCGGTTGGTTTGTAGCCATGGAAAAAGTCGCCGTGCGTCATCACGGTTGAATGAAAGCGTAACTGACTGGCTGTTTGTAGGTAGATGTCGCCATTTGAATGCACTGGGCCCTGTATTTCCATACTAGGACCAGGGTGGAATTCTAGGTCCATGTTGTAGAAGATGGCATGAGTGAATAATGGCGCATCGCGCACGGATAATACTTGAGAGCAATATACCTCTTTCTTGCCTAGCCTAGGGTCTTGAGTAACTCCTTTTCCATAGACTTTGACGTTTCGCTCAAAGACTCTTTTCCCTTTTTGAGGGTCTTCTTGGTTGGAGGGTTCATTGGGGTCGATATAATGCCACTCGCCAGAGGGGACCTTGCCACCGATAAGTTCCAACTCTTCAAAAACGACGTTTGAACCTAGGTAGAACTCTTTGGCTGTGGAAGGGATTAAGAGTGGCTCGTCACGTAGTTCGTTGGCTGTAAATGATGTTTGTCGTGTCCCTCGTTTTTGTAACTCTGCGAATCCATATTCAACCATCGATTCTGCGCTGTTACTGGCTTGCTGGTGCAGGAAGTGGCTTTTGTTGAGTCTCATTTCTGTCATGCTTGATTTCAATAACGAAGCAATGACTAGACTGAGGACAGCGGTGAAGAGGATCGTGACAAACAGAGCCGAGCCGTTTTTCGTCTGTTGATTACGAGCGTATTGAGCGATTGTTTGAGAATGATTATCCACGTGGAGAAATTGTGAAGTTATATGTTTCGGTAACGCGCTTTGCATTGTTACCATGATAGATCTGTCCGTTAATTATAATACTGCGCCCTAGGAAGTTGTAGAAGAGTCGGCCATCAGCTAACCCTTTCGATAACTCTATAACTTTCGGGGAATTTTTCAATTGTTGAGGCGCTGGGATTAGCGACTCCATTGGTAGATTGCTGGCTGGGGAGAAGTCCCTTTCAAAACGTCGAACTGGCCCCAAGTCATCACCGTTGTTTTCACGGAAATAACCGATGATTTTACTAATTTCTACCTCGGTTGAATTATCTTTATAGATGAAAAGTAGAAAGTCGCCCGAAGAGTCAGTTAATAGTCGATCGCTCGCAGTGTCTCGATCTGCTGTTGAAATCGATTTATATATGAAATGGTCGTTGGCTTGGCGGCCTGCTCTAGTTAGCTCGCCCGTTAGTTGACGCATGTCGTGGTTTATTTTATTTTTCTGCTCGTTGATGAAGGAAACCTTATAGAATTGAATGTAGAACGACATTACTCCGCCGATGACAGCCACCGAAATTGTCAGTGCGACGATGACCTCGACTAGGGAGTAACCCTTTTTACGGAGATGTTTATCGATCTTCATAGCTCTTCGGGATGTCTGAGTTTAGAATTCTGTGATGTCTGTTTTTACGATGCGGATACTGTCATGTTGTGTTTCCTCTTTACCAAAATTGGCACTAGTCCAGTCGAAGGAGAGGGTGATCTCGATCGCTTTAGCTTCATCTGATTCCGTGATTAGATTGCGGCCGTTTGTTGTTATCCACATCATCATTTTTTTCGGCCGATAAGAGCCATCTGCCACTTCTTCGATGTCGATCACGACTTCTTTCCCGATACGTTCGCCGAATATGAGGGGATCGTTGAATTCCATTGATCCGGTTGCATCTTGGGTCAGGCCCTTTGTTGGGATGCTATACGTCTCAGGATCTATCAATGCCTTTTCAATAGTCATGTATTGAATGCTTTTTATTTGCTCGGCGTAACCTTGGGCGACTGTGAAAGCGGTATTTCTGTAGATGTTTGAATGCGCGATCCGACTCGTCAGTAGTGCACTTGAGGCGAGTCCACCAGCGGTGATGCTGAAGACCGCCATGGCGATCATGACTTCGACGAGGCTGAAGCCATGATTGTTTGTGGTATGTTTCATTCTGTTTGCAGTCATCGCAAAGAATCGAGGTTGATAGCATTAAAAAAAATAATGGAGTCGTTGCTCGAGTGTTGAATCATCCGTTAAAGTTAATGTGTTTTAGACGTGGCGTAACTTTAGTTAACTTTCAGGTTATTCGTTTGGTCAAGACGATTCAAATTTAGTCGTGGTATTTATTTATTTTTTACATGAAAACTTACGTAAATATTTATTATGTTTGTTATTTGCGATGTGATTTTTGCTTTGGTTTTTATAGTTATTTATTGTGTATGACACATAAGTTCCTTTTAATTAGTGATTTACAATTTATTACTTTTACTTTTACTTTTACTTGTATTAAGTGATTAACTGTTTATTTTTAAGTAATTTAAATGGCATGTGTTATCGTTTGGTAGGCTAAGTTCCTCACTCATGAAAAAAGAAAGAACTTAGTTCTAATTATAAAATTACTTATTCGTGTGGTTTTTCTTAAAAAGAGAAAGAAATTTAGAGTCTAGATGTTTGGTGGCGTCCTTCATATTGTCTCGCCGACTCTCTCGCGATTGAACTGATTGAGTTTATCAATACTCAAATGGTTGCAGCTTCACAGCGTGCACCCACACCTGAGTTGTGCGGCGCATTACTGCCAGTAATGCGGCATTGTCATATATCGCGCGCGTGAGCCTGTGTGGCTTACGCTGGTCTCGAGCGAGTGGTGTCTACGTTCTATGCTTTATTATGAAGCTCCTAGACGTTCCTTAGTAGTTAAGACTGATAATTAAATTTAGTCCTATTATTTCTTAGCTGGCTGATCTCTCGCTTACGCGATCTCGATCCCCGTCGCTCCACTCTTTCGATCTTTGGCGATGAGCATGTAGATCGACGGAAGGAAGAGTAATGTAAAGAGCGTGCCGATTGTCATGCCGCCGACCAGCACGAGACCGATCGAGTTACGTGCTTCCGCGCCGGCTCCGGTGACCATCGTCAGTGGGAAGTGACCTGCCACCGTGGCGACGGTGGTCATCAAAATCGGGCGCAGGCGCACTTCGCTGGCTTCCTGAATCGCGTCTAGTTTCGTTTTACCTTCGCGCTGTAGTTCGTTGGCAAATTCTACAATCAAGATGCCGTTCTTCGCGACGAGGCCGACGAGTGTGACGAGTCCGACCTGTGAGTAAATGTTGAGCGTGGTGGTCCAACCATCGGTGAAGAATGGCACGTTGGGGCTCATCATCTTTAGGAAGGTGAAGATCAAAGCGCCAAACATCGCAAGTGGCACGGAGCCGAGCAGAATGATAAATGGGTCGCGGAAGCTATTAAATTGTGCGGCGAGTGCCATAAAGATGAGCACGAGCGCGAGGCAGAAGGCGGGCAGGAATTTGTTGCCTTCGGTGCGTAGTTGGCGTGATTCGCCGTCGTAATCGATCCGGTAGCCATCGGGTAGGATCTCTGCGGCGGCGTCTTCGAGGAACTTGAGGCCTTCGTCGAGTGGACCCATGTAAACACCGCTCATTTTAACGGCGTTGAATTGCTGGAAGCGATTGAGCGAGCGTGGTTGCACGCTGTCTTCGAGTGTGGCGACGGTGCTTAGTTGGATGAGTTTGTCTTCGGGGCCTTTGATGTAGATGTCTTGTAGTTGATCTGCATTGAGGCGACCGGCGCGTCGAATTTGCGGGATCACTTTATAGCTGCGTCCATCGATGTTGAAGCGGTTGACGTAACCGCCGCCGACGAGTGAGCCGAGGTCGGCACCGATGGCACGTTGATCAAGCCCGAGTGAGCTGACCATATCATGGTCGATCACGAATTTGGTCTGTGGCTGGTCGATCTTGGTGTCGATGATTGGAGGGAAGGCGAAGCGACCGCTTTCGAGTGCTTTGGCGTGGATTTGCTCAACGAATTTGAGGATTTCTGCGGGCTCAGCAGTGGATGCGATGATGAAGTCGATCGGGAAGTCGCTGCCACCTGGTAGTGCTGCAGGTGTGACGGGGAACAGTCGCACGCCGGGAATTGCGCCGAGGCCCATCTGTGCTTCGGGGAGGATGTCAAAGACGGTGCGTTCGCGTTCGCTCCATGGGCTGAGGATCATGCCGCTGAATCCGCCGTTGGGGAAGGTGAGCTGAAAGCTGTAAGCAGTTTCTGGGAAACTGAAAAACACATCGTTGGCTTTTTCGGTGAAGCGTGAGGTCTCCTCGATTGCATAGTTGGCGGGTGCATCGACGATGCCGAATATCACGCCTTGATCCTCAGTCGGAGCGAGCTCTTTGGGCGAGAGCACAAACATCGGCACGCACATCAGGGTGAGAATGATCCAGCAGATGTAGATGACCCAACGGGTCTGTAGTGCAGTGCGGAGGATGCCGCCGTAGGATTTTCTGAGTCGGTCGAAGCCGTTGTTAATGATCAGTGCGAGGCCTGTGTGTTCGCCGCTGCTCAGTAGCTTCGAAGAAATCATCGGACTGAGCGTGAGTGCCACGATGGTGGATATAATAACCGCGCCGCAGAGCGTGAGGGCGAATTCGCGGAAGAGTGAACCGGTGAGGCCGCCTTGGAAGGCGATGGGTAAATAGACTGCGATCAGCACGAGGGTGGTGGCGATGACTGGTCCGATGAGTTCGCGCACTCCAAGCAGGGCGGATTCGATCGGCTTCATGCCCGCTTCGAGGTGGCGCTCAATATTTTCCACCACTATGATCGCGTCGTCCACCACGATGCCGACTGAGAGCACGACGGCGAGGAGGGTGAGCAAGTTGATCGAAAATCCGAACAGCTGCATGAGGAAGACTGCGCCGATCAGTGAGGTCGGGATCGTAATAATCGGCACGAGCACGGTGCGGATGCGACCCATGAACAGGAAGATGACTACCATCACGATGATCAGGGTTTCCGAGAGAGTCTTCACCACCTCAATGATCGATTCTTCAATGTAAATAGTGGAGTCGTAGCCGATGTCGGCCTCGATGCCTTCGGGGAGTTCGCCCTTGATCAGGTCGAGCTCTGCACGCACGGATTTGATCACATCGACGGTGTTGGCGTTGGGCAGCACATGCATGCCCACGAAGACGGCCTTTTTACCAGAGAAGCGCACCTCGGAGCTGTAGTCATCGCCGCCGAGTTCGACCGTGGCGATGTCTTTGATGCGCACGATGGTGTCGCCCTGATTGAGGATCGCGAGTTGCTCAAACTCTTCGACGGTATTGAGGTCGGTATTGGTGGTGAGGTTCACCGTGACTAGGTTGCCTTTGGTCTGGCCGACTGCGGAGAGATAGTTATTGGAGGCGAGGGCTTCGCGGACTTGTGCGGGGTAGATGCCCAGCGCGGCCATGCGTGCGGGTTCGAGCCAGATGCGCATGGCAAAGGTGCGGCCGCCGAGGATTTCGGCTTCTTGCACGCCTTTAATAGAAGTGAGGCGCGGTTGAATGACGCGGACTAGATAGTCGGTGATTTCGTTGGCCTCAAGAATGTCGGAGGAGAATGAGAGGTAAGCTGAGGCGCGTTCGCTCTCGGCGGACTCCACTGTAATGATGGGGACTTCGGACTCGGGTGGTAGGTCGCCGCGAACTTGGTCCACCTTTGAGCTGATCTCGGCGAGTGCTTTGGTGGAGTCGTAGTTGAGCTCCAGTCGCACCGTGATGGTGGACATGCCGAGTGCACTTTGCGAGGCGATGTAGTTGATCCCATCTGCAGAGGCGACGGCGCGCTCAATCGGTGTGGTGATGAAGCCACGCACAAGGTCGGCATCGGCGCCCGTATAGATCGTGGTGACCGTGACTTTGGCGTTCTCGTTGCGCGGGTATTGGCGCACGGTGAGCGAGGAGATCGCCTGTAAGCCCGCGATCACAATCACCATGCTGACGACGATCGCCAGCACGGGACGCTTGATGAATATATCGGTAAAGGCAGTCTTCATTCTAGAGTGGTCTCTGTTTAAGCCGGATCAACGCAGCCGATTAGGAGTTCTTCGGATTGGGGGCGAGTTCCGGTTTAGGAGCCATTTCATTGTGAATCGTGACTGGCATGCCGTTGCGCAATTTGAATGCGCCGGCGGAGACGACCTCGTCGCCTTCTTCAATGCCTTCGATGACGCTGACGAAATCGCCCATATGCTTGCCAGTTCGAATGAAGGACTGCTTGACTATCGTGGTCGCAGCGCCGGTCGCCTCGTCGGTTTCAGCGACGACCTTGAAAATCGAGTTTCCGTAGGGCGCATATACAATGGAAGTCGCGGGCACGACGAGCACGTCGTTTTTCTTTGGCAGTGTGACGGTGACTTTTACGAAGAGTCCTGGGCGGAGGAGTTCGTCCGCATTTTCCAGAGTGCCTTGGAGCTTTACGGTGCGTGTGGTCGGGTCGATCTGCGGACTGATTGCGGTGAGGACGCCTTCGAAGAGCAGGTCGGGATAGACGTCGCTTTGCAAGGTGACCTGCATGCCGGTTTTGATTCGTGCGATGGCTTGCTGGGGCAGAGTGAAGTTAACGAAGACTTGATCGTAAGATTGTAGTGTGACGATCGGGGCACCTTGTGACAGGTATTGGCCGAGGTTGATTTGGCGGATGCCCGTGCGGCCGCTGAAAGGAGCGCGGATGGTTTTGCGCTCAATGATGGCTTCGAGATTTTGCATCTGCGCGGTGGCTTTGTCGAAATCGGCTTGGGCGCGATCCAGTTGCGATTGGGCGATCGAATCTGTGCCGCGCAGACGTTTCGCTCGGTCGAGTTCGATTTTGGCCAGGTTTGCCGAGGCCTTATTCGAGTTGAGCAGTGCTGCTTCGACGGTGATGTCGAGTTGGACAAGAACATCGCCTGCTTCGACGTCTTGGCCGTTTTTGAAATTGAGGGCACTCACGACACCCGCGACTTCTGCATCCAGGCGCACCCCTTGCACGGGGTCGATCGAGCCAATCGCTTGCACGCTATCAATCCAAGACTGGCGCTCTGCAGTGAAGGTCGCAACGCTCTCAGGCATCGGCCCCATCAGCTTGCCAGCTTCCGCCATTGCGTCGAAGGAATCTTTCTTCGTGCCGAGTATGAACAGCAAGGCCAGTGCGAGGCCTGCAAAGATGCAAAGTGCGAAGATTATTTTTTTTACCATGATGCTGCAGTGTTTCAGTCGTGGTGCCGTAGTTGGTGGCACTGTCGATGTATTAGGTGAGCAATTTTGAGAAAGACAAACACTTGTTTGAATTTTCCTTGAAACAGCTGTTTTTAAGGGAAAATGCAGTTTTTTCAAAAAATGTAAAAAACCGGTTGACGAGTGCCAAGCCGACTCACTTAATGCCGCCTTTCTCAAGTGAGGCCAGATAGCTCAGTCGGTAGAGCAGAGGACTGAAAATCCTTGTGTCCCCAGTTCGATTCTGGGTCTGGCCACCACTTGAAGAAAGCCCTGTCTCAAACGAGTCAGGGCTTTTTTGTGTCCAGACCTGGATTGCTTCGCAATCAACCAGTTGCGGTGCTTTCTTGTCGATACGGAGCGCTTTTTGCATACGGTCGCTTGGATTCACCTAAGCTATGAGCAAAACACATTTTAAAGACCTGCCCTTAATTGAACCGATCCAGCGTGCATTGGAGGAGCAGGAATATACCGAGCCGTCGCCTATCCAGGCGCTGGCGATTCCTTTGCTGCTGGAGGGGCGTGATCTGTTGGCCTGCGCGCAGACAGGGACGGGGAAGACGGCGGCTTTTGCGCTGCCGATGTTGAATCGTATTGCGACGCAGGGGCGTAAGCCGTTTCGACGGGGGGTGCGTAATTTGATTTTGGTGCCGACGCGTGAGTTGGCGGTGCAGGTGACGGAGAGTTTTCGCACGTATGGCAAGCATTTGGACCTGAAGATCGCGATGATCTATGGGGGTGTGTCGCAGACGCCACAGACGAAGGAGCTGTATTTTGGCTTGGATATCTTGGTGGCGACGACTGGGCGCTTACTGGATTTGATGAAGCAAGGGCACGCGAATTTAAGTGGCGTGGAGTGCTTGGTGCTGGATGAGGCGGATCGTATGTTGGCGATGGGTTTTATCGATGACCTGCGTGAGATCGTGAGCGATACCCCGAAGGAACGGCAGACCTTGTTGTTTTCTGCAACGATGGCAAAGGGAGTTGGTAAATTGGCTGAGGGCTTGTTAAACGATCCCGAGCGCATTCGTATCGATCCGGAGGGCACGACGGCGGAGAAGATTGATCAGTCGGTGCTGTTTGTGCGGCTTCGTGATAAACCCGCGTTGTTGTTGGATCTCTTGCATAGTCAGTATTTCGAAAAGAAAGAAGAGCTGTGCCTGATTTTTACACGCACGAAGCGTGACGCGCGATTGATTGCGACGCATTTGAATCGCGACGGGATTCGCTCGGATACGATTCATGGCGACCGCACGCAGGCGGCGCGTGAAGATGCGCTACGACGCTTTAAACTTGGCGAAACGCCAGTGCTGGTTGCGACGGATGTGGCAGCGCGTGGCATCGATGTGAAGAACATTGGGCTGGTGATTAATTATGATCTGCCGATGGATTCGGAGAATTATGTGCACCGTATCGGCCGCACAGCGCGTGCGGGGGAGAGTGGCCGTTCGCTTAGTTTTTGCTCAGAGATTGAGCAGGATGTGTCTCGTTTTAAGGGGATAGAACGCCTCATTAAGCAAACGATTCCGACCATTAGGGAGCACGACTTTCACGATGAAGCGATTGAAGCGCTGCACCGCGAAGGTATCGCGCTGCCAGAGGTTCCGGGAGAGCGACGTCCAGCACGAGGTGTGCGTTCGGCAGCGAAGCGTGCGCCTAAGGGCCGCGAAGAAAAGCCGAAATCAAAGAAAGGTGCAGAAGGTGGCAGAGCGGCCAAGCAGAAGCGCGCTGGCCGTCCGTTTCGTGGATTCGGGCGCGGGCGTCCGTAGGTGTTCTCTAAAATGATCCCGCGGTTTGCGCTTGTCGTTCAGGCGGCGCAGACTGATTGCTATTGGATATGAAGAAATCACTTAACCGGCAGGCTCAG
Organism: uncultured Puniceicoccaceae bacterium; assembly: GCA_905479975.1. GTDB lineage: Bacteria > Verrucomicrobiota > Verrucomicrobiia > Opitutales > Coraliomargaritaceae > Lentimonas. The sequence goes on along the minus strand of CAJQOS010000025.1, from coordinate 46,396 downwards.
GCGCAATTTGATGTGCAGTTGCGGCATCGTATCAATGCGGGGCGCGTTGCGGTGAAGGAGCAGATGGCGTTTTTCGGTCGTCAGTTCGGGCAGGTCGCCAGTGAGTGGAAGGAGGACGACACGCGGGTGACGTTTGCGGATTTTGCGATCTCTGAAAATTTGTTTGCGGCGTTGCGGCGTGATTTCGCGCAGGATGACTATTGCAGTGAAGAGGCGAGCCCGTTGGACGAAGTCCTGGATTTGGAGGCGGATTTCGCGTGGGTGATCGACCCGGTTGACGGCACCAATAATTTTGCGCTGGGCTTTCCGGTCTGCGCGATCTCGCTGGCGCTGTTGCACCAGGGCGTGCCGGTCTATGGTTTCGTCTATGATTATAGCACGCAGGCGCTACTTGAAGGCGGCGCAGGGTTTGGGGTGCTGCGCAATCAAAAGAAGGTGAATCGCGACCGCATGGCAGCAGATGCGCAAACCATGTTGGGGCTACATTTTCCTATGGATGGTGACTTGCTGGATCGGCTGAAATCACTGTTGGAGAAATACCGTGTGCGCTGTCTCGGCAGTGGGGCGTTGAGTGCCGCGTATGTGGCAACGGGGTATTTGACGGGCGTGGTGGACTTTAGGGTAAAGGTCTGGGACATCGCCGCGGCCTATGCGCTGTGTGCTGGGGCAGGTGTGAGCTTTGAGTTTTTAGAGGAGAGCCCATTTCCGTTGAAATGCTTTCATCCGCAGGCGGACTTTTGCCCGTATCTCGCTGGCACGGAGGCGTTTTGTGCGGAATTGAACGCCGTGCTGCGCACGGAGTGAGAGTGGGGGCCTGTATCACTTTTAAGAAACTGTCCTACCGAATTTCACCGTTGCCGTGGATCACATACTTATACGTGCAGAGCTCGTTGAGACCCATTGGGCCGCGGGCGTGTAAACGATCGGTTGAAATACCGATTTCGGCGCCTAGGCCGAATTCGAAGCCATCGGTGAAACGGGTGGAGGCGTTGTGATACACAGTGGAGGCATCCACACCGGCTAGGAACAAACGAGCGGCGTCGGCATCTTCAGTGATGATCGCGTCGCTATGGCCTGAGCCGTTGTTGTTGATCAACTCGACGGCATCCTTGGTATCGGCTACGACTGCGATCGAAATGATCAGATCGGTATATTCGGTTGCAAAGTCTTCGGCTGTGGCATCCACGAGCGGCAGTCCGGTGCCAGATAGGATGGCTTTGGCCTTTTCCTCTACGCGTAGTTCGACGCCATTGTCGTGCAGGGCTTTGGCGAGGCGCGGTAGCTGTGCCGTGGCGTCTTGATGCACGATCAGATTTTCGGCTGCGTTGCAGACGCTGGGACGCTGGCACTTGGCGTTGATTAAAATGGATTCGGCTTTTTCAGGATCTGCGGCGGCATCGACGTAGATCGAGCACACACCAGTGTAGTGCTTGATCACTGGGATGCGGCTATTCTCCACAGTGAAGCGGATGAGGCTTTCGCCGCCGCGTGGAATGATGCAGTGAATGGTGTCGTCTTGTTTGAGCAAGACACTGAGCGCCCACCGATCAGTTGTGGGGATGACTTGCACCGCGTCTTCGTTGATCCCGGATGCGTTGAGCGCGGCGCGAATGATCTCGGCCAATTTCATGTTACTGTGAAAGGCTTCCTTGCCGCCGCGTAGGATCGAGGCGTTGCCGGATTTGAGGCACAGGATCGCGCAGTCGACCGTAACGTTGGGACGCGACTCGTAAATGATGCCGATCACGCCCATGGGCACGCGGATCTTGCGTAGGTCAAAGCCTTTTGGGGGGGAGAGGCGCTCGATCTCTGCACCGACGGGATCGGGCAGTGTGGCGACTTGTTGCACGCCTTCGGCCATGGCAGCGATACGCTCGGCTGTTAAGCTGAGGCGCTCCAGCATGGGGCCGGATAGCTCCATTGCTTTGGCGGCTTCCAGATCGAGTGCATTGGCCTCGATGATCGCATCGGTTTGCTCGACTAGCTGTTGTGCGAGTCGCTCAAGGAAACGGTTTTTCGCTTCGGTAGAGAGTGTGGCGAGGTCGAGCGATGCGGCGCGTGCGCGCTTGGCAATGTCTTCGATGAGAGTGGTGATTTGATCGGTGTCCATTCGGAGAGCTGAAACTTGAGAAGTGGAATTTGAGATAGGCTACGCTTGAATTGCGCTCATGACATCGTCCCAGACATGCGGCGGTAGCACGCTGCCTTGGACTTGCACGACTGCGGCACCGAGAATGGAGCCCGCCTTTGCGGCTTTGTAGAGCGACTGCTGTTGCGACCAACCATGTAGGAATCCAGCGGCCCAGAGATCGCCGGCGCCAGTGGTATCGATGACTTTGGCGGCGTGCATGGGCTCGATTTTGGTGATCGTGCCTGCGTGGGCGATATAGGAGCCGTGCGCGCCGACTTTGACGGCGGCGATATCGCAATATCCGGCGAGCTTTTTGGCCATTGCCGGGGTGTCGTCTTTGATGCCGGTGAAGGCTGCTGCTTCTTCTTCATTGGCAAAGACGATATCGACGTAGTCCCTCAGAATGTCTGGAAGGATTGCAATCGTGGCATTCACCACTTCGAAAGAGGCAAGGTCGAGGCTGATGGTGCAGCCCGCTTCTTTGGCGGATTCGAGCACGCGCATCATGAGCGCTTCATTAAAGAGCAGGTAGCCTTCGATGTGTGCGTGGTTGCAGCCAGCAAAGTCGGCGGCAGAGATTTCTTCGGGGGCGAGCGTCATCGCAGCACCGAGATTGGTGCGCATGGTGCGTTCGCCATCGGGAGTGACGAGTGAGACGCATTGACCGTTGGGCACATCGCCGATTTTGAAGCGCGAGCAGTCGCCGCCGAGTTGGGCGAATTGATCGCGATAGAATTTACCTTCGGAGCAGTTGCCTGTTTTGCCCAGAAAGCTGGTTTGGTTGCCCATGCGTGCGAGCGTAAAGAGGGTGTTGCCTGCTGAGCCGCCGGGAGCTTTCAGCGGTTGATCGGGGAGTGCTTCGAGGAGTGTGTGAATCCCTGTGGCATCGACGAGCACCATGCCGCCTTTATCGCCATCGATTTGTTTGATGAAGCTGTTTTCGACTTGGGCGATTGCATCGACGATGGGGCTGCCGACGCCTATAATGGTAAATGGAGCATTCATATTAGAATAGTGTGTGGGATTTGATTTCGGAGACGTTGAATAAAAACATAAAAAAACCGCCGATCCAAGTGGAAAGGCGGTTTGGGGAGGTTTTGGCGGTCAATTACATCGCATCGCGAATTTTCGCGTAGATGATTTGCGATTGTGGGAGGTCGCCCAAATTGCCGACACGAATGCGGATTTCAGATTCGCCTGCTGCGATTTGCTTGATCCGCACGACCACTTCTTTGTCGCCGACTTGACGAGCGTAGATCTTGATGTAGTTCTTTTTGTGAAGTTCGCCTGTGCGAAGGAGGCCCATGTCATCAATTGCGCTGATCGCGGTCATGAAGACGTCGTTTGTATCAGCAGCAATTGGTGCGTAAAAGTAGCCGCTTTGGTATTTCGCAGTCTGCTGTTGCCCTGTCATCGGATCGATTGCGACAGGGGTCGTGCAGCCGGAAAAGAGGACTACTGTGAGTGTTAGAAGAGAGAGGATTGTTGCTTTCGCTTTCATATTTGTAGGCATAAGAAATGAATTTTGAGCAGAGTGCAATCAGAAGCTTTTATGATATACAATTCCGTTGCTGTCTTTAAATCGTAGTTTTTGGTCGCGTGTGCCGATGAATATTAACCCTGTGGTGGCATCGACAGTGTCATTTATATTGTAATTCTCGCCATTGAGCCTGATGCGTGCGCGTGCGCCGGTTCGGACGCCTTCGATATGGGCGTGTTGGAGGTATTGTGAGACGGTTTCTTTGAGATCTCTGGTCGGGGCTGCACCTGCGGCAGGCTCAGGAGTTTCCAGTGCGGCAGTGGCTTCGGGGGGTGGAGTTTCCAGTGCGGCAGTGGCTTCGGGGGGTGGAGCTGACTGAGGCTCGAGCACTGGGTCGAGGGTGCGATCCGACACTTTGTCGATCACGGCTTTGGTGCGTTCGATAGGATTGGCCGGGGAGGCCTCTTGTGGAGCCGCTTCTTCGGTGGGTTCGGATTGATCGCTTTGGAAGAGATACCAGATGCCGCCTGCTGCTGCGGCTAGTATCAAGAGTAGGGCGGCAACGATCATAATGCTGCCGAGTGGATCGTCTTTGGGCGGCGGCGACGGGATGGGGCTGGCTGGTTGTTCTGCCGATGTGGGCGCACTGTTGCTGATGCTGAGAGGCGATTTTCTTACCAGTGGTGGCGGTGTCGCCTTGGGGGCTGGCTGCTTTGCCTGTGGTGGCGGAGTCGGCTCGGCTACAGGTTTGGCCGCAATGGGCGTCGGTGTCGCTTGTGTGCTGGCAGTTCTTAGAGTTACTTTGGAATCTGTTTTTGGTGCTACCGTCGAGGATACGGGTGTGCTATCTTTCGGTTCGAGAGCACTTTGTTGCTTGTCCGGCTGATTTCTCAAGCTAGATAGTTTCAATTTGTTCGGTTTGGGCTCCCCGGATTCTTCAGTCATAAGCGGGGGACGTTAGCGGCTCGTTTTTACTAGGTAAACTGAATTTACATCGTTTTTTTGAGCGCCTGATTTTTTAGGAGATTCTTTACGATCTTCCGTGAATCAGCGGGGGAACGTGGTCGTAGCCACTTTGTCTTAAAAAAGTTGAGGCTCGACCCCTAATGAAAGGAGCCGAGCCTACTTACTAACCCTAACTAACTTAATGAAAAAAACCAACCTATGCTGGTTTAGAACGCGCCTCATTTAAAAGGTTCCAAAATAAATTCAGAATTTTAATAAATTGAACGCGTTCACGCACTCGAGACCTGCGGTTCTGGTGTTGGTTCCTTTAAAACGTGTTGTTCGTAGCACTGTGAGTTCTTCGGACCGATGAACCTTATTATTTGAGCACCTTTAAGGTGAGGTCGCCGTCGTTTAAGCGAGCGGTGAGCTGGTTCTCTTCTTGCCCGCTTTGAGCACTGCTGATGATTGCCCCATCGGTGGTTTGGAGTACGGCGAATCCGCGGCGAAGTGTGGCGTTTAAGCTGCTGTTCTCTAGGCGTTTCTGTAAATGCAGGAGGTGCTCGTTTTTTGTATGTGTGTCCACTTGCGCAGCTCGGCTCAAACGCCGGTCGAGGTTTTCGAGCGCTTGGCGTGCTAGACTGATTTTGATGCGGGGGTGGTGCTCGGCGAGGCGTTGTGACTGTTGGGCGAGCTTTGTGCGCTCGCGAGTCAGGCGTGTCTGTAGAGATTGGCTGAGTCGGTTCTCAAGGTCGTCGAGCTTCATGCCGAGCATTTCGACCTGACGCTCGGGAGCGATAATGTGCATCTTGGCTTGGAGTGCGTCCAGGCTTTGACGGCGGGTGGCGATGCCAGTCTCGATCCAATACAATAGGTTGCTTTGAGCTTGTTCTAGGCGCTGCTCAGCTTCGATCGCGAGTGAGGAGATCAATTCTGCGGCAGCGGAAGGCGTCTCGGCACGCTTATCGGCGACGTAGTCAGTCAGCACGGTGTCGATCTCGTGCCCGACTGCGGAAATCACGGGCAGCGGACAGGCGGCGACGGCGCGCGCGAGCACTTCCTCGTTAAAGGCCCAGAGGTCTTCAATGCTTCCACCGCCGCGGGTGATCACGACGAGGTCGAAATTTTGACTCGCACCGGCATATTCGAGCATCGCGGCGACTTCTTTTTCCGCGCCTTTGCCTTGCACGCGTGCGGGAAAGATCACGACTTCGCCCTTATAATTGCGGCGTCGAAGAATGCGCAGGAAGTCACGCACCGCAGCGCCTGTGGGGGAAGTCACCACGGCGATACGCATTGGCAGAGTTGGTAGCGGTTGCTTGCGCTCTTTTTCAAACAGGCCTGCGGCGGCGAGTTTCTTTTTGAGGCGCTCCAGCTCCATTTGCAGCCGTCCTTGCCCGCTTTGGACGGTCATTTTGGCGATCAACTGATAGCGACCATGGGGCGCATAGACGGACAGGCTGCCGAACAGTAGCACTTCCATGCCGTTTTCTAACTGAAATCCTTGTTGAGCGGCATCGCGGGCGAATAGCACGCAGGGGAGCTGGCTGCCCGCGTCTTTGAGTGAGAAATAGACATGCCCCGAACTTTGCCGCCTGAGGTTGGAGACTTCGCCTTGCACCCAGAGTTGAGTGAAGCGGCCTTCCAACTGCGCCTTGATCTGGCGCGTGAGCTCGGTGACTTTTAATACCTGCTCAGCGGCGGGATTGATGAGATTATCCAACATGGCTGGTCTGTGTGTTCGAGCGGTTGCGTAGCATGCGGGTCGCCAACACGATGGCAATCAGCAGTAGTACACCAGTTAAGGCGATGCCTGCATTGCCTTCGAAGAGTGCGCCGCCAGTGACGATCAGCGCGATGGTGTAGAGGCTTTGAATGGGCAGAGAGACGATTAAATAAGGCTTAAAGCGCATGCCCATGACGCCGAGTGCGACATTTTGCAGCGGGTAGGGGATGCCGGGGGTAATGCGAATGATGAGCCCCAAGCGTAGCGCACTTTGATCGGATAGCTCCGGCAATTTCCATTTCTTAAGTAGACGATTTTTCAAGAATTCGCGCAACGGGCCTGCGGCGAGTAGGTAGGTCCATGTGGTGCACACGCTCATCGTGGCAATGCCGATGAGGCAGGTGGTGGGCATGCCGAAGCGAGGCCCCATGACGATGCCAAATAGGAGTAGCAGTGGCGTGAGTGGGACGCCCATGCCGGGGAGCGTTGCGAGTGCGAGGATGAGTAGTAGCGGATGCTCGGACAGGTAGGTTTGCCCTTCACGCCCGAGTTCGAGCCAATATTCGATGTTCGGATGCGCACTCCACGCATAGTAAAGCACGGATGCTCCAACGGCTGCGGATATAAATAGCAGTAGTAGGATGCGGAAAAGACGCTTTGTTGGTTCGGGTTGGTTCGGCATTGTCGCTAAGTTGGAAGCATTTTCTTTAAGTGGCAACCTCGCGTATCCCTTGCTTGCACAGTTCATTAAATGTCTTAGCGTCCTCAATTTATGGAAGACGACGACGCACTTCAATCTCCTAGTAATATGGTCCCCGTTGCACTCGCAGTGTTCGGTATCGTTCTCGGCGGCGCAGGCCTCTATTTCGGTCTGACTGCGAATCAACGCCTCAACCCGCTCGATGAGACACTCTCCGAGAGTGCATCGAGCTCAGCGAAGATCGAGAAGATCATCAATGGCTTTGATACGCAGCTTGCCGAACTTGACGCGCAAGTCGCAGAACAGGAGAAGACGATCAGCCGCCTGCGTGTTTACAGCTCTCAAGGAGAACAGGCAGTGAAGAAGCTCGCTGCCGAGCTCAAAGTGAATCGCGACCAAATCGTGAAGACCGCAGAGACGCTCAATGAATTTGCCGCGGCAGGATTTCGCGCAGCACCCGCACCTCAGGTCGCGAGCACCACGCCAGATGCAGACGCACCAGCAACCGAAGTCGCGCCAGCTGCCGCACCGGGCGAGGCCACCACTTACGTGATCGCCGCTGGAGATAACTTTGGCAAGATTGCCACGAAGCATGGCGTCTCGGTTCAAGCGATTCTCGATGCGAATCCGAACGCAGACCCACGCCGTTTGGCGATTGGGCAGACGATTAACATCCCTGCGAAATAATGTCCGACCACACCGAGAGCGGTGCGCCGGCGACTTGGGATTTATTGGACGATAAATTGCTCTCGGCTTGCCGCGTGTGGGACCTACGCGCGCGCCGTTATCGGCATCCCACGAAGGGTAACGAGGGCGAGTTCTACTATATTGACTCACGTGACTGGGTGATCGTGGTCGCACGCACCCGCGCGGGTGAATTGATTCTAGTGCGCCAGTTTCGTTGGGGCACCGATACATTGTCGTGGGAATTTCCCGGTGGCATTATTGACGCTGGCGAAGATCCGGTCACAGCAGGGCTTCGTGAATTGCAGGAAGAGACCGGCTATGTCGCAGAGAGCGGTCGCCTGATCGGTCATTGTAACCCGAACCCAGCGATTCTGAATAACCAGTGCCATATCGTATTTGCTGATAACGTCGAGCCGCATCACGCTGGCACCGATTGGGATGAGCATGAAGAGATCGAGATTCGCGTGGTGCCTGAAGCGGAAGTCTTTCAGTGGGCGAAGGACTGCCAGATCGGCCATGCGCTCGCGCTCACGGGGCTGCTGTATTATCAGTTGATGGAGCGATCGTTGAAGCGACAATAATGTGTTGCTATTGAGTGTAGCGGAATCCGCGAAGCGGTTTCGATTTGTGCCGAATCACGCACAAAAAAAGATCCACCGGTTGATGGATCTTTTTGAGATAGCATGTGTGTTTCGACTACAGCGAGTAGTTGCCTATCACTTCCTTGAGCTTGCCGTTATTCGGTGCGCCGCCCATTGCGAAGTTCGGCTTGCCGCCACCTTTGCCGCCGAGCTTGCCAGTGAGGTCGCGGACGATGTCGCCTGCCTTGTAACCAGCTTCGATTGCCTTAGGTGATACCACTGCGGTGACGCTGAGCTTTTCACCGAATTCGGCGGCGAGCACGACGACACTTTCACCCAGCTTTTGGCCGAGTGCGGTTGCCATGTTCTTCATCTCATTTGGATTTGGCGCGTCCACCGTGACGATTAACGCTTTGATGCCCTCAGCAATATCAGTTGCCTTGGAGATGAGCTCGTTGGCTTGGCCTGCGGATGCTTTCTGTTGCAGGGACTTGATCTCTTTTTCGAGCTCCTTGCGTTGCGCAACCATGGCTTCGAGTTTTTCGTCGATGTCGGCCGGCTTGCACTTGAGCTTGTTGGCTAGGCCATGCAGCTGGTCGAAGGTTTCGCCCATGAGCGCTGCGGCTGAAGTGCCGCAGACCGCTTCGATGCGGCGAGTGCCAGCAGCGATGCCACTTTCGGAAACTATCTTGATCAAGCCGATCTCACCGGTGGAGCTGACGTGTGTGCCACCGCACAGTTCTTTGGCAAAGCCACCGATGTCGACGACGCGGACGGTGGCGCCGTATTTCTCGCCGAAGACAGCCATGACGTCGTCCGGCTTTTCATCGAACGGGATTTCATACCACTTGACGGGCGCGTTTTCGATGACTGCCAAGTTCACCATCTCTTCGATCTGCTTGAGCTGGTCGCTGGAAATTGCTTCGTAGTGGGCGAAGTCGAAGCGTAGGCGCTTCTTAGTAACGAGTGAGCCAGCCTGGCGAATGTGATCGCCGAGCACGGAGCGCAGCGCCCAGTTAATAATGTGAGTGGCGCTGTGATGACGCTGAATGTTACGACGGCGTTTTAGATAGACGCTGGCTTTTACTTTGATGTCGCTCGGCAGTGCTTCGGGAGCAATTGCAGCGGTTGCATCTTTATTCATCTCGAGGCGATGAATGATTTGGCCGTTGGCATCTTTTTGCGTGTCGGTGACAAGGAAGGACATCTTCGGGCCTTCGACCATGCCGAGGTCACCGATCTGTCCACCCATTTCTGGGTAGAAGGGGGTCTTGTCGAAGATCGCCCAGCAGCTGCCGTCTTCGTCGACTTGCACTTCTTTCAAAGTGACTTCGCAGTCGGTCAGATTTGCTTCATCGAAGCCAATGAATTCAGTGGGCTCGACGTCGGATGCATCTTGTGCGCGGATGACTGTCTTTTTTTGAGACGCACGGCCGCGTTCGCGTTGCTCCTCCATGCACTTGTTGAAGCCTGCGGTGTCGATCACGAGTCCACGCTCACGTCCGAGTAGTTCGGTTAGGTCGAGCGGGAAGCCGTAAGTATCATACAGTGTGAACGCTTCGCGTCCTGTTATGGCACCATTGGTTGCGAGCTTTTCAAAGAGTTGCAGGCCGCGGTCGATCGTCTTGTTGAATGCGGTCTCCTCGGAGGAGATCACCTTAATGATAACAGTCTCTTGCTTGTAGAGCTCTGGGAATTGCTCAGACATCAAGCGCACCACGACTGGCACGAGCTTCGAGAAGAAACCAGCAGGCAGTTCGAGGCGCTTGCCGAACATGACTGCGCGGCGAAGGATGCGACGCAGCACATAGTTGCGGCCTTCGTTGCCTGGCAAGATGCCGTCCGCAATCGAGAACGAAAGGGTGCGGATGTGGTCGGCGAGCACGCGGAAGGCGCAGTCTTTCTGCTCCAACTCGGTCATGCTGTCGCGATCTTCCGGCATCGTGTAGCTGTAAGTGTGGTCGCAGTGACGAGAGAGATTCTCGAAAATACGGCCAAACAGGTCGCTATTATAGTTGCTCGGAGGATTGCTGAAATCGGTAAAGCCCTTGGTGGTTGCGAGGATGCCAGCCACACGCTCGAAGCCCATGCCAGTGTCGACGTGTTGCGCCGCGAGCGGCGAGAAGGTGCCGTCTTCGTTCGCATTAAACTGCATGAAGACGAGATTCCAGATCTCGATACACCACGGGGAATCGGCATTGACGAGTTCGCCCTGCGAGTCGCCTGCTTCAGTCAGGTCGATGTGCAGCTCGGAGCACGGGCCACAGGGGCCGGTTTCGCCCATCATCCAGAAGTTGTCTGCCTTATTGCCGTTAATGATGTGCACCTTCGGATCGAGGCCTTCGGCTTCGAAGATCGCCTTCCATAGGTCGTAGGCTTCTTGGTCGAACTCAGAAGGATCACCTTCGCTCGGGCTATAGACCGACGCGTAGAGACGGTTGGCAGGGAAGCCCCAGACCTTCGTCAACAGTTCCCAGCTCCACTCAATCGCTTCTTTCTTGAAGTAATCACCGAACGACCAGTTGCCCAACATTTCGAAGAATGTGTGGTGGTAGGTGTCGAAGCCGACGTCCTCGAGGTCGTTATGCTTACCACCCGCACGGATGCACTTCTGTGTATCGGTCGCACGAGAGTAAGGCGCATCACGCTCACCGAGGAAGTAGGGCACGAACTGGTTCATCCCCGCATTGGTGAAGAGCAAGTTCGGCGAGCTCGGCATGATCGAAGCCGATGGCACGATCGTGTGTTGCTTCGAAGCAAAGAAGTCGAGGAAGGATTTGCGGATTTCGGAGGAGGTCATGATGGTAATTGATATTTTTAACCGCAGATGAACGCGGATGGACGCAGATTATCTAAGAGCGACGCGTAACCACTCTAATTTTGCATATTTGAAATTTATGATGAGACCGACTTTTAGCCCGGTGATGCTCAGATAATTGAGCATCTTACCTCGTTCGTGTTCGGTGATTTTGTCGATGGTCTTTGTATCAACTACAATTTTTTCGTAGTTGATTAGGTCGGGGATAAATTTTCCCACGACTACAGATTTGTAATTAACATCGTATGCGGGCTGTTGTGAAACGGGAATGCCTCGTAGTCCAAATTCGACTACAAGAGCATTCTCGTAAATCTTCTCATGAAGGCCGTTCCCGATTTCATTGAGCACTTCAAACGAGCAAGCTATGATTGCATGTGTCTCTTCTGAATAGAGGAAATTCGTCTGATCTGCGTTCATCTGCGTGTATCAGCGGTTAAAAAAGCTTCGTGTTACAGATTCGCGAGCACGGCAGCTGCCATTTCTTTGGTGCCGACGGAGTCTAGGCCGAAGGCGATGTCGCCGGTGCGTGTGCCGCCAGTGACGGCTTTCTCGACTGCGGCTTCGATTGCGGCTGCGGCTTCGTTCTCGCCGAAGCTGTAGCGGAGCATCATCGCGCCAGAAAGGATCTGCGCGCATGGGTTGGCGATGCTTTGACCGGCGATGTCGGGTGCGGTGCCCCCGGATGGCTCATACAGACCGAATGGGAAGCCGAGGCTGTTCTTCTCTGCGCCGAGGCTGGCAGACGCAAGCATGCCGAGAGAGCCACAGATGACGCCCATTTCGTCGGAAAGAATGTCGCCGAACATGTTTTCGGTGAAGAGCACGTCGAACTGGTTCGGGTCGCGCGCCAACTGCATCGCAGCGTTGTCGACATACATGTGGCTCAATTTGATCTCTGGAGCATTCTTAGCGAAATACTCAGTGACCACTTTGCGCCAGAGAACCGATGTTTCCAGGACGTTGGCCTTATCGACTGAGCAAACACTGCCGCCGCGTGCTTTCGCTGTGTCGATTGCGACCTGAGCGATGCGCTCAATCTCGCTGGTCTTGTAAACCATCGTGTCGATCGCTTGCTCTTCGCCGTTTTCAAGCGTGGTGGTTGACTTCGGCTGACCAAAGTAGATGCCACCTGTGAGCTCGCGGATGCAGACGATGTCGATGCCGTTCGGGATACGGTTGTCCTTGAGGGGCGACGCTTCCGTCAATTGCGGGTAAAGGAGACCCGGGCGCACGTTCGCGTAGAGTGAGAAAGCCTTGCGGATCGGGAGGAGAGCCGCGCGCTCTGGCTGCTCTTTAGGTGGGAGACATTCCCACTTTGGACCACCGACGGAGCCGAACAAAATCGCTTCCGATTTTTCGCAGAGTTCTTTGGTGCTGTCTGGGAATGCCACGCCTTGGTTGTCGATCGCGATACCGCCGATGTCGGCATGTGCGTAATCGAGCGCGAAGCCGAACTTGTCGCCAGTGGCTTTAAGGACGTCGAGGGCGACTTCCATGACTTCAGGGCCGATACCATCACCGGGGAGAACTGCGAATTTGAGTGTTTTCATATTAAAATCTGCGTAAATTTGGAAAAGCGGAGTAATTTGCCCCGCAAATCGCTGGCTTCAAGCCTTTTCGGGCTTTTCGGGCGAGGGGAATTACTTATCTCACATTCTGAAGGGGTGAACTGTCCTTTGGGATGTCGGGACGATTCCCAACCATTTCGAAAGCGCGGGGCTGTGTTTCGGCCTCGCGGAGTGTCCATCTGCGAGTTTTTGTGTTAAGTTACGTGTATCATGCACGTGATGAATTCACATCTTGGCCCGCATTCCGATGAACATGAGCATCTGAAAGATGGGGCATTGTTGCTAATGGTGCTGGGGGTCTTTCACCTCCTGTTTTCAATCATTAGCATGTTGGTCATACTCATCAGCCCCACGATCGCTCTATTTGGTGAGTCTAGCATCTTTGCGTTTTTGAATGTATCTGGATTTTATGTCGTTCAAGCGCTCCTCTCGGTTTATGTCGCAGCTCAGGTTTTTCTGGGGTGGGTAGTTGGCCTGTTGACGATTCAGGCTGGGCGTGATTGCCAGCGAACTCATTCGTGGCATTTTGTTTTCAGAGTGATCGTGCTGAATTGGTGCATGTTCCCCGTCGGCACGATGGTTGGGTTCTTTATCTGGCGGGATTTGCGGCGCAAAGGCATTCGGGATGTCTTTGACGATGCTTAGTCAGTCCTTCGCGTGATACTCGTCGTATTTCTTGGAGTTTCCTCGGACTTGGTCGGCGGGGTATTTCGCTTTGTTGTGCTCTATTTTGTTGAGCACGGCTGACTCTAGATCGATGTCGAGTTCGTTGCAGAGTAGCAATAGGTAAGCGGCGATGTCGGCGACTTCGTGCTCAAGGTGTTGGCGCTTGGATTGGATGGTTTCGTCGATTTCTGCCCCGTTTTTCCAGAGAAAGATTTCTTGTAGCTCAGAGGCCTCGATCGAGAGTGCGGTGGCTAGATCTTTGGGGTTGTGAAACTGCTTCCAGTCGCGTTCGTCGCGGAAGGCGAGGATCGCCTTTGTGAGCTTTGCAATATCGGAGGGCATGTGGGTGGCGTGGCTATTTGTATTCTTTTCTCAGGTAAGCGACAATGGAGGGAATCGCTTCGATCATCGAATCGAGGCACGCTTGATAGGCATCAAAGTTTTGACCGTAAGGATCGGGGATTTGCTCATCTTCGTCTGGTTCCATGAATTCGCGAAAGAGGTGCATACGCTCGGGCAGGCCGGTGTGGTAGTGTTCGAGGATGTCGAGGTGTGAATCGGTCATGCCTAGGACTAGGAAGGCGCGGTCGAGCAGAGCTTGCGTGACGGGCTGGCTCTTGTGCTGTGTCAGGTCGATCTTTACCTTTTTGAGCGCTGCGACTGAGTTGCTTGAGGCGGGCTCGCCATATCCGGCGGCGACACCTGCGGATTCGACGGTCAGTTCTTTTATCGGCGAATCTTCAGCCGCGAGTGCGTGTTGCAGAAGCTTTTCTGCCATCGGGCTGCGGCAGACATTGCCTGTGCAGATCGTGAGGATGAGGTTGCGGTCTTGAGCCATTGGGTCGGGATACTAGGCTAGTTTTGTTGGTCGGGACAACACTTTTGCCTGTGCATGTGATTAGAGTTCGGGTTGCTGCTGTAGGGTTTGAAGGGCGGCTATGATATCGACTCCGCGTTGCAGGATCTGATCTGTCTCGATGGGGGCATTTTTATCATCAAGCGACTCGTCACTATGCGCTTTGTTCTGGTTCTCTTGTCTCAGGAGTAGAGTAATGTCAGTGCCGGCCTCGTAGAGATGATAAGTGAGGTAGTTTTGCTCGGCGTTGATTGCGATCTGTATACGTGGCTGAAATCCGCTGCCAACGAGTGATGTGTCGCGGTCGGGGCGAATTTCCCCGTTGAGAATCCAGGCGTTCGGTTCTGTTTTTTCGTAGAATCCGGTGTGGCCTGTGGTGGATTCGCCTACGGCGATGATAGACCCGTTTTGTTGGAGTCTGTGTAAGACGGCCTCGAAGGGGCCGGCTGTTTCGCGGTTGCACAACACGATGACGGGGGTGTCGCGCAGTGTGTATGAGTTGTTGAGTTTGGTTTGGATCAGGCCCTCGGGCACTGTGCCGACGGTGGTTAATCCTTGAGTCCAGCCAGTGGTGGCAAAGGCATCGAATAGGTGGATCGCGGTTTGCTTGGACTTTAAGAAACGAAAATCAAGGATCAGTGCGTGGTGTGCTTGGAACGCTTCGAGCACCGATTGTGCCTCGTCGAGACGGTAGAGGCGGATGTATTTGATCTCGCGTGGTAGATCTTCCACGCGGGTGGCGACTCGGCTCTCTGTGGTCGAAGTCAGTTGCGGTGCTTCAAACAGGACGCGGCCAGGATACAGTTGGGCGAGGCCATGTAGGCGAATGGCCTCGTCGCTATGTGTGTTCAAGTCAGGGAATAACGCTTCGTCAATCCCATGCGCTTGAGAGCATGCTGCGGTAACACAGACGACCGTTGTGCTGAGGTATTGTTGAACGGTCATCATGGTTTGGCGAAGGCTTAGCGGTTGAGCTCTTTATGGCCAATGTCGCGGCGTAGGTATTTGCCATCGAAGTTGACTTGATCGCACACGCTGTAGGCGAGGTCGGCTGCGGCTTGTAAGCTCGGTGCTTGGCCGCTGATGCCGAGCACGCGTCCACCGCAGGTAGTGATGGTGCCGTCCTCTGCGCGGTTTGTGCCGGCGTGGACGATTGCAGAGCGCTCTGGTGTGGCTTCAGGGAAAGTGATGGTGTCGCCCTTCGGGTAGCTGCCGGGATAGCCGCCTGCTGCGAGCACGATCACGATGGCTGCGCCGGGGTGGAAGTTGAGCTTCTTTGGCAGTGGCTCGCCCTTTGCGGAGGCGAGGAGCACTGGCACTAGATCGTCTGCGACCATTGGCAGGAGGACTTGTGTTTCCGGATCGCCGAAGCGGACGTTGTATTCGAGGACGCGCACACCCTTTGGAGTGAGCATCAGTCCTGCGTAAAGTGTGCCGCAGAAGTGAATGCCGTCCGCTTTGAATCCGTCGAGAGTGGGGCGGATGACTTGGGCTTCGATCTGAGCCTGCATCTCTGGTGTGACGCGGCTGGTCGGTGTGTAAGCGCCCATGCCGCCAGTGTTGAGGCCAGTGTCGCCTTCGCCAGCGCGCTTGTGATCTTGGCTCGGTGGCAGGCAGACAAAGTCGTCGCCCGATACGATGGCGTGGATGGAGGCTTCTTCGCCGTAAAGAGTTTCTTCGATCACGATCTCGTGACCGCTTTCGCCGAAGGCATTGCCTTCGAGCATGTCTTTCACTGCGGCGATCGCCTCGTCCTGTGTCTCGGCCATGATCACACCTTTACCGGCGGCGAGGCCGCTGGCTTTGATGACAATCGGTGCGGGGTGAGTTTCTAAATATTCAAGCGCGGGGGCGACTTCGGTGAAGCTGCCGTATTCCGCAGTCGGGATGTTGTGGCGGGCGAAGAAGTCTTTGCAGAAGACTTTGCTGGATTCGAGTTGCGCGCCTTGTGCGTTGGGGCCGTAGGCTGGAATGCCGACGTCTTGAAGGGCATCAACGAGACCCATGCTGAGTGGCACTTCAGGGCCAACGACGACGAGGCCGATGTTGTTGTCCTGCGCAAGCTTGACGATGCCTTCAATGTCTTCGACGCCTACATTGTAGCAATCGACTTCGGATGCCATGCCGCCGTTGCCCGGTGTGGCAATGACGCGTTCAGTGAGCGGGCTCTTTAGGCACATTTGCACGAGGGCGTGTTCGCGTCCTCCGGAACCTACGACGAGAATAGAAAGCTTAGATGTATCGGCCATAATTGAGAGCACGTTTCCAGAATCCTTTTCGGAGGTAAAGGCTGTTTTGGTCAAGAGTTGCGGGTTTTTGGGGACGGAGGCTGCGCAGGTTTGTTTTGTTGCCTTTAAAAAGGTCGTTGAACCGCGTCGGCATCATGCTGGAGGGCTATCGGGGCATTCTAAGTTCCACTAACGTGCGTGTGGCGTTTATACGTTCCAATTGATAGTGGTTATTGATCGGCACGTTTCTTTTTGGCGATTGAATTATGATATTTGGTTAGATGTGTGGTGTTTGCGCTTGCTGTTTAAGTCCTTTTTTTTAATCTTTCAGCTAAACTAACTAACAGGCAGAGGCGGTTCTAGGAGAACTCTTGATCTATGAGTTCCTTGTTTTTCTATGATCGGTGCGGCCGAATTCACATAATAGAAGCAAAGAGAATATGATCAAACAAACTAGACAAATGAAGGCGGATTTTGGAACTAGAGGTAGAGATATCTCTTTAATATGTGCTTCGATTTTTGGAGTCGCGGTGTTTTTGAGTAGCTCTGCGCCATTGCAGGCATCAGAGCTGGCACTCGGCAATTATGGGGCTGTTGCCGTGGATGTTCAGAGTAGTCTGACGCATTCTTCTAATATCTTCCGCAATAGTGATGAAGAGGAGGACACGATCTTTCAGTTACTGCCGCGGCTACGGTACCGTTTTGATCAAGGAACTGTTCGGGTAGAAGCGCATGCGGGGGTGAATGTTATTCGATTCGATGATTTCGACGATAATGACGCGGAGGACATCAAAAGTCGTGTTGTGATTGATTTTCCGTACGGGGATTACGATGAAAAAAAGCGCTACGATGTGCGTTTGGCAGGCGGCTACAACGAGCGTACTTCGCCGAACGACTCGGTGCAGGATATTACACAAACCGAAGAAATCGATTTGAGCGCAATCGGGCGCTATTATGTGTCTGATCGGACTTTCCTACGTAGTGGTGTTGAGTATCTTGATAAACAGTCGCAGAGCTCGGGTTATGACGATGTGGAACGGATCGAGGTGCCGGTCGAGTTCTATTATGATTATAGTGAAGACCTGAGCTATGGTATCGGTTACCGCTACACGGATACGGATGTGAGCAGTGACACAACAGAGCCAGAGGCTGACAGCACCGACCATGCAGTCTATCTCGCGGCGGTGGGGCAAGTGGCTCCGTCCGTGACCGTTGAGATTCGTGTGGGTGGGCAAGAGCGTCAATTCGATGATGCCTCTTATGACGACGAAACTCAATTTTTCATGGAATCGCTGTTGAGCTGGGTGGCTTCGGATTTGACCACAGTAGAATTGTCGGCAGGTAATGGGTTTGATACGACAATTGATGACGTGTCCAAGGAGACGTTTTTCGTCGAAGTGGGTGTCGAGCACCAGTTCTCAGATAAAATTCGCGCGTTGGCAGGCTTGGGCTATGAGGATGTGAAATACTCGAATGATCGAGACGATGATCAATACACGGTAGACATTGGTAGTGTCTATACACTAATCACGGATCAGCTTGAGATTGAAGGCGGCTTGAGGTATGCTGATCGTGATTCAAGTGAAGATCGCTCAACCTACGACGTGCTGTCGGCTAAAATTTCGATTTCTTATCTATTTTGACCTTTCAATCCCATGGACACCGTTACCGAATATCAAAGCGCTTTTCAGCGTCGATGTTGTAGGCAATGCTGGCTATGGGCTGCCTTGGTGTGTTTGTTCCTGGGGACTCTGACGTGCATTCAGGGGGCTGAGCGGTCGTCACGAACCTTCAGGGCTCAGCCCGAGGTTCATCGGGAAAAAGAGGTCGTTTATAAGCTGTCCCCGTTTGACTTGTTGAAAGTCACTGTTTACGGCGAAAAAGACTTAGACAGCGAGCAGCGTATTTCAGACAAAGGCATGCTTTCGGTTCCGCTTATCGGTGAAGTCCCAGTGGGTGGGTTGACGGTTTCCGCCGCGGCACAAAAAATCGAAAGATCTTTTGTGGAACAGCAGTATCTGCGTAATCCGATTATAACGATCAGCATCAAAGAGTTTGCCTCAAAGGTAGTCACCGTATTGGGCGAGGTCGAGTCGCCGGGATCGATTGAAATTCCACCGGGGCGCAACGGCATCCCGGTTCAAATCGCGATTGCGGGGGCCGGCGGTTTTACCGGCACTGCGAAGACCACCGAAGTGAACGTCACACGTGCTGCTGCCGTTGCGGGTTCGAGCGGCAGAGCAGTCGTAAACGTAGACAAGATATTGAAATCAAAGGGGAGTAGTGCCCCGAAGTCTGGTTTCTTAGTGTACCCCGATGACGTGATTTTTGTGCCCCGACGTGTCTTTTAATCGATCAGATGTCTCTATTGTATGGCTAAGCGCAAAAAAAACAAACGTCCTGGTTTTGAAGCGGATGCAAATGCCAAATTAATCAGTCTGATTGATATACTCTATATTATCCGCAATCGGTGGAAGACGGGTTTTTTTGCCGGGGCTGCATTCGCCTTATTATTTATTTACGCGGTTGTATCGAGAGAGGACGTTTATGAGGCTCAAGCATCGATGATCGTCGAGTTGAATAGCAAGAATATGATGGATATCCGCAGGGACGATGATACCCGCGTGACGAACGTCAACCTGTTGAATACCTACATGAATACCTATGTGCAGCGGCTTAAAACCCGCGAACTTGCCGAGGCGGTAGTCGATTCATTGAGCGCAGAGGAACTACAGGACTTCCTAATGCCCTATGTCGTCCCTGAGAGTGAGCGTCCGATCGATGCAGAGGAGCCCGATTCAGCGGGATTGATGATGAAGTACGCACTGACTGTCGACCGCGGCGAAGATGACGGATCGCAGTTGATCCGTTTGGTCATCAGCCACCCGAATGCGGCTATGGCGCAAAGATTGGCCAATGCTTACGTGGATGGATTTATTAACTACATTGCAAGCTTGAGAAGCACCTCCACCAGCGAGGCATCTGACTTTCTTGGCCGGCAAGTCAAGCTGTTGCGCGACGAACTGGAAGAGGCAGAGACGGAGCTGCAAGAATTTCGCTGGGAGCATAATCTGTTTACCTTACAGCAGGATAAAGGAATCGTGGTTGAGCGCTTGCGCCGATTGAGCGATGCTGAAACCAATGCGAGTATCCGCTTGCTAGAAGCGGAAAGCCGGGTGGAGCAGATTGAGAAGGCGCAGAATGATCTCGATCGCTTGCTGGAGATTCCGTTCATCGGGGGGCTAACTAATATTAACTCAATCTATAATCAGCTCAATGAGTTGAAGCGTGAGCGTCAGGCCTTGGACGCAACCTATCTGAAGCGTCATCCAAGGGTTCTGGAAAACGAGGCCTCACAGCAATCGGTATCCGCCGCCCTAGCTCTCTCGGTCGAGCATGCCTGTAAACAGGTCGAGAGTGAATGCTCCGCAATTCGCTTCGAGTTAAGCATTCTTGATCAGAAGACGAGTCAGGCCGAGCAAGCGGTCTTGGATACCGAACGGTCTTTGCTGGTTTACAAGCGTCAGGAGCGAAGCGTGGAAAACTTACATCGTATGCTCGACTTGCTCTCGACGCGTTACAATGAGACGAATATCGCACAGAAGATTGATTTGAACAATGTGCGTGTTTTGAATCGGGCGCGATTACCTAGCACGTCCAATGCACTTTCCCGAGTGCAGGTTCTTGCGGGAGCTCTTTTTTTGGGAGGTGTTTTTCTGGTCGGGGTTCCACTTGGAATTGAATTACTGGATAATCGCCTGAGCAGTTTTTCTGATATCGAGTTTTACTCTGGAAAACCTTTACTCGGGGACTTGCGATTCTTTCCCAAAAAGGACATTCGGGAACTTTCGCAGGCGGTCTTGCGCAACGATGAGGATTTGGTCGAATCGTTTCGTTTGATCTACACGAACTTACGGCTAAAAAACAATTTGGGTGAAGAGACGCTATCGATTCTGGTCACTAGTTCCTTGCCGAGCGAAGGTAAGTCGGTGGTCTCGAGTAATCTTGCCGGCATCTTTTCATCGCATGGTTACAAGGTGCTTCTGGTTGATTGTGATTTGAGGCGCTCAACTCTACAATCGGCGTTTGAAAAGAATAACGATCTCGGCCTACTCTCCTGGTACAAAGAAGCGGTGCATCTGGACGATCCGACCGGGGACAAGGAATTGGCAATGTTGTTGGGGATTGTTGCCATTAATGGTAACCTGTCACTGCTTCCAAGCGGTGGCACTAGCAGTCACGCGACTGAAGTGCTGGGGGATCGAAAAGTCGCAAAACTGTTTGAACGTTTGAAGGCGAAGTATGATGTTGTGATTTATGATACCGCGCCAGTGGGTCTTTTTTCCGATGCAACGTTGGTCGCTGAATATGCGGATACCTGCGTGTTTGTCGCTCGTCAGTATCATGCAACCCGATCCAAGGTACGTAATTCAATCAGTCTAATGGAGCATACGAATGCAGCGGTGCTTGGGGTTGTTTTTAATGGGATCAAGAATGTTCCCGCTGCAGTGGGCTACGGAAACCATAGTCGGAACCATTATGGGGCTGGCTATGAGAAGAATCGCAAGAAATATAAGGGATATTATGACCAGGCTTCTTAAGCAAATGCAGCGCTTCAAGCGCCTCTGTCCTAACACATAGGGTGCTTCCATTTGGAAGCATTCGCTATTCGATCGTTTTGAAAATGTCACGAAGCGTTTTTCAAACAACAAAGGTTTTGTTCTGGTTCGCAGACTAACCAATGGCGGCAGCATGGCTGTCGGCTCAGCTTTAAAAGTTCAGAGTAATTATGAGAGAAATCGACTTTAGCTTGCGCGCTGAACGCAAAAAAGCAGTCATCTGGCATATCACTGGCGGATGGCTGAGTAATCTGATTCTTATCGTTCAGGGCTTGCTCATGATCCCTCTTTATTTGCACTATTTGGGAGATCGACTGTATGGTTTTTGGTTAGCAACGGGTGGTGTTCTAGCATTGATTTCAATGGTCGATGTGGGCGTTTCGGTAGTCACGCTTCAGAGGTGTGCGGCTGCTTTTGGGCGTAAGGAGTTCGCCCCAGTGACCCTATATTTCTGGCATGGTGCGGTTGTCATGGTCGGGGTTCTGACGTTATTTTCGATCGTCATTCTGGCAGTTGGATTTTTTATATTCAATTTGTTGGAGGTCGATCAAGTCTTTCAGCGGATTATTATCCACTGCTATTATGCGACCGCGATTGCGTCGATAGTTCATTTTGCAAACGACTTTATGCGCAATTTTGCATCCGCCCTGCAGCGGAATCATATTCCAGTTTTCGCGCAGACTTTAGGCGACTTGGTGAGTTTGGTTGGCATCCTGTTGGCGTTGGTTGTATTTGAGCTGGGCCTCTGGGCCTTGGTCGTGGGTGCGCTCTTGCGCACGCTCGTGCCATTCGTGATCAACCTGATGCATACGCTACTGATTCTACGCTCGCTAGGGCAGCGCAATTGCTGGTCTGCAGTCATTTTCAAGGATTACATGTCGATGACACCCGCTATCTTGGCGGCCAAAGCGAGCGGCCAGTTGGCGCAAAATTTGCCAGCCGTTCTGATTACCCGCGCGATCGGCCCAGAGGCGACCGTCGCCTTCACGGTAACGCTGCGTGTGGTGCAGATGCTGCAGAGCTTTATTAACCATGCTCTGTCGGGGCTCTATGGCGCGTGTAGTCACTATTTTAGTGATCCCGAAGTTGGCAACGAACGCCGATGTCAGACCTTGGCACAATTAGCCCGTGGCTATTTCGTCGCATCAGGGGTGGGCGTCTCGTTGTATGCTTTTTTCAATCATGGCTTTATCGCGATTTGGTTATCTGAGACGCAGTTTGCCGGGCAGCTGTTTACCTGTCTCGCCGCATTGGCATCCTTTATTCAAGTTCGCAACAGTCTGTTTGTCGGTTTGGGCGTTTCAATGGGAGAAATTCGCGCGATAGGATTTACCCAGTTTTTTGAACAAACAGTCCGCATTTTTCTCATTGTTTTGGGTATCTATGCCGTTGGTCTGCTCGGCGTGCCCTTGGCAATCATCATCGCGGGCTTGCTGGCGCAGTTTCGGTACATCTATATTTTCCGCCGCAAGGGTGTTTTGATCGCCCAGGCACTGAGTCCGTTGCTGTGGCAATGGGCGCCGCTGGCGCTGTTACTCGGGCCGATCTATCTGGCGGCCACTTTGTTTGTAGTCGATAGCTGGCCCCGTTTCCTGCTCTACACGGCCTGCGCGGCCATCCCGTTCGGCTTGCTGGTGCTATTTTTCCTGCCGGGCTTCAAAGCTCAGATCTTCAAGGCAATCGGACGATTCCCATTGCTGCCCAGCGCGGTGCAAACCACTCGCTAACATCAGTGCACGAGAACAGATAAGATGAAAATAGGATTTGTAGGCCCGATTGATACCGCTTTGCTCGCGGAAACGTTGGACTTGGATAAAGACGTATTACCTGCGGCATATGGAATTCCAATGAACTCGATGCTGGTCGCTGCTTTTCTGGCGGCAGGGCACGAAGTCGTTGTGTTCGGTTTGAGTTCACAAATCAGTGAACCCGCGGCATGGGATTTTGGAGCTTTAAAAATTCGCCTAGGACGCTATCGCCAGAGCCATCGCGCTCGAGACTTTTTTAAATTGGAACGTGCGGACCTTAGGTCAGCGTTGGAAAATGAGCCTTGTGATATACTCAACGCGCATTGGACCTATGAGTTCGCGCTGGCGGCATTGAGTATAGATAAGGACGCCCTGATTAGCGTGCGTGATTGGGCTCCGGCGATTCTGTGGCAAATGCCCGACGCCTATCGACTGATTCGTTTTTCGATGGCGGCAGCGGTCTACTTGAAGGGAAAGCACTTTAGCGTGAATTCACCCTACGTGAAACAGATGATCGAGCATTGGACCTTTAATTCCGTCGATCTTATACCAAATGGGATCCCCAGTGAGTCGTTCAATCCGGTTGCCCAGTGGAAAGGGCGGGACGAATCGAGAACAGTCGTGGCCATTAACCGTGGCTTCTTTAAGCGGAAAAACCTACCCTCTCTGCTGCAGGCGTTTAACCAAGTTCGGATAACACAACCTAATGTACGTCTTCAGTTGATCGGCTCTGGCTCCGAAAAAGGTGGTGAAGGTCATCGATGGGCAATCGAACGCCAGCTTGATGAACGTGTCGATTTTCTCGGCGACATGGACTACTCGGAAGCTCAGGCTCACCTCAGCGAGGCTAGCTTGTTGGTGCATCCTTCGCATGAGGAATCTTTTGGCATGGTTCTCATCGAGGCCATGGCAAAGGGGGTGCCGGTTATTGGTGGAGTGCGTAGCGGGGCGGTGCCTTGGGTGCTCGACGAGGGGCGAGCAGGCTTGCTGGTTGATGTGGGTGATGCTGATTCGATCGCCGTTGGCATGACTTCACTACTAACTGAAGAATCCGCTTGGCAGCGATTTTCAAACGCGGGGCATGCATATGCGAAAGAGAACTTTCAAATGTCAGCTGTCGCCAGCAGATACCTTGATGGGTACGAGGAAATACGATCACAGAAAAGTATGTCGCAGCGGTTCGTGAACTGATTTGCAACTGCAGGGATCAGTTGGTTTTTTGGTGCTGGAAACGACATCTAGGACATTAGGGAAATGTTAATTTATCTAGTCATATTATTCGTCTTGGCATGTTTGGGAGCTTTGCTGGTTATCCCAGTGGTTCGGATCCTCGAAAATAGGCCGATCTTGTTGCTCTGGGTGCTTGTCCTGATTTTTGTCGCTTCAAGCTTATTTGATTCGGGGCTATTGCCTGCTGTTAATTTGGGTGGAATCTCCATCAACGCAATCGACGTGGTCGCCCCCATCCTCCTCTGTCTAGCTTTTCCATTTGTTTTTTTTCGCTTGCGCGATGGTTTTGGACGGAAGGATGTGGTGCTTTTGATTCTGTTACTGTGGTCGAGTGCTGTTGGTTTGAATTATATACTCGGAGTCCGAGAATTCGGTCTGCAAGCGGCGACCAACGAATTCAGGGGCTACTTCTATATAATCTGTACAGCCACATACGTTGCATCGCTCAATATCGCGAGGGTCTGGATGAATGTCGAAAAACTGTTTTTATTTGGGGTGTCTTGTCTAACCGTGATCGCCATCATCGGTTTTATGGATGGCGATTTCTCACGCGGAGGAGGGCGCCCTATCGATGCGGCGCACACACTGTTCATACTTCAAGTGCTGTTGATTGCCATCTTCATACATAGTCGCGGGGACTTGCATCCATATTCCATTCCATTTTTAGTGACGCTCTTTCCCTTACTGATCGTCCTCCAGCATCGAAGCGTCTGGGTGGTGATGATCACCTCATTTGCTCTTGTTTTATGGCTTTTGCCCTCTTTGAGGAGTGCGCTGATCAAGTGGGGAGTGATCGGTACGGTGGTCTTTGGCGGATTGTGCACGGTTCTTTTCGGCGCGACTATATTTGAAGCGTTGTCGGATTCCTATGAAGAGGCTGTCTCAAGCTCTCTTGATACCAGCGCTGGCGCTGGCACTAGCACTTTTTCTTGGCGAGTCCAGGGATGGATTGGCTTGTTGACAGGCGAGCAGATGGATTCGGTCCGTGAGGTGCTGATTGGAAATCCTTTTGGAACCGGATATGATCGTATCACTCTAACGAGTGATGGTGTTCCGGTAGCGCGCACTGAGTCGCCACACAATTTCTACGTACAGACGCTCTTGCGGGGTGGTGCACTCGGTTTATTGGCGCTTATCGCACTATATGGAATCCTCTTTCGTGGACTGCTCCAGCATGCTAAAAAGGATGAGGCTGCGCATCCGATTTTGCTGTGTATGGCAGTGATAATCGCATCTCAGCTAGTTTATTATCTCGTGTATGGATCTGATTATATACAGGCTATTTTTCTAGGCTCGGCAATCGCCTGGTTGAGAGATTCCGATACCGTGAACGCCAACATATGAATACACCACTCAAAATATGTGCGGTGCTGACCGCTTTCAACCGTCGAGAGCAAACGCTTCGCGCCTTGAGGTCATTTTTCATTCAGGGGCAGAATGTGGATTTAAGTGCTGTGCTGATGGATGACGGCAGCGAAGATGGCACTGCAGGGGCAGTTGCGGATGCGTTTAAGGGATCCGTCACCGTTTTAAGGGGAAATGGATTGCTGTATTGGAACCGAGGTATGGCTGCAGCTTTTAAAGAAGCATGCGATCGAGGTGCTGATTACTATCTTTGGCTGAATGATGATACTATACTCTACCCGAATGCTCTATCTTCTCTGATTCAAGACGCCGAAGTTACTGAGAGTTTGCAGGGGAGGATTGTGGTGGGATCTACTCGAGATCCCGATTCGGGGGAATGCACGTATGGCGGGCTAATCGCTGCGTCCTCGTGGCATGCCGGGAAATTTAAACGCCTACATCCTCAATCCAAAGTGCAAGCATGCCATACGATGAATGGGAATATTGTATTGATCTCAAATACTGCCGCGAATGTTCTGGGAGGAATCGATGAGCGCTTTTCTCATTCTATGGGTGATTATGACTATGGCCTTCGTGCTGTTCGTGCTGGTGTCGCGGTGTTGGTCGGGTGCGGTTTTCATGGCGAGTGCAGTCGCAATCCACCGGTGAGTGCCTGGTATGAATCGGTAACCCTAAGGGAAAGGTACAAGCGGGTGAATACACCGAAGGGGCTGCCGTTGAAGGAATGGGCCTACTTCCTCAATAAACACGGTGGTGCAACCTGGCCATTGGCCTGGCTGGCGACTTATCGACGAATATTTACCAGATGATGTGTGTTAGTCGCGTATTAGGGGCCCGAGGCTGCGCGTATGAAAAGAAAAGCAGTAATTTATTCGGAAGCTAGGCCTCGTCCATGGGGCGACTGAGTTGTCATTTTTATGGGGAAGTCGTTTGCAAGAATCGCGCATTATAATTAAGTCAAGAGGGCTTATTAGCAATCGTTATTTAGTAACTTTATAAATTCGTCGAATCAAATCCTTACGAGCATACAAATGAAAGCAGTGATTTTAGCAGGTGGATACGGGACGCGCATTAGTGAGGAGAGTTCGGTTCGTCCGAAGCCTATGGTTGAGATTGGAGCGCAACCGATTCTCTGGCATATTATGAAAATATATGCGCACCATGGGATAACTGATTTCGTGGTCGCTTGCGGATACAAGAGTTTCATAATCAAGCAGTATTTTGCAGACTCTTTTCTTGCGAATGCAGATGTAACCTTCGATTTGCAGAACAACAGCATGGAGGTGCATCATCACACGGCCGAACCGTGGAAGGTGACTTGTGTTGATACGGGGCTCACGAGCATGACGGGGGGGCGTCTACGCCGGATCCGCAAGTATCTTGATGACGAAACATTCTGCATGACCTATGGCGATGGTGTGTCGGACGTAAATATTACAGAATCAATCAAATACCATCATGAGCAGGACTGTCTGGCGACATTGACCGCAATCAAGCCTCCCGGGCGGTTTGGTGCATTCGCGCTAGGCCCCGATGAAAAGAAAATTTGTGATTTTGTCGAGAAGCCACAAGGGGATGGTGCTTGGATTAATGGTGGCTTTTTTATCCTCGAGCCAAAGGTGATCGATTACATCCCCTCGGATTCGGAGCCATGGGAGAAATCTCCTATGCGAGACCTCGCGAGAGAAGGTCAAATGGCTGCGTATCGCCACGATGGCTTCTGGCAGCCGATGGATACGTTGCGTGACAAAATGGTTCTTGAAGAGCTCTGGAAGTCCGGCAAGGCACCATGGAAGGTCTGGGCGTAAGGGGCATTGGTCAAAGATGAATAAACTAGAATCTTATTATAAAGGAAAGCGGGTGTTACTGACCGGGCATACTGGTTTCAAGGGTGCTTGGATGAGCGAATGGCTCTTGAGCCTTGGAGTAGACCTTGTTGGAGTCAGCTTAGAGCCAAATACGACGCCGTCACTTTTTGACCAGCTTGATTTAGCGAGTCGAATGGAGCATCACATCTTGGATATTTGCGAAGCTGAGCAATTGGTCCACCTAGTGAAAGGCGCGCAACCTGATATCGTCTTTCATTTGGCCGCACAACCGCTGGTTCGCTATTCCTACGAGTCTCCTGTGGAGACTTTTTCGACGAATATAATGGGCACGATTCATTTGATGGAAGGGATTCGTCAATTAACGAAGCGCTGCGAGGCGGTCATGATTACGACGGACAAGTGCTACGAGAACCGCGAACGGTTGGAGCCTTACCGTGAAGATGATCCGATGGGTGGGCATGATCCGTATAGTGCCAGTAAAGGTGCGGCAGAGTTGGTGATCGCTTCGTATCGTCGTTCTTTTTTTGATCCGGATAAATATGGAAGCACGCATCAGATATCGCTCGCATCGGCACGTGCTGGGAATGTGATAGGTGGCGGTGACTGGGCCTTGGATCGAATCGTGCCCGACTGTATGCGGACACTCGCGCAGGGGCAGGCGATTCACGTTCGTAATGTCGGAGCCACACGTCCATGGCAGCATGTGCTAGAACCTTTAGGGGGCTATCTTCTGTTGGCGTTAGGTATGGCCGAGGCGAAGGGCAATGCGCGAAGGGTAGAAGTCTGCTCTGGCTTCAATTTCGGCCCAGATCCCGATGACAATCGTGCCGTGAGTGAATTGGTCGAGCAGGTGCTAGCTCTCTGGCCGGGGGCTTGGCAGGCGGATGCCGATCCGCATCCGCCGCATGAAGCGAACTTACTCAACCTGGCGATCGATAAGGCGGAACGTTTATTGAGTTGGAAGCCCGTGTGGGACTTTGATCGTGCGATTACGCATACCGTGGATTGGTATCGGTCGGTGCACGACGGTGAGGCGACACCCTTGTTGAAGACGCAGTCACAGATCCACGAATACACAGAGCTATTTTACAATGAAATTTGAAAGAATCCCCCTTCAGGATGCATGGCTCATTGAGCTAGAAGCACGTGGTGATGATCGTGGCTATTTTGCCCGTGCATTTTGTCGAAATGAATTTGAGTCGCATGGCATTGAGTCGAACGTGGTGCAGAGTAATGTTTCGTTCAGTCAGAAGGCTGGGACACTGCGTGGCATGCATTTTCAACAAGCCCCTGCCATGGAGACTAAATTACTGCGCTGTGTGCGCGGAGCTCTGTATGATGTCATTATCGATCTACGGCCCAGTTCCTCGACCTATTTGCAACACTACGGAGTGAAGTTGACTGCTGATAATCTGAAGATGCTTTTTGTGCCGCGCGGCTTCGCGCATGGCTTTATGACTTTGGTGGATGAGACGGAGGCACTCTATATGGTCAGTGAGTTTTATACTCCCGAACTAGAAGCAGGCGTGCGCTATAATGATTCTCGGTTTGATATTAAATGGCCGCTTCCGGTCGAAGTTATTTCTGAGAAAGATGCTGCATGGCCACTCTTCGAGGTGCTGCAAGCACCATATTTTCAATAATTGCAGCAACCCAGCTACTAAAATAAAAAAGATGATAATTGTTGATCAGAAATTAAGTGAGCGTGAAGCCGCAGGGACGCCGATACAGGTCGGTTTGATCGGCGCTGGCGAGATGGCCATTGGTCTCGTCAATCAGATCGAGCGTTACATCCCTGGTATGCGGATTGCCGCGATTTATAACCGCACAGTAGCGCGTGCGCATCAGGCCTACCAAACTGCTGGGGTCGAGGGTGTGCTGTCTGCAAGCACTGCCAGTCAAGTGGATGATGCGATTCGTCGAAGTCGAGCAGTGGTGACTGAGTCTGCGCACGTATTGATCGATGCGGCATGTATCGACGTGATCGTTGAAATGACGGGGGCAATTGAGTTTGCGTTTGACGTCATATTAAAATCCTTTGCAGCTGGTAAGCATGTGGTGACGTTTAATGCTGAGATCGATGCCACCATCGGTCCTTATTTGCAGCAGAAGGCTGCGCAGGCGGGTGTACGCTATACGCTCGGAGATGGTGATCAACCCGGAGTCACTCTGAATCTATATCGTCATGTCAGATCGATGGGGTTTACGCCGCTGGTATGCGGCAACATCAAGGGGATGCTCGACCACGATCGCAACCCGGATACGCAGAAAGGCTTTGCGGAGCAGTGCGGACTCAGTGTCAATATGGTGACTAGTTTTGCCGACGGCACTAAGGTCGCACTTGAACAAGCTTGCATCGCCAATGCGACAGGAATGCAAGTCGCTCGCCGCGGGATGCTTGCGATCGAGTCGAGTGAGCACATTGATGCTCTGACAGATCGCTATGATCTCGATCAACTCAAGGCGCTTGGTGGGATTGTCGAGATGGTGGTCGGTGCCCAGCCTGGTCCTGGGGTCTTTGTGTATGCGACTACGGACGATCTAGTCTCACGGCATTTTCTTGACTATGGGAAGCTCGGTAAAGGTCCGCTCTATAGTTTCTACGTTCCTTATCACTTGTTGTTTTTCGAACTTCCGTTCTCCATCGTTCGCTTGGTGGACTTTTCTGACGGAACCGTTGACGCATTGGATGCGTTCAAGGTGGAGGTCGTTGCAATCGCGAAGAAGGATCTCAAGGCGGGTGACATTCTAGATGGACTTGGTGGCTTCGCATACTATGGAGAATGTGAAAACAGTCCGATCATGCGTAGCGAAGAGTTACTTCCGGTAGGACTGGCCGCAGGGAAAATGATCTTGCGAGATATCCCTAAAGGCAAGCCGATCACTTGGGGGGATGTCCAGAATGATAAGCCTTTTGGAGTCGAGTTGGCCTATCGGGAGTTAACCTCTCTATCCTACCTATGAGTTGCCCTCGGATTAATCAATGGGCCGCTTGCAGTTGAGGATGTATCACGTCATAGTATTAGCCTTAATGCGCGATTAAGAAAGGCACATGTCACCTTACATATAATTGAAACATTTATGAAAGTTGGATTTTTTATAAATTGTCTAAATGAGAACGGGCTCGCCGTTTACTGCTCGCGTTTAGCTCAATCATTAGACTGTGAGGTTGTTTTGTTTGCACATTCTATTGATTTACCTGATTCATCGATGGAATCATTAGTCAGTTCTTATTGTGAAGTGGTACTCACTAATCACAGTATGGATAACTGCTCCTTGAAATCGATTCTTGAGTTACGTGAATTAATCTTACGTGAGGAAATTGATGTAATTCATGTACACGAATTACACTGTTTGAAGCGAGTTTCTCCAGTCGGTTGGCTTACAGGAATACCGGTTTTTGGCACTTCGCACTTGGGGAGGGATGGATCTTCGAATCGAAATCGATGGAGTAAACTTATTTTTTCGAAGGGACTCAGTCGTATCCTTGCTAGAACATATTTCGCAATATCAACTGAAATAGAGCGTGAATACCTGAATGAATACATGATTCGACCTGATCAAGTTCAGAAGGTTTTGACTGGAGTTGATCTGGATTATTTCAAAGCACCCAGCTCCACTGAAAAACAGGGTGCGAGAGCCGTGCTAGGACTGCCTCATGCTGCGATTGTTTTTATACAGTTGGGTAGGCTGGCTGAAGTGAAAAGACCGTTTGATTCTCTCAATGCGTTCCTAAAGCTTCGAAATCGTCTGCCTGACAGGGAATTGCATTTGATTTTTGCAGGAAAAGGTCCGATGGAGGCAGACATGAAAGCCTTCATTGCCAAACATGGATTGGGTGACTCCGTTCACTTACTTGGTTTTCAAGAACCTCGTTTGACTCTGTGGGCTTCGGATTCACTTTTGTTGCCATCTTCGGTTGAGGGGTTTCCCATGGTTGTTGTAGAGGCGATGGCTTGTGGCGTCGTTCCGATCCGAACGAATTGTGAGGGATGCTCTGACCAGATAGAATACGGAAGAAATGGCTATCACTTCACCACAGGGGATGTTGGTGAATTGGCCGAGTTAATGAGCCTTTGCATGGATGAATCCCTTAGGTTGAAGTTACGCTCAAATTCTTTGGAAACAGCGAATACACATTTCTGTATTCGCAACCTTTCTAGTCGAATCATGTCGAAATACTTAGAGTTTGTTAAGTGAGTTATCTCGGCGTGATTTAGAAAACGACCTTCATCTAAGAGTATATATGAACTCCAATGTGTCTCAGTTGACTACAGCCCGCGAAGGGAGGGCAACCGTTAAGGCTAGCGCGGCAACCTTGAGTGAAAACAGATTTGACCCCGAATTGGAGAAACATCCTATAGCTACAGCAATTTCAGCTTTTGCTTGCAGTGAAAATAGAGGCAGCGAGCATGAACTGGGCTGGAAATGCCTGAAGGACTATGCAGCGCGTTCGACTGAGGTTTATCTGTTCACCTCAGCAACTGTGAATCCGTACATTGAGGCACAGGTTCAGAAACACGGTTTGGACAACGTGGTTGTGCACTTGGTTGATTTTTCCAAAAGCGTCGATTTCTTCCTTAAAACGATACCGGGGATGGGCTATCAGTTGTATGCTTATGTCTGGGAGTTTCGTTTGTTTTTTCACATGCGCCGCAGGTTTCGTAGGAACACTTTTGATCTGGGGATCAAAAGCACTTACGGGTCCTATCGTTGGCCTTCTTTCCTTTGGTATTTTTCGAAGAAACTACACCTGGATCCGATCACTGGTGGGGGTGGATTCCCGCATCGGTTTCGCTGCTTCTTTTCGCCTCTAGCGAGATTGAAAGAATCTCTAAGGATGTTTGTGCAACGCCTATCTTTTTTGGATCCATTCGTCTTGCTGACACTTTACAGGGCGAGTCAGATACATGTGGGGAATGCCACGACGAAGGCAATTATGCCTGAATTCGCGCGCAAGAAATGTATCGTTAAAAAGGACTTTCTCTGCGTGGACGTGAATGATTTCAAATTGGATGAAGCGCGCAGTCAGGTATTGATTGACCCTGATGTTCTGAAGCTCTTCTACACGGGAAAGTTGTTGGAATGGAAGGGCGTGATAATAATCCTGCGTGCCTTGTCGTGTTTGCCTGAAGATGTGCGGTATACTTTTACTATCATGGGGGATGGACCCGCCCGACGGCTTTACGAGGATTATGTTGAAGAGAAAGGACTGAACGTGGTCTTTGTCGATCCCAAGACGGTGCCCCGCTGTGACCTCTCTTTCTATTTTTTAGCACACGATCTTTTCGTCTTTCCAACCCTGCATGGTGAAGGTGGCTATGCACCGATGGAAGCCAAGCTACACGGCATGCGACTACTGGCTCTGGATTTTTCGGGGTTAAATGACGTAATGACCGAGGGAGATATCTGCATCCAGACCGAAGGCAAGAGCTGCGAGGCGGTTATCCAGTCGATTGCCGAGGAGATCGATGCACTTTATCGGGTCCGTAAGTGCCTAGGCGTTGAAGACAAAGTTTTTGCTGCAAAGAATGGAGCCGCGTTGTGAACACACCAGTTTTACTCATCCATTTTAATCGTCCGCAAAGCACGCGCAGGCAGATCGAGGCGTTGAAGCCTGTTGCGCCGAAGCGTGTCTGGTTGCTTTGTGACGGTCCGCGCGCCGATCACCCCGGCGAGGCCGAGAAGGTCGCAGAGGTGCGTGTCTTGTTGGAGAATCTTCCATGGGAATGTGAGGTGAAACGGCTCTATCGCGATGATAATTTAGGCTGCTTTCGGAGTGTCTCCGGTGGAATTACTTGGTTTTTAGACGATTGCGGGGCTGGCATTATCGTTGAGGACGATGTTATTCCCACCCCCTCTTTCTTTCGTTTCTGCGAAGAGTTACTGACGCGGTATGCTGACTCCTCCGAGGTATTTGCCATCTCGGGGCATCATCGGCGGCCTAAGCCACTTGTCATAGATGACGATTATGGTTTTTCAAATTACTTTGAATGCTGGGGGTGGGCCACATGGAAACGCGCCTGGGATCATTTCGATCCAACGATCAGCGGGTGGCGGGATAAAAAAAACTGGGATTCAATTTGTTGCCGAGTTTTTAAGAATCTTCGGGCGCGTCTTTATTGGACATGGATGTTTGGTCAGGTAGATCGAAACCGCAGGGATACTTGGGCCTACCGTTTTCTACTCACAATCTGGAAGCATTCTGGATGTGTGATTATTCCCCGATTGAATCTGACAGAAAATATCGGCTTTAATGACGAGGGTACGCAGACCGCACATTTTGCCGGGTTGGAAGTGGCTGCGAGCGAGCAAAGTTTCCCGCTCTGTCACCCGCAAGCATTGGCGATCGACCCGAAGATCGACCACTGGTTCGAAGATGGAACCCATAGTAAATCTTTTCCTGTTCGACTACGTTGGTTGTCTCGTAAAGCGCGCGCGCTGTTTTGATCCTGCCATGCACACTGAGCGTCGAATTCATAGAACTGTTTAAATCGAGATGCAAGTACAAGTAGATTACCAGTCACCAGCGCCACTGAATCCACCGCTAGAGCAGAGGTATGTGCTCGGCCAGCGCCTAGATGCGACCTCGTATGCGGACGCTACTGAGCGCGTCTTGAGTTGGGCGAAACGTGTTGAATCGAGATACGTTTGTCTGTCAAATGTACATATGGTAATGGAGGGGTGGGACGATCCGGATTTTCGTGAGATTATCAATGCCAGCGATTTGATTACCGCGGATGGCGTTCCTTTGGTATGGGCGTTGAGGTTGCTTGGAGTAAAGTCAGCCAAGCGAGTGTATGGCCCAGATTTAACCTGGCAGGTCTGTGAGGCGGCGGAACGTGCAGGTGTCTCAATCGCGTTCTATGGTGGTACGCCGGAGAGCTTGAAAGTGTTTGTCGAGGTGGTGACGGAGCGGCTTCCGAATCTGGTGATCAGCTGTGCGATTGCACCGCCGTTTCGTCCGCTGACCGTTGAGGAAGATGCGACTTATACTGAGCAGTTGGCTGAGTCTGGCGCGCGAATCCTGTTCGTTGGTATCGGTTGCCCGAAGCAAGAGGTCTGGATGTCGAAACATCGGGGACGCTTGAACATGCCCATGCTTGGCGTGGGTGCGGCATTTGACTTCCATGCGGGGCGTGTGAAGCAGGCGCCGGCATGGCTGCAAGGGATTGGGCTGGAATGGCTGTTCCGTTTGCTGATGGAGCCGAAGCGACTTTGGCGGCGCTACACATGGCATAATCCGCGTTTTATGCTTTTTTTTATCGGGCAACTGTTAGGTGGGCATAAAGGCATCAGTGTTAGTCAGGCAGATTCAGCTCGTATTTCTACATCCGAGCCAGTTGACAAATTGTAATGACGAGTGCTATGCATTTATCTAACTAGATTAAACTATTATGAAAAATGAGAGTTCTATTAATCAAACATGGTGTGCTGCCTGATTTTGCACTATTCGTCTCGGGGAGTCTTTTGTTGGGGGAGAATCACTGGATGCGTTGGATTGGCTCAGTGCGATGCCGGATTTACACCGTGAACCGTATTCTAGCGAACAAACACCAGCAATTGTTTGCGTGGGAAGTTCTCCTGCATAAGTGTCAGATTCAACGTTCTCCTTTGGCGACCGTACTCTATCCCACACGTTGAAATGATGGACGGACCACTCTACTGTTTCTGTGTGTCGTATCATATCCTGTTTCTGGAGGGCGTTTAGTTGCCCATCGGTCTAACCGAATGCATGACATTGAGGGATAATGTTGCTAAGGATGGGGTGTTTTCTTTTGGGAATCTCACTTGCGATCCAACAGATCCAACCATTCGAGATTACGAAGTAATCTATTGAGTAATTCTAAAT
Source organism: uncultured Puniceicoccaceae bacterium (assembly GCA_905479975.1). Lineage (GTDB taxonomy): Bacteria > Verrucomicrobiota > Verrucomicrobiia > Opitutales > Coraliomargaritaceae > Lentimonas. The sequence goes on along the minus strand of CAJQOS010000025.1, from coordinate 11,367 downwards.
TAATGGACAGTTTGTATTCTGTTGTGTTAAGTTGACACGGAGGAAGTATTATTCAAATATTTTTTTCACAGTTATAGTGAAATTCAACCGGTTTTATTTATATGATCATTAGAAATACAATTAGGAAAATACCTATTCTTAGCAAGTGGTTGCGGGTGCATGAATTTGCAGAATTTCGCCGAAACGAAATTTTGTCTTTAATTCACATTTCGAAACTCTTAAACGCCAATTATTTTCCGTGGACGAATTCATCTATTTCGCCAACATCAATTCGTCTAATAATTAATGAGATAATCATCAATCAGCGCAGGGAGGTTATCGAGTTTGGGGCGGGTATTTCGACCTTACATATCGCACGCATTCTTAAGGATAAAGGTGGGTCTTTTATTTCAGTTGAACAGGATCGGCAATGGATGGATCTGGTTGCTTCGTATTTGAAACATGAGGGACTTGATGAGGTCGTTACGCAGGTTCATGTTCCTATCGAAGACACATTAACGGACAACTGGTATTCACTGGGAAAGCTTGAGGAATCAGTTGGATCTAAGAAATTTGATTTGGCTCTAGTCGATGCGCCAGTTTCGTGTCTGGCTCGACCGGATGTTCGCACTCCTGCTGGGGAATTTCTAAAGACTCGTTTGATGGAAGATTTTGCGGTTTTATTGGATGATATTGATCGAGAGGGGGAGCAGAATATCGCGAAAGAATGGTGTTCAGAATTGAATTGGCATTACAGGAATTACTGGCCTCAGGCATCTGTGGGTGTATTTCGGCCAAAAGGAAAAGTGAGTTTTGCTGTAATTTGATTTTCCTCTATCTTCACGGAAATGCGTTTGGGTTACTCGTTAAGTCTGTGTTAAATGGATGCGGTTAGTGGTGTCGTCAGTGGTTGGTCTTTCGTTAGTTATAGCTGATGTTTTTTGTTATTAATGCAAACAGTCCAGGAGGCTCGGGGGTGGCTTCCGCACCTATGGTGTTTACGGAAACCGCATCGAAGTTCTGAATGGCGGGTTCTTGCCCGTAGGTTTGGCGGAGGGTATGACATTGAGGCGCGACGTTGCGAAAGACACGGCGATCACTTTGGGGGATGTCCAGAGTGATACGTATCATGCAGTCGAATCGGCCTATCGGGAGTTAATCTGCCAGTCCTGCCGATGAGTTGTGCTAGGACTTATTAATGGATCGCTGTAATTAAGAATGTATCACGGCATAATAATGAATCCAACTAGGGATCCATTATTATGCTTAAATGTCGTCGGAATTTTTAGAATATATAGTTTTTCAGGACTCTCATTTGTCGCAGTAATTATTTCACTCCACGAATTCTATGTATGAAGAAAGTTTTAATATCGGCATTTTGTTGTAACCCATTTCATGGTTCGGGGCCTGAAGCCGTTCAATAGTCATCGTGCACGGCAGCGAACTGGCACAATGTCCGCCCTGCAGTCCTGTAACAGGAGCAGGGCAGGCCTCTGAATCCCCGTCTTCGGGGAGATCACTGGGCTTGTTGTCGGCTGGACCATTAGGTGTTTCAATAAGTCCCTGAACTGCGCGCAGGGGGGCCGCAATGACTCTCTGCGCGGACCCTGACCGCGAGTTGTCGCCAGCGGCACAAATTTTTATATAAGTCGATCGGGTTCAAGCGAGGCCTCGTGCTATACTGTTGTAACTACTGGCTGACTTTTCCTCCGATGTAATACGTTTTTTCCGGCGGCTGAAGTGGATCAATCAGCTGCTACTGGGGGGTAATTCCTATGCAGAGTAAATGCGTTGTTAAGTGTTGATTAACAGCATGTAAAAGAACCTTGAGGGGCGTGTTGGCTCTTTACGGGAGGTGCTTGCACCCCGCATATGTGCTTCATGGTTTTAAAGAATAAAGTACTCGTATTCGTCTTCTCCGTCACCGTGTTGTCAAACGCTCTATTCGGGGGCGGCATCTTATGGAATGAAGATCATTTACAGGTCTGGCGCGATCGTTCTGTCAACGGACCTTATAAGTCAGCCGGCGACGCCTTTGATCCACTCATACCAGGCGAGTGGAGTCGCATCGTGGCCAATAAAAACACGTTCGCATCAAACCCGCAGGCAGACAGACGCCAGACTTGGGTAGATATCCAAGACAACGGTTTCGCAATTACTGAGCATATAAAGATGCTAGACGCGGCATTCTATGCGTTAGTCAAGGAGGACGCTGCTCTAGCAACCGTCATTAAAGACGAGTTGATGTGGCACGCTACCCGCGCAGGCGAGGATGGCGTTGGTATGCAAATATCTCCGACTCGCTATTTAAAAACAGATAGCGGAAACTGGTGGAATCCTGGCTGGATGACGCGCATGTTAATAACCGCCGACTTTGTTAAAGATTCGTTTTCAGCTGGCGAGCGTACCACCTTTAACGCATGGATTTCCGATTGGGCTTATGCGATAGAGCACTCCATAAACACCGAGGTTGGTTTTAATTTTAATAACCGCTACGACCGTGACTACACCACAGGTTTAGGCTATAAAGCGCTGCCAGGTGGCGAGGGTTTTACCTCAGGGTACGCCTATAAGGATGCCAGCGGCGTATTACATAATCAAATCGCTGGCGTCGCCCGCTATTACAATAACCGAAAAGCCATCGGAGTGCAGTTTTTTGGCCTCGCTGGTGTGTTCCTCAATGACCCAGTTCTGAAGGATCGCGGCAAGCTGTACGTTGAAGAGTGGATACGCTTCAGCGTCTACCCCGACGGCTCTGTCGGTGAGTTTGAGCGCAATGACTCAACGAGACAAATGCGTGGCCTTACCTATAATGGCAGCAACCTGGAAACAGCAACATGGATCGCAGAGGCGCTTCGCCTTGATGGTGACCCCAGTCTGTATAACTACTCGACTACCGATGGCATCTGGGGAACTGAGTGTACAACCGAGCCAGCGAAAACTCTCAAGCTAGCTGTCGATACACACCTCGATCTAATCGAAAATATTAAGCTCTGGTATCTTGACTCGGGTTCTATTACCACCGCAAATCGCATTGATAATACCGACGAAGAAAGTAACTATTACTGGGTCGTCGATATTAACTTTGCTCCAATTGCCAATCGTTACTGGGATGACGAACGAATCCGCAAGGCGTATCGCCGCGAGAACCCAACCTCTGTCGCTTACTCTACAAGCATCGCTGGCGCTGGTTCATACGGCCCACCATGGGGTGGCACAAGCGCCTCGGTCCCAAGCCTACTCTTCATGTTTGCCGATATGGAGGGTGTCGGAACTGGCCCAGTCACACCGCCAGTTGAACCGCCCGCAACAGATGGATTGCTCAGTACCACTCAGTGGCAGAATAGAAGCATCGAGTTGCAGGCCGGACAGTTTAGCGCGGAATATGACGTGGTGCCGAACGTATCGAACATGAATGGTACCACGGGGCTTTCATTGGGTAATGCTGCAGCATGGGATGATCTAGCAGTGATCGTAGGCTTTAGTGAAGCAGGGGAAATCAATGTAAGAAATGGGGGGGTGTATAACGCAGACAGTGTGGTCAATTACACAGCCGGAAATAGTTATCACTTTAGAATCGTAGGGGACATACCTTCGCATACATATAGCGTATATGTCGCGGAAGAGGCTGGGCCCGAGATTCTATTAGCCAACAATTATGCATTCCGCACAACCCAGAGCGGTGTCTCAAGCCTTGATACCCTCGCGGTCGTCGCTGCAACAGGAAGCCATACAGTCTCTAATTTCACCATTCGTGAATATAGTACGCCAACAGAGCCGGAGGCCGATGCCGACAACCTGCCCGACGAATGGGAGATCCAATACTTTGGAGGCACCGATGTTGCGAATGGCGGCGAAGATGAAGACTTCGATGGCGATGGGGTTAGTAATTATGACGAGTGGGTCGCAGGCACGGATCCGTCCGATGCGACTGATCTGTTGGAGCTGAAGCCAGTCCTAGGGGTTTCTTGGACTAGTGTGAGCGACCGTTCCTATGAGATCGAGTATAGTGATGATAATTGGAAAACATTCGTAACGAGCGAAACCTTGCTAGGAAGTGGAGGGCAGATGGTCTGGGTGGATCCGAGTGCCGGGAATGTCATTCACAAAAGGCAATATCGTGTCCAAGCGATTAATCAGTAAAAACGGGACTTCTTGAATCATGATACATAAAATTACAGTTTTTAGTCTGATTGCGCTGAGTTTCAGTTTGTCCACTCTGAGTGGCGCTCGTGTCGAGCTTGGCCGCACCGGGACACATCAATTACGGATATCCGAAGCTGGATCGCGATCACAACTTGTGAGTGTGCCTTTCCTCAAGGGGGCGATGGCTCGTGGCCGTTTGGATGGTGTCGATCTCGATTTGTCTGTCTTTCAGGATACGGCAGGGGCTTTTTCAGTAATCGATGATCAGTTTACTTATATTCTGCGGGTGACTGAGGGCAGTTCTGCGGGCGCATGGTTTTTTCTGGGAGCATCGAGTGCTGAGGGCAGGACTGTGGAGGTCGTGGAGGATGGTTTTGCCGGGAGGTTGAGTGAGCTTGAGGGCAATGAATCATTCTCGGTCCATGCACTCTACACACTGAATGAGATCTTTCCTGAAGATGGTACCTTTTTACCCGCAGGTGCGATTGATCTGAAGGCGATGCAGGTACATTTCTACGATGGACGTGAATTTAAGAAATTCTGGCTGTCAAATGCGACGATCACTGAACATGTCGGATGGACCAGTGCTGAAGAGGGGGGGCTTGTTTATGCCGGTGAGACTGCAATTCTTCCGGGGACTAGTTTTCTGGTTCTTGATCCGCGCACCGATGTAACTGTGGACATCCGGATTCAAGGTATTGTTTTTGACGCGCCACTTAATGTTCCATTATACCCCGGATACAATTTTGTTTCTTCCCATTATAACAAGCGCTTCGAGGGTGACACCGCCTTTCAGCTTGGGAACCTGGGACTTAAGGAGAGTGGCTTTCGTGCTGGTTCGTCTCTGCAAGATGGAGATCAGGTTTTGGCGTATGATACGGAAACCGGTCAGTTCGGTGAGGGCTTTTACCTGGATGATACGACCGGTGAATTTAGTGCCCCCTCTGAATTTCAACCGGGCGATGGCTTTGTTGTATTCAATTCAGGAGATACGTATTTTTGGAGTCCTGTAAAGTAGGGGCATACGCATGTAATTTACACGATTTAGCACATTTACTAATATGAACAGAAACATACTTATTCTATTGTTATCCTTCTACTCTTCCGTCGCTTATGCGGGACTAGACTGGGGCGGTGGGCTGACTAACTTTACCGGCAAATCTGGAAGCGTTCTTGACCGTGACTCTGGTTGCGCGGTGTTGCTCTCTGTGCGTGTGGGAGAGTTAATCGATTTTGAGACCTTTGTACCGGATGCTCCCATCGATCTCGTCACCCCCGGGACTGTTTTGAGTGAAGGCACGAGTGTGAATTGTGTGCTTGCGAGTAGTTGCGAATTTTACTCCGGCTACCTTCTGAATACAGCGATCCCGGATCTGTTGATTGATGAACAAGAACTGTTTGGGGTCGTGGCAGGCGAAGCACTGTTTCTGGTTGCTTGGGATACGAATACGTTCGAGAATGGCTTGCCGACCGATGATAGTTATTTTACGGTTCTCCCTCTCTATTTTGAGGGCGATAGCGGAAGTCTGCAGGCGCAGACGTCCGGAGATGCGTTTTCGGTTTTTACGAACCGAATCCATCCCGCTGAATCTGTGGTAGCTGAGAACCTTCAGTTGATGGCTCAATTTGGAGGATTTAATGCTTACTCTGGTTTTTCAGATTGGGCGGAATCGATTCATCGGGTGGCTGATGGTAGCTTAGAAGAGACGAAGTATCTCGATTCCAATGGCAACGGCCGTAGTAATCTGGAGGAGTATGCGTTTCAGTTACCACCTGCAATCGGTCGAGTCTCTGTTTCTGTTGAGCCCGGGGCGACTGCTCGTCGAACTGAGTTGACAGTTCAGTTGCGCGGCAACGACTCGCTACTTAATTATTCTCTGGAGGTCTCCGAAGATCTAAAAACATGGGAAACGGTTGGTATTGTATTTGTTGATCAGCAATGGGTCTGTTCGGATCGTCGAATCGAGGTCACTGCCTCGACTTATGAGGGATTGGGAGTTTGGTCGGTCGGGCTGGCCTACGTTGATCCTGATGTCAGCTCCACATTTTTTAAATTTAGGACTGCCATCAACTGATCCCCGGTATCCGGCAGATGCTGCCTAAGGCAGAGGCGCTGCTTGAGCTTCCAGCAGATAGAAGCGCTTGCTGGGGAGTGGGACTTCCGGATCATCTTTAGTGAGCGTGTCGGGGGTTTCTGTGGTGATGCTGTCTTCCAGTAGCAGCCACGTGCCACTGCTTAAGTCGTTGCGGTAGTAGATGCTGTAGCTCGGCCCTTGGACGCCTTCCCATTCGATTCTGGGCATGCCGCCGACGATGTTGATGGACGTGATGTGTAGGAAGTCCGCTGGGTCGTTTGGATCGGTTCCGGCAGTCTGTTCCTGTTCGTTTGTGTCTCGGTCGTTGTCGGCATTGTCAGTTGAGTTTGCACTGAGATCGCCGAAATGGGTGATTTCCCAGTCGTCGAGGAGCCCGTCGAAGTCGGTGTCGTAGGACGGTGTGCTCATCGCAATGCTAAATGTTTGTTGGATCATATTTCCGCCTGGGTCTTCTGCCACGATTGGTATTTCAAATATATGTGGAGGTGTGACGCTGGTAGTTAAGAAATCGACATTCGTAACGAGTGCATTTTCATTGATCGTAAAATATGAGGCGTAGGGGTTCGTCTCGATGGGTTGTAGCAGTAGGTCGAAACTCACATCCGAACTGGTTGCACTCCATTGGTGAACCTCGACTGCAAGTGTATTGGATCCCTGCAGTAGCAGGCCGTCTGCGATTACGAATGTCTCGATGGTATCGTCTGTGACTCCGCTGCTGGCGTAGTCATCATAGAGGGCGGCTGCGGCTAAGTTGGCAGATCGGTAGATTTCAGTGCCGTTCAGATAGACGGCAACGGCGTCATCAAGGGTTACATGAACTCGCGCGCCGTTGATTCCATTTAGACTCGGGATATCGAAGGTGTGCCGGAAGTAGGTCGTTGCATTTTTTTGGATGTCGGGTGTTTCTGTATCCGTATCGATAAAGCCGACGACGGTGGCTTCATCTCCATCCCCATAACCAAGCTCTGCGCTGCCGCTGGGCCAACCGGTGTCGTCAAATAATGGCGCGGTCCATGCAGTGCCCTGATCGGATCCATCGTCGAGATATTTCCAAGTCGATCCATTGGTGATGATTGGCGTGCCGAGCTGCTCGGGCCATGGGATGAAGGTGTGTAGCTCTGCTTCGTTTTCATCCACGGCATCGAGCAGGCCGATGGTGGTGCCGCTGTCATCGTCATAGGCGAAGCTGCGATTCGAGAGCGTGATCAGTGTTGGAGCTTGCTGGACGAGGTTCACGTTGATGGTGAAGGCTTCTTCTATGTATGCGCCGGTGTTGCCTGTCGAGCGGATCAGTATCGAGCGTGTTGCACCATCGTCATAGTCGAGAGAGGTCGTGGTGACGAGTTGACCGCCTGCAGCCATGAACTGGCTATTGTCTGGGTAACTCGCATCGATCGGTAGTGAATATGTGAATGCACCACTGTCGATCAGCGCCGCCGTAAGCTCGCCGATGATGGTCAATGCTGGTGATTTCTCGGCCATCGTGTCGTTGCTAAGTTGGATGTCAGTTGCCGTATTGGTCGCAGAGTCATCGATGGTGATGACGACGGTGTCGGTGATGCCTTCGTCAAATTCATTCGTTGATTCGACGTTGAGCGTGAAGGCGACCCCGTTTAGGAGTGGGGAGACGCCGGCCGCTTTATTGAGGAAGACTTGATCGCCGCTGATGTAGAAGTGATCTGCATCCGTGCCTGATGCTCTGAGGTGTGCTTGTAGGCTCATGTCTAGCCAGATGTCACTGCTATTCGCAGCGGTCTGGTGCACTTCGACAGAGAGCACGTTGGTGCCAGCTCGCAGGATTTGGTTGATTGTAGTATTGAGCAGGAGTGATACGTGGTTGCCTTCTCCGCCGTCGCCTTCGCCGGTGTAGTCGTCGAAGGAATCAACGTCGTTCGCACGAACGTGGGGGATGAGTTCGATGCCGTTGAGGTAGAAGACTGCTCCGTCGTCGACCGCGATCTCAAACTCCAGCGAGTCCACCACATTCGGGTCAGTGATGCTAAAGCTCTTGCGGAAATAGGTGGTGGCATATTTGTTGTCTGCGTCGAGGCCGAAACTCACCGTGGTGGTGGGAGATGCTCCATCGTGGTCTCCATAGCCCAGTGGTGCCGCCCCTGCAACCCACGCGCTATCGTCAAATGTGAGAGCAGTCCAGGCGGCGCCCTGATTGCTGCCGTCGTCGAGGTATTTCCAAGTGTCGCCAAAACTGATTAATGTGGTCGGTGTCGGAGCTAGTGGGGAAATCAGGCGATAGCTGTGACTCGTTGCGAATGCGTCGGTCGTGTCGAGCGTGCCGACTGCACTGTGCGCGAGGGCGTTAACTGGTAAGGTATTCGGCGATAGTGTGATGAGTGAGTCTACTGGGTCGACGGTGACGGTTAAGGATTCCGTAAAGGTATTGCCTGTTGGATCGGTTGCTTGCACGCCGATCTCGTAGCTCGCGGGGTCGAGGGCGTCGGCAGTCCGCAATTGCGAACCAGTGATGGAGAAGTATGAATTATCGGGATAAGTTTCATTCAGGACTAATGTAAATGCATGGGCGCCACTGCTATCAGTGTCCGTGGCAGAGAACAATCCGACGATGGTGCCGATGCTAGCGGTCTCGGGCACGTTGCTATTGTCGAGGGCGATGTCGGTAGGCAGTACGCTTTGCGCGGCGGTCACTGTTGGGATGAATGCGGCTTCAAAGCTGGCGCCGCATTCGTCGGTTACACGGATATTGAGGTTTAATTCATTGCCCTCGAGCGCCGGAATTGAGGCCGCATCTTGAGCTAAGATGAGTTGATTGCCATCAATCGCGAAATATTGCTCATCTCCGTTGATATTCGTCCGTCGGTCGTATTCTAGAACCATGTCGAAAATGAGATCGGAGCTGACGAGGTTCGCTTGATGCACTTCGACTGCGATCACATTTTCGCCTTCGACGAGTGCCGCCGGATCGATTTCAAATTCGAAGAAGGTGGTCTCCATTGCACCGGTTGTGGTTTGATTGGCGAGCGTCGTGTAATCTACAGCGCCTTCGGCCATGCCAGTTCGCAGCACTTCCACTTCGTTTAAATAGATGATCGCTCCATCGTCGCGTTGGAGCCTTATACGTAGGGCATCGACGCGTGCGAGTTCACCTGCGGGGAGAGTGCATTGCTTGCGAAAGTAATAAGTGGGGTGGCGGGTGCTTTCCTTGGGGCCCATTTCGATGGCAGTCGTGGGGGCAGGATCTCCATAGCCTAGCGGTGCTGTGCCAGTACTCCATGCGGCATCGTCAAATGCCGCTTCTGTCCAGTCTGTAGCCGGCTCTGTGCCGTCATCGAGGTAGGTCCATGTCGTCGCTGCAGAGATGAGCTCCGTTGGAGAGGAGTCCAAGGCATATCCAATTTTAAATGTGTAGCTGCTGCCGGTGCCGCCAACGGGAGCCATTTCCGCGACGACCGCGCTGGCGACCGCATTTGCGGGGAAGCTCATTTGGGGCGGTGTAATACTGGTGGGCGCGTAGCTACCTGAGGCATCCAATAGCTCGAAGGTGGTTGCCCCTATCTCCGTGAAGGTCCCGAGCTCCGTGGCGATGAATATCTCCAGTTCTTGGTCGCCAGTGGTTTCGTAATAAACCACACGAACGGAATGCGTGCCTGCGACGAGGTTGACGGTTCCGAAGCTGGTGAGGCTCGTTGCCTTTGTGACTAGCTCGACGCCGTCAATACTTAGACGGGCGGTGTGGTCCGACACGAGGCCAAAGGTGATGTTGCCTGGAGTGGTGACATGAATGTTTGCTATGGCTTCGACCACGAAGGAATCCTCGCCATTAATGAGCCCGGGAAAAGGTTGGTTTTCGGAGAACTTGCCGTGTTCCCCAAAATCGATATGGTCGACGACTTGGCAGGCCTCGGCCGAATTGGAAAACCCCAATAGGACATCTTCTGCGATGTCGATGCTGGTTGGGCTAATGAAGGTGTTGACTTGCCTGACTTTCCACTGCCCGCCGGCGCTCACCAGAGTGCCGGCATTTATGAACGTCGCGGTCAGGGTTCCCACTATTATTGTTATGATGAGTCGGAATATGGTGGCCGGGTGGACGCGGGGTATTATTTTAGTCATGGCTTAGATCTCCTTGTTGAGGGTACTACCTAGAAAACGATAGCTGATGCTTCAATGCCGACTGATCCGCTTATATTACGAAATCGTCGAACTAACGTAATGTGCTGCCTCTAAATAAAATAAGAAAAGTATCTTTGCAACCGGATGCTCTATATAAACGGGCCGATTCTTACAGATTGATCGTGGGGGTATGCTCTTCGATGTCCACGCGCAGCTTTTCGTTGCGTTGATACCGCGGGTTTTAACTGTCTCTAATCTGTGTTATTAGTTGGGCGTAATCCCTTTAGTGATTGGTATGCGATGGCGCACAACAAACAGTCATCGAAAGGAGACGTGCACGCCTTGGCTGAGGGTTCGCTCCAGATGGTCGAGGAGGGCGTATACAAAGACGACGATCCCGCCCATCTCGAAGATCTCCTCGATCGTTGCAATGATCCCGTAGCTGAGGTCCTGCGGTCTATCGGTTGTATACCAGTTTCCGACGAGTTCCATTCCCAGTGCACCGAAGACGTAAACCGCGCCAGCAACGACGAAAAGGAAGCGTGATCGCCTCGGGAGGTCGATCAGGAATCGTAGATAGGCGAGTCCCACGAGTGCAGTGGCGATCATGCCAGGAACCGCCCATCCGCGCAGTAAGCCCTTGGCTCCCAGTGCGGTGCCGAGGGGCGGCCCGAATACCTCATGCACTTGGATCATTTCATCGAACGCGATGTAGAGGAAGATAAGTGACAGTAGGGCCCAGAGTGTCCTGTGACGCTCACGCTCCCGGGATTTCGCGTAAGCGATGATCCCGAGGAGCAAGGCACAAGCGAGCAGTGCGACGCCGGAGAAAAAGGTCCCGAGCTTCCCTTCGGCGCTGACGCTGAGGAAACTCGCGATGGTATCGCAGACGCGGCCTCTGAAATCGACTGCGACGTAGCGCAGATAGGATGAGAAGGTTTGAGGTCGCGCCAGCGACCTGTGATCTTGTCTGCTTATGAAAACTACAAAAAAACAGCCTCAGAAGAAACAATTCAGAACGATAATCGGCGTCGACCTCGGCGATAAGAAACACCAC
>CAJQOS010000024.1 GCA_905479975.1 uncultured Puniceicoccaceae bacterium | reverse complement strand
CATACTCGGTCTGGTGAACTTCCCAATCCTCTCCCAAACCAAGTATCTGACCAAACAAATCTTCTGATGATACGCTCATCTCTTTGGTTCATCAGAATCATCAAGATATGCAACCATCCACTGGAAATCTCGAAGAACCTTTTTTTTTTGCTTTGTTGCCATGGGCTGACTATAACCTCGTCTATAACTTTCAATACGATGAAAACAACTGAGTATAAATTCAACGTCATCCACACTAAGAGAGGCCCCCCAACATATCGTGTATATATGGGCAAAACCAACGGAGAGGCTAAGTTCAGACAGTTCCAAGACGTCACAGTCGCTCAAACCTTCGTTAAGAAGCTGAATCGCGACTTAGAGCTCAAACGGCTGGGATATGATCAACAATTCGGCAGCATGTTAGATCGTAAGAGCGAAATGTATTTAATATCCAGATAACGCCCACTAATTCGCGTGTGGGTAAGTACAACACCACAATTAAAGAGCTCCTGCTGGTTTTGATTCCATCGATTCGGAGTGCCTTTTCCTTGCCCGCCCTACGACTTTCCACAAATCGGGCAATCAGGGCGCCGAATGATCGGGATACGCTAAAAATTCATATTACGAGAGTCGTAATACAGGATCGTGCCGGCCAGCGTTTCTCCTAAGCCGCAGATCAGCTTGATACCTTCCACCGCCGCAATCGAAGCAGCCATCGAGGAAACTGTCCCCAGCACAGGGAACTCGCGCTTCCAATGCGTCGGCCCTTCGGGGTAAATACAGGACAAACAAGGCGACTTGCCAGGGATGATCGTCGTGACCTGCCCTGCAATGCCGACCGTCGCCGCTTTGACTTTAGTATGCACACCGGGGGTATGCCGCGCAGCCATCAACGCTTCCAGTTCATCCTCCGATCGAGCCACACCACGTTGAATCAGACACACCTCATCGCCAGAAGACAAAGTCGCATCGGCAGCCATGGCCGCACCATTTAAGATCACGATATCCGCCTGCGGGCGCTCCGCATCGCGCAACGCATCGAGACTCGTGCCCTCTACCACATCGAAAGACCGTTCATTCAATTCAATTTCCATTAGATTTCTTCCTTTCGTATGCAGCCATCGCTCAAGACAAAAACGGCGTCTGCGAGTTCCTGAGCTTCCTCTAGATTGTGAGTCACGTGCAGCACGGTGACTTCCGTCTCCTGCTGCACACGGCGTAATAAATCATACATGTCGCCACGTGTGGTTTCATCCACCGCGCTCAATGGTTCATCCAACAGCAAAATCGCAGGGTTAAACGCCAAGGCGCGCCCCATCGCCACACGTTGACGCTCGCCGCCGCTCAAACCATGCGGTCGACGTGCCAATAAATGCTCAATATTCAACCACTTCGCCAGTTCGTCCACGCGCTGCTTGATTTGCTCTTTCGGCTGGCGACGAATCTCTAAAGCGAAGCCTAACTGCTCGCGAATCGTCATGGTCGAAAACAACGCACCATCTTGAGGCACATAGCCGATCCCGCGTGCCGCAGGTCGCGCATGCGTGACATCGACACCACCGATATGAATCGTGCCGCCCTGCACAGGCTTGAGACCGATAATCGCCTCCAGCAAAGTCGTCTTACCGCAACCGGTTCGTCCCATCAGCGCGCCATACTCGCCCGCCTCCAGCTGCAGCGACACCTCACGCAGCACAAACTCTCCGGTCTGCACTGTTATGTTATCCAAGGTAATCATACCATGACATCTTTCGCTCCCCAGATTCGGGTAATCAGTAGCACGGTCACCGCAGCCAGCACCATGATCAACGAGACCGCCACCGCCGCCTCCAGATCACCGATGCTCATTTCTAAAAACACCGTCGTCGAGAGCACTTCGGTCTTATTACGCGTGGCACCGGCAAAGATCAACAACGGCCCAAACTCGCCTAAGGCACGCGCCCAGGCCAAGGTAAATGCAGTCAACATGCCCCGCCCTGCTTCCGGTAACGCCACTCGCATAAATGCCTGCATCCGTGAACACCCCAGCGTCAGCGCCACTTGCTCACAGCGCGGATTAATCTCGTCAAAGGTCGCCTTCATGGTGCGCACCGCAAACGCAGCCGCCACCGAAAACTGCGCCAGAATCACCGCCGGCACCTGATAGACCACCAGCTCGTTCAACGACTTACCCAAGAACGGGATCTCCATCGTAAAGGGCCAAAATTGAAACAAAATCAACAAACTCAAGCCCACCACCAACGGCGGTAACACGATCGGAATATCTAAAACAGCATCCAACACGGTGCGTCCCCAAAAGCGAAAACGCGACAGTAACCAACCCAGCGGCACCGCGACAAACAACGACAGCAACGCCGCCAATGAACAGGAAATCAGGCTCAGCATGATCGAATGCCGGATCTCTGGCTTACCCAACGCCAACACCATCGGATTCTCAAATACAATCTCGTGCCAGCTCGCGCCCTTGAGCATATAGGCCACATCCGCCGCCAACAACAGCACGATCAGCAACACATAGGTGCCACCAATAATCCCCATGCAGAGGAAAAACAGCTTATCCGAAAGGCCGCCGCCAAGTGTGTGGTTATTGTGAGTGGGTGTCATTAAATCTTACTCTTATTACTCTTACTCTTATTTTGAGTCAGTAAATTGCTCATGCTCTGCTGTTTAGATTAGGATTATGATAAAGATTACGATTAGGAAATTGAACTGAAACACCGCTTAAAGTGGTGCGCTCTCGAGACGATGCCGCACTACTTGGTATCATCCTTACCCAGCTTAAAGTCAAAGCCTGCCTCCTCAAAATTTGCTTTAGCGGCTGCGACGGCGGCAAACAAGCGACGCCCGATATACTTGTGGTCGCTAGAACGGGCGATACTGAAGGGTTGAATCGCTTTCGCGTCTGGCGAATCAATGCGCACTGCATCCACCTTATCGCTCTCGGCCTTTGTGTCCGTGTTATAGCAGATTGTCGCATCCACGGACTTGGTTGATATCGTTGGCACCAGCATGGATGAGGATGCCGTTTGCATCACGACATTCTTCATGACATCGTCGTAGATCCCCATGTTCTGCATCATGACGCGCGTCAATGCACCAACCGTGCATTGATCCGGCTGCCCCACAGACACACGCATGCCTGGTTGTGCGAGATCCTGCAGGCTCTGAATATTCTTCGGATTCCCCTTCGGCACCGCGATCACAATCGCTGCTTCGGACACATTCACATCCTCTTGAAACCATTCACTGACATTATCCAAATAGTAACGATCGCAGGCCATATACACATCTGGAAAGCCCGCTCCATTCTCTTGATCGATGGTGCGCATCTGCCCGGTTAAAATCCCACAGCCATTATAGACGGCATTCACCGTGATGCCCTCACGATCGGCGAACTCATTGACGACCGATTCCACTGCACGTCGATTCACACCACCACTGAAAAAAGTAATCTCCGGGTGCCACGCCCAGACGTCGCCATCCACCGCCTCAAAGCCGCGCTCACTAAAGACGGCGTTGCCCTCGCGACTATTCAAATAGCGCGCAAATCGCAGTGCTGCAGTCGCTTGCCGGCTAGAGTACAACACCGCCACACTGATCTGCTTACGCACCGCATCGAATTCCGGCACATGCACCGCTTCGAGTTCCGCATACTGCGCCACGGTCGCATCCCAAATCACGCCGGCATCCACTGCGCCGAGCTTCACATCGTTCGCCACTTCTGGCACCGTCGGTTTAAAGACGCCATTTTGCTCGACCTGCGCTTTGACCGCAGCCCACAGCCCCGCTCCCTCCAACACGGTCTTCGTTTGCTTGCCAATCGAAGCCGCATCCGGATTACCGAGTGCAACACGAATATCGGCACGCTTCAAATCTGCCAAGCTCTTGATATTCTTCGGGTTCCCTTTGGCCACGGCAATCACCGGTCGTTGCCATGCCAGCGGCATCGTTTCCGCGATCAGCTCCTGCTCGGCAGCAATGTCGAGATAGCTTTGATCGGCAGCAATATAGAGATCCCCCTGTTGCGACACCTGCAAGTTACTCAACAAGGTCCCCGAACCACCATACATCAGCTGCACTTCCTGCCCATACTCGGCCTCAAACGCCTGCGCCAACGGAAAAATCGCCGGCTTCACGCCCGCCGCACAATACACCACCAAGGCATCGCCTGTAGATGCTGTATCCTGCTTGTTTATATTCAGTAATAGCAGCGATAACATGACGGCTGTTATAAACGCCGCAGCTAATAATCGGGTCCCTTTATTCATTATATATCCTTAGTATTCTCAATGTATTGAGGGCGAAATGCCCTGGCGAAGCACTGCCTAAATGTCAAAGGGAAGCGTAGAAGCGACACTCATGTCGCTTTTCTCAGAGCCAAAGCAACCGCTAACACGCATCGCAATGGGTTCCCCATCACGCTACACTATACTGCGAAGAGCGCCCTACTTGAACCCAAATAGCTTCTTCAACGTGCTCAAGATGCCGGACGAGATCTTCGGCGTTGTGCCTCCCACGTCTAATACGCGGCGGCAGGTCTGCTTTTTCAAGAGTGTCGGACTATAGGCTAATACCTTAACATCACCTGGGCGGCCTCCGATCGCCTCATCGGCAAAGCGTGGCGTCCACTCCTTCGGCACACCATACTGAGTAAACGCAATATCCCATGCGACGACTTGCTTGCCTATATAGGACCGTGTGACCAGCGAAGGATAATCTTTAACAAAATCCGGGACAGCCGAAGTCTGCACACGAATGCGCGCAGTGGCAGGAGTCACTTTCAGGTATTCATAGACATTACTGACCTTGCCCTTACGAATCGCTTCGTAAAAATCCAACGGATCGAGGCTGACGAGATTCATCCCGTTCCAATTTCCGTGTCGGTTTTTACTGCCGTATTTCTGGCGATCATACCATGCTTGAAATTGATTCGTCAGCCGAAAACCGATTTCAAAGTGCAAGTGCGCTCGTGTGCGCGGGATCGAATACGATGCTGAACGCCCCATAACGCCAAGCGGCGTTCCAGACTCCACGCGGGCACCGATTCTGATGCCCTCCCCCACACTTGCTAAGTGCGCATACAGCGTATGAAAGGCGGGGATTTCCTGATCATGCTCGACCACGACATACCGACCATAACTACTATAACCGGCCGTTTTGTTCACGTGAACGATGCGCCCCGGCAACACTGCATAAACAGCATCAACAGGTTCGCCACTTCTGGTGCGCTCGACTGGATACAAGTCCAAGCCCTCGTGAAAACGCCCGCCGCTATTACGCACACACCCAAACAGCCCAGACTCAGGCACTCCCGAAGCGGTGGGTTGTATAAATGCCTCGATCGACTGGCCCTTCTGAAACGCCGGATTAGGCGTCGGCCAAATCAGCCCAGCAAAGGCGCTTTCCGGAGCGAGCAACAAAGCCACGCCGAGCGCCAGTAATTGAATAAACCTCAAATACATAACCAATAAAGTGGGTCGACGCGCTTAATACTTATAATGTGTCTGGAGCTCTGCGATGCTCGCCTTCAGATCGAGCACAAATTGGCCAAGCTCATCATCCGGAATTTCCACAAAGGTAAAAAACTGCCCATCTTCGATCGTCCCGCTTAAGCGTCTCGCACCGATCGGCTGCCCATTCGTAGTGAGAACAATGCGACTGCCGGAATGCGTGACCGAACGGCGATACAGCTCACGACTGCCCTTATCGGTCAACTGGATCATCAAAGCGATTCCCATATCGACCTTCACCATATCGACGTTGATAATATCATATTCACCCACGACTGGCTCGCGCTCCAGTTTGAGTTGTGTGCCTGAAATCGGCAATGTGACTCGATTTCCACTTCCGCCACCATAGTCAATGCCCCGCGCCTCTATCATCAAGCGAGGCGTTTGCATGTTCTCAATCTCGTTTTTATAGCCTTCGATACTCTCGAAGCAGCCAGTGAAAAATAATAGAGACGTCAGGAGACTCACCAGAGTCAGATATTTACGTAGGATCATAGTAGTGGGTTGTGATTATAAAATAATATCGCCGAGGGTATCTTGGATCTTGAGCATCAAGTTCGTGGAGATCTCCACGACGGGCACCTCCAGCTCTTGCTTGGTCTTAACGTGACGATACAGTTGTGTGCCTTCGGTCTGGCGCTTGCCGAGTGCGCGCACCACGCGCTTACGCTCCAGCATCAGCGCAAGTAAATGCTTGAGTGCATCCGTCTCCTCTTGAGCGCCAGCCTGGTCATTCTCATACAAAGACAGAAAAAAGTCCTCCGCAGACGCCACCGTTTCTCGAACATTCGCGCTCTCATCATCCGGATCTTTTACCACCCGCGTCCAGCGCCCGAGTATCTCGCCCGGTAGTTCAAACGCATCCACTTCATCAGGCAGCACATCCGCTCGCCCCATCTCACCCGCCTCGACATCTTTGAAAATCAGACAAGCAACCCTGTCCCCTGGTTGAAAAGGAGCCTGCGAGAGCGATGACTTACGTGCGATACTTTTAAAGTGCCATTCCATGAGAGCGTAACAATGAAAGGCGAGACTCTGCCGCTGATTGTTGACGTTGCAACCAAAAGCACCCGTCTCACTCGCTATTTTTAGTTGCAGCGCCACGGCCATAATTAGACGCGGCCCCTCAAGCTCCCCCTCCCGATTCCCCATCTATCCAATGCCTCGAGGATGAATCGTTCGTCCAAATTCGCGCTCGCAAGGCCTAGTTAATTCTTGAGTGCGGCGCGCCCCCAGCCACTGCAAAAAAGAACGGCGGCTAAAGGCAGCCGATTCAACGCCCCCAAGGACCGGCTGCTTCAGCTGCCGCACTGAGCCCAAGCAGCAGAAGTCACAGTCTGTGCCCCACCTTTCTACTCTCAAAAAAGATACATCTCCGACCTAAATCAAAGTTCGACGTTCGGCGCTCAATGTTCGAGGGTCTCTTTCAACATGTCCAATCCAGCACAACACCTCGGCCTCCTTCTCATTGATTTCCAGGATCCGTTCCTCAACGCGATGCCTGATCGCGAACGCCTGCTCAAGCGCACCAGCTTTGCCGTCGAGGCCGCGTCACTGCTTGGTTGCTCCCTCGCAGTCACCGAGCAACTCCCCGAAAAACTCGGCAACACCACCGGAGCGCTCAAGCAGATTCTACCGGAGAACACCCCAACCTTCGAGAAGAGCACTTTTTCCGCCATGGAGGCCGACGGCCTAAACCGCTGGATCGAGAGTAACCAAATCGACCACTTGCTCCTGATCGGCATTGAGACCTCGATCTGCATTTACCAGACCGCAATCCAAGCCCTCGGCGACGATATTGGCGTCACTCTGCTCTCGGATTGTATCAGCGAGCGCCGCCCCGAAGACCGCGAGCCCGTCCTCAAGCAACTCCTCTCGATGGATGCACACGTGCTCCCTTCCGAGACGATTTTCTACAGCCTCGTTGGTAGTGCCGACCACCCGAAGTTCCGCGAGTTCACGCAAATCGTCAAACGCTACAGTTAAGCGCCGAGGCGACGCTGTGGATTATCCGCGCGTAATGATGCGATCGCAAGCAACGCGGCCAGCATCGCGACAAAGATAAACCCCACACGATAGGAGCCCAGATACAGTTCGGCGGCACTCAACAAGAACGGCCCGACCGCACTGGCGAGCACGATCACGGTCATAAACAAACCGGATATCGCGCCCAAGTGCTCGCGCCCGTAGAACCGTGGCCAAACGACCGACGACAGACCTCCGAAACAGCCACCGCAGATACCAAACCCGAGAACCTGCAACCAGCTGATCTGCGGATAATCGCCACCCGCCAGCGCGCCAAACCCCAGCAACGAACACACCGCCATCACGCACAGTAAATATTTGATCCGAATCGTAGGCAGATCGGTCAACCAAGCGACGACGAACCCCGAAATGACCGACACCACCGCAATCGGCATGAACAGCCCTAGAATGTAATTCGAAGAAACACCGAGTTCCGCGGAAATCGCCAACACGTGAAATGCATACGCCGTAACCGCCATCCCCTGTAGGCCAAACATCAGCGCAAATGCCCAAAATGAGGGCTCTTCACGGAAGTGCGTTTTATAGTTCCTTGCGAGTGGATAGGTTTGGGAGGTCGTATATTTTCAAATGTAGATAGCCCTCATCTCTGTATCCGTATGCCTGCCTAGTGAGCCATCCTATCTTGTTGTTGAAGCCT
>CAJQOS010000023.1 GCA_905479975.1 uncultured Puniceicoccaceae bacterium | reverse complement strand
GTTCCTGAGTCAGATTATCGGTAATAATCGAGGCCTGCGACAGCACTGCGCTGCCGACAAGTGATGCGAGCATCAGCATTCTTTTCTTCATAGGGTAACCTTTTGTTTAATTGGGGTAAATTCACGCTGACGCATGAAAGGCTTAAAAAAACTCCAAGAGTGAATAAACACCCCTCAAGTTCCGAATGCTGCAGGCAAAAAGAAGACAACTGCCGCGCAACATTAACACCACTAATGAGAGGTATTAGCAAGGTGTCAACCCTGCAGGTGCAACATGCCGCAATTAAATGAACAAATATAAAAAAAGCATTCAAACCATGTCACAGGAAGAGACCGACGTGGCACAAAACACTCACCAACAGCGCATAATACATCTATAGCCAAGGAATACCACGAACATGCAATCGTTTGCAATCTATCGTAAATCGCAGTGCCCTTCGCCTTCATCAACATTGCCTGTCCCTAAAAATACCCCCGGGAATGCTGCGTCCCCCACTGGCTCTCGAGGATATCCTTATACATAAGTCTGAGGGCAGTGGAGTTACCACTAAATGACTCCTTCCCTGCGAAGGGAAGGTGGATCGGTCTGCCGAGACGGAAGGGTTTCGGGGCGAGCCTTAGCTGTTGTTAACTGCCGTGCGAATCTGTTCTAATACCCACTCTGGGTGGTCGAAGACAGTCTTGTTTTCAAATCGAATAACTTGAATGCCTGTCGCTTGAAGGAAGAGTGTGCGTTCGTAGTTTTGGTTCGGAAATGCTTTAGCGCAGGCAAGTTGTTGAGTCGCTCTTGATCTACAACAGACATACGTTACAGATTACTTCAAGGGATGGACATTGCCAGCGAAAACCCCTCCGACCCCGCAGACGGGGCCACCTCCCCTTCGCAGGGGAGGACCCTTAAATAGGCCATTCATAGCGTCAACTTAAATAGACAAAGATATGTATAAGGATATGCCCTCCCACCCAGCAAGCAGGTGACCTCCCCATGGCTGTTACTCGGGCACATAAAAATGGCGCGGAACTGTGTCCGCGCCATTTGGTGAATGAATGTATTCGACGTTGCTTAGTCTGCTAGCAGTAGCTCGAGGATCTTCTTGGCGGAGTCTGGGATCACCGTGCCTGGACCGAAGATGGCGCTGGCGCCGTTCTCGTAGAGATAGTCGTAGTCCTGTGCTGGGATCACACCACCGCAGACGACCATAATGTCTTCGCGGCCGAGCTTCTTGAGTTCGCCGATGAGCGATGGAAGCAGGGTCTTGTGGCCGGCCGCGAGGGACGACATTGCCACGAGGTGACAGTCATTTTCGACAGCCTGACGTGCGGTCTCTTCTGGTGTTTGGAAGAGTGGGCCGATATCGACATCGAATCCGAGGTCGGCATAACCAGTTGCAACCACCTTGGCGCCACGGTCGTGTCCGTCTTGTCCCATCTTCGCGATCATGATACGAGGGCGGCGGCCTTCGTCGGCTTCGAACTTGGAGATGAGTTCTTTAACGTCAGTCATAATAGGTGTGGTTCCGAATTCCTTCGCATAGACACCGCTGATTGAGCGGATCTTTGCGCGGTAACGACCGACGACGTTTTCAACGGCGTCGGAGATTTCACCGAGAGACGCACGGCAGCGTGCGGCTTCGACTGCGAGTTCGAGGACGTTACCTTCGCCAGTTTCCATGCTCTTGGTGATCGCAGCAAGGGCGGCTTGGCAGGCGTCGTTGTCGCGCTCAGCTTTAAGCTTGTTGAGGCGCTCGATTTGCGAGTCACGCACCGCGGAGTTATCGATGTCGAGAATCTCAAGTGGATCTTCTTTTTCGAGACGATATTTGTTGAGGCCGACGATGGTTTCCTTGCCCGAGTCGATACGAGCTTGGCGACGTGCGGCTGCTTCTTCGATGCGGAGTTTTGGAATGCCTTCTTCGATGGCCTTGGTCATGCCGCCGTATTTCTCACACTCTTCGATGTGACCCCATGCTTTTTGCATGATTTCTTGAGTGAGTGCTTCGACGTAGTAGCTACCGCCCCATGGATCGATGAAACGGCAGATGCCGGTTTCTTCTTGGAGGAAGAGCTGTGTGTTACGTGCGATACGTGCGGAGAAGTCGGTCGGCAGGGCGATGGCTTCGTCGAGTGCGTTGGTGTGGAGCGACTGTGTGTGACCACAGGCTGCTGCCATCGCTTCGATTGCGGTGCGCGTTACGTTATTAAACGGATCTTGCTCAGTGAGCGACCAACCAGATGTTTGCGAGTGTGTACGCAGTGCGAGCGACTTTGGATTCTTCGGGTCGAATTGCTTGACCAGCTTTGCCCAGAGGCAACGTGCGGCACGCATCTTCGCGACTTCCATGAAGTAGTTCTTACCGATCGCCCAGAAGAACGAGAGGCGAGGTGCGAAGGCATCGATGTCGAGGCCGGCTTCGGTGCCTGTGCGGAGATACTCCAGTCCGTCAGCGAGTGTGTAACCGATTTCGAGGTCGGCGGTGGCACCTGCTTCTTGCATGTGGTAACCGGAGATCGAGATCGAGTTGAACTTCGGCATTTTCTGCGAGGTGAACTCGAAGATGTCGCCGATGATACGCATCGATGGTGTCGGTGGGTAAATGTAAGTATTACGCACCATGAACTCTTTGAGGATGTCGTTCTGAATCGTGCCTGCGAGCTGCTCCAGTTTGTGGCCTTGTTCGAGGCCAGCGAGGATGTAGAACGCGAGGACGGGCAGAACGGCGCCGTTCATTGTCATGGAGACAGAGACCTTGCTCAGATCGATATCATCGAAGAGCACGTTCATGTCCAAGATGGAGTCGATCGCGACACCAGCCTTACCCACATCACCTACCACGCGAGGGTGGTCGGAGTCGTAGCCACGGTGTGTCGCGAGGTCGAATGCGACGGACAGACCTTGCTGGCCGGCGGCAATATTACGCTTATAGAAGGCGTTGGACTCTTCGGCTGTGGAGAAGCCCGCGTATTGGCGCACTGTCCAAGGACGGAAAGCATACATGGTAGCGTATGGTCCGCGAAGGTTGGGCTCTATCCCGGCTGTGTAGTCGAGGTGCTCCATGCCTTCGTAGGCGTCTTTTCCGTAGAGCGAATCGACGTCGATCTGCTCCATGGTTTCGGTGACGAGTTCGTCGACACTTTTACCGGTTTCTTGTTTGACCTGTGCGGCCCAGTCCTCGCGCGTGGCGTTTGGCTTGGGTGCGGTGTAGTCGATATTTGTAAAATCAGGTTTCATTATTCTGAAAGTTGTTCGGTTTTCTGTTGTTTAGTTACCTGTTGATTAAAGCACGCCGAGTAGTTCGAGGGCTTGGCGGTTGACTTCGTAGTTATCGGATTTGACGAAGATGAAGTCGTCCATGCCGGCTGCGCGGTAGTCTGCTTCGTTGGCTCCTGGGAAGCCTGCGAGCATGACGCGTGTATTTGGATACGCTTGCTTGATGGCTTTGGCGTAGTTCGCGAAGTTTTCTTCGTAGTCGCCATCGGTGCCGCAAACAACGGTGAGCGCTGCGGCGGATTCTCCGAGTGCAGCGACGGCTGCTTCAGGTGTTTCGAAACCTGCAGGTGAGGTTACTTCGAAGCCACCCGATTGGAAGAAGCCCTTAGTGAAGTCCGCGCGGCCTTTATGGCGGCGGAGTGGTCCGAGGTTGCAAAGGAAGAGCTTTGGTCCGTGTCCGTTGTTCGCCTTGAAGGTGGCGGATGCGGCGCGGAGCGCTTCGTATTTAGCGGAGAGTCGTGCGACTGGTAGCGGCTGCATGACCGAGCTCGGATTCGCTGCTGCGCGGACGGTCTTTGTGACTTCGCCGATGGTGGCACCGACGCTGATCGCATTGATGACTGCAGAGATGAGGCCGGCGCGATCGACTTCGACCACCTTACCCAGAGCAGCCATGACTTTGGCATCTGTATCTGCGTCGAGTTCGACGCGAGCACGGGCGATTTCTTTCGCACGAGTATCGCGTAGATTTGCGTAGTCGGGGAGACGTGCTTCCAGTTCCTCTTCGTCGAGGTTGGGATAGACGTTGGTGCCGACTAGGCTGACGCGGCGCTGGTTGAGTTGCTTCTCTTGGCCGGCTGCTGTTTTCGCGAGTGTGTCTGCGATGAATCCGTCCTTAAGTGTGGCAACGACGCCGCCCTTGGCTTCGATCTCTTGGAAGAATGCCCAAGACTTTTCGGAGACTTCACCGGTCAACCATTCGATTGCCCATGAGCCACCGGCCGGATCGACGACTGCAGTCAGTTCGCACTCTTCCTGGAGGATCACTTGAGTGTTGCGCGAGATGCGACGGCTGAAGGTGTCTGGAAGGCGGGAGACTTCGTCGAAGTTGCCAACGCAGAGGCTGTCCACGCCGCCGATGACGCCACTCATGGCCTCGGTGGTGGTGCGGAGCATGTTTACGTATGGGTCTTTCTTCGTCTTATTATAGAGACCTGTGCGGGCGTGCATGTTGATCTTCTGTGCTTCGGCGCTGCCACCGAAGGCGGCGACGACCTGTGCCCAGAGGACGCGAGCTGCGCGGAGTTTGGCGATTTCCATGAAGAAATTCGGGCCGATTGAGAAGCTGAAGCGGATTTGTTTCGCAGCGTCATCGACGGAGAGTCCGCGTGCGGTCAACTCGGTGAGATAAGCGGAACCGGTCGCGAGTGCGATGCCGAGCTCTTCGACGGCAGATGCGCCTGCTTGGTGGTAAGGTAGTGTGGAGACTCCGACGGAGCGGATCGACGGGGCTTCCTTTGCGCAGAATTCTGCGAGCACAGCTTGCTCGTCGAGCAGTTCGGCGAGTTCGGCTGGAAGTTGCCCTGATGCAGCTCGCACTGCGATCGGATCCATGCCGAGGCTGCCCTTGACACTATCCAGTGCGACGCCTTGCTCTTTCAACCATGCGAAGAAGATCGAGCCGACTGCGAGGCCAGCGCATCCTGTGCGGATGTGGAAGCTGACCGCTTCGGGTAATATTTCGGAAAATGCGACTTTAATGTCTTGCAGGCAGGCGATCGAAAGGCCGCATGCGCCGACTTCGCCGGCTTGTGCGCTGTCCGGGTCGAGCCCTTTAAGTGTGGCGATGTCGAGGATGACGTTGAGCGCATCTTGACCGCGCATCAGGTCGGCCTTGGCGGCATCGTTAAATTCTGTCGGCGTGCCGTAGGGGATCTCTTGGGCGATCTCCCATGGTTGCACTCGGTAGCCCGATGCTTTGGTGCCGCGAAGGTAGCCGTCGAAGCCGGGTTGAGTGTCTGCTGCTGGAAGTGTGTCCAATACTTCTTTCCAGAAGATTGGCTTCAGGCGAATCCCTTCGGGGGATTGGCGCTCCATGACCTTCTCATAGGGCGCGCCTTTGAGCAGTTTATCAGCGGCTTCGCGCCATTGTTCAGGTGTTGCTGCGGGAAACTCCTCTAGCAGTCTTTTGTTTTTTTGTGTATCCTTGTTCATTTGGATTTTTGGTTAACTAATGCTAGGAAGCTAGAATATTAGTAAAAGGTGTCAATAAGTAATTTTAATACAGAAATGATTTGACGTAAGTCCGGCTAATCGCATTTATGGCTCCATAAACCAACGAAATAGCTTATGATTCAGCAAATAGATCACCTCGGCATCGCCGTCCACAACCTCGAAGATTCTATCGAGTATTATGAAAAAGCACTTGGCTTGCATTTGCACGGCCGTGAAGAAGTCGAGTCGCAGAAAGTGCGCACTGCTTTCTTTGAGGCGGGCGATGTTCATATCGAGTTGCTTGAGCCGACTTCTCCGGAGAGTCCGATTGCGAAGTTCCTTGAGAAGAACGGCGAGGGGATTCACCACATCGCATTCCGCGTGGATGATGTCGTGGGTCAACTTAAGCAGGCATCAGATGCTGGTGTGCGTTTGATCCATGAAGTGCCTTTCGAGGGCGCGGCTAATAAGTTGGTCGCATTTCTTCATCCCAAATCGACTCGTGGCGTGCTGACTGAGTTCTGCCAGGAGAAGAAATAAGGTTACACATTAATTTAAAATATCAACAACTAGACATCAATTATGGCTATAGATCCAAAATTACTTGAAGAGCTTCGGGAGCGGCGTGCGACTGCACGCAAGGCTGGTGGCGAAGATAAACTCGCGAAGCGCCACGCCAAGGGGCAGATGGGGGCTCGTGAGCGCCTTGAAGTGTTCTTCGAAGAAGGCACTTTTCAGGAGTTCGGCATGCATGCTGAGCACACTTGCCAGCGCTTTGGTTTGGCTAATAAGAAGCTTCCTTATGACGGTGTCGTTTGTGGCACTGGACTCGTCGATGGTCGTGGGGTCGCTGCGTATGCGCAGGATTTCACCGTTGGTGGTGGTGCTGTCGGTCGTATTCATGCGAAGAAGATCTGCGATCTGATGGACTTCGCTGTTGAAGCTGGTATGCCGGTTGTGGGTGTCAATGACTCGGGTGGCGCACGTATTCAAGAGGGCGTCGATTCCTTGAGTGGTTACGGTCAGATCTTTTTTAAGAATGTATTGCTCTCCGGTGTGGTGCCGCAGGTTGCTGTGATCGCCGGTCCATGTGCTGGTGGTGCTGCATATTCGCCAGCATTGGCTGACTTCCTTATCATGACTCGCGATACTGCGAACATGTTCATCTGCGGGCCAGACGTCATTAAAGCGGCAACGGGTGAAGTCGCGAAGTTGGAGCAATTCGCTTCGGCTGCAGCGCACGCAAGCATCTCGGGTAATATCCACTTGGTGGCTGATGATGATGCGCATGCGATGGCGATGACTGCGAAATTGCTGTCATTCCTGCCAAGCAACAACCTTGGAGATCCGCCTCACGTTTTGACCGATCTCGATCTCTCTGATGACTTGGAGATGAACGAAATCGTGCCCGATTCTCCAAAGAAGCCTTTGGATGTGATGGCAGTGATTGATCGTTTGGTCGATGGTGGTGATTTCTTCGAGATCATGCCGGACTTCGCACGTAGCCTGATTGTTGGCTTTGCGCGTATCGAAGGTGTGGTCGTCGGTATCGTCGCCAATAACCCAATGGTTAAGGCCGGCACTTTGGACATCGATAGCTCCGACAAGGGCGCACGCTTCATCCGCACATGTAATATCTATAACATTCCGATCGTGACGCTCGTTGACGTGCCAGGCTTTATGCCGGGGCTTGCTCAAGAGCAGGGTGGTATCATCCGTCACGGCGCGAAGATGCTGTTTGCGTATGCTGCTGCGACTGTGCCGAAAATCACCATGATCATGCGTAAGGCATACGGTGGTGCTTATCTTGCCATGTGCTCAGCCGACCTCGGTGCGGACATTGTCTTTGCTTGGCCAACTGCAGAAATCGCGGTGATGGGTGCTGAAGGTGCTGTGAATGTGCTCTTCCGTAAGGAGCTCAAGGATGCAGAAGATCCTAAGAAACGTGCGGCTGAAATCAGTGAAGAGTATCGCAACGAATTCGCTTCTCCTTACCAAGCAGCTGCGAATGCGATGATCACAGATGTGATCGAGCCTTCCCAGACGCGTGCTGCAATTGC
Source organism: uncultured Puniceicoccaceae bacterium (assembly GCA_905479975.1). Taxonomy (GTDB): domain Bacteria; phylum Verrucomicrobiota; class Verrucomicrobiia; order Opitutales; family Coraliomargaritaceae; genus Lentimonas. Next base: position 25,619 of record CAJQOS010000023.1, on the reverse strand, counting down.
TCTTGCGCTTCGTAATACTCTTAGCAAACGTGACTCACGTCCGCCTAAGAAGCACGGTAATATCCCACTATAAACTGTGTTTTTCAGTAATTCACCTGAGTATTATTTATGAATAATTTAGACCTAATTCTGGCCGTTAGCGGCCCGGCTGCCGAAGTTCAGTCTTCGGAGACGATGGAAATTGTCGTCGTCGGCTTTGCATTCGTCATGGTTGTTCTAGTGCTCCTTGCGCTAGTGACAGCGTCAATCGGTGCCGTGTTCCGTCGCTATGATGCCAAGATTACCGCGAAGGCTGAAGCTGCGGTTGCAGCGGCTGTCGCTGCGGCAAATCTGGCGCCGAAGCCTGCTCCTGTAGCAAGCCCGGAAGCAATCAGCTGCGAGGACGAAGACCCTGCACTGATGGCGGTTCTGGCAGCAGCGGTGCACTCCGTCATCGGAGATCGTGCACATCGCATCGTCTCGATTCGTCCGGGAGGTCCTGGTTGGGCTCAAGAAGGCCGCCGCCAGATCTTCTCATCGCACCGCGTGCGCTAGAATCCATTTTAAAACAAACAACAATTTAGAGAATATAATAACATGAAACGTTTACGTATAAGTGTCGAAGGTAAGACCTACGAAGTCGAAGTAGAACTGTTGGACGAGGGCTTCTCCTCTCCGGCTCCACGAGCAGCAGCTCCAACCAGTAGTGCACGTGTCGCAGCTCCTGTCGCAGCTCCTGTCGCAACTCCAGCAGCAGTGGCAGCTCCTGCCGCCGCGGGTGATGGTAGTGTTGTCAGCCCATTGGCCGCAGTTGTGGTCTCTGCAGATGTCGCTATTGGTGACACTGTTGCAGAGGGACAGACAGTCATTACGCTTGAAGCCATGAAGATGAACACCATCGTTGCTGCGACTCAGGCCGGAACCGTAACTGCTATCCTAGTTAAAGCAGGCGATGCCGTCGAAGAAGGCCAAGTGATGGTCACTCTCGCTTAAGCGAACCTATTCATAACAGAGTCCCCACCTAATAACAGAGTCCCTATCACATGATTGATCTATTCCATCGTCTCTACGGTAACACAGGCTTTGCCTTCCTTGACTGGCGCATGCTAGTCATGTGGGCGGTCGTTGTCGTGCTCCTCTACCTTGCTGTCTATAAGAAGTTTGAGCCATTGCTGCTGGTGCCTATCGCATTCGGTGCAATGCTCGCAAACTTGCCGACACAAGGTATTATCAATAAACCTGCCAGCGTGGTTCGCGCCCCGGTGTCAGGCGAGGTGATGGTCGTTGGCGCTCAGGAAGGGCAGGTCGCTAAGTTGAATGCGGTTGAGAAGGTCATGCCCGAAACGGCTGGCGATCTCGGCGCAGAATCACTTGTGGCATTGCTGGCAGGTGAAACGGTCGGTGAGTATGGCACAAACACATTGTTATATGTGATGCGTGATCGTAACGCTGATGAGGATGCTGACGGTGGAGTTCTGTTAATCGGTGATGTGGCACTTAAAGCTTCGGATGTGTTGGTCTGGGCCGATGCGTCTGGGCGTGTGGTCTCGGCAGAGACTAAAGTCGGTGAGCGTCTGACTAAAGGTGCAGAGTTGACTGAGTTGAACAGCGAACATACCGGTGGCTTGTTTCACTACATTCAACTCGGTATCCTACTGGAGATCTTCCCTCCGTTGATTTTCCTCGGAGTGGGCGCGTTGACAGACTTCGGTCCGCTCATTGCAAATCCTCGCACACTGCTACTCGGTGGTGCTGCTCAGTTCGGTGTCTTCGCGACGTTCATAGGTGCACAATTCCTCGGATTCTCGGATCAAGCCTCGGGGGCGATCGGTATTATAGGGGGAGCCGATGGGCCGACCTCGATCTTCCTGGCGAATTCCTTGGCTCCAGAACTGCTCGCACCCATCGCGGTGGCTGCTTATAGCTACATGGCGCTGGTTCCGGTGATTCAACCGCCGATCATGCGTGCGTTGACGACAGAGGCAGAACGTAAGATTCGCATGAAGAGCCTGCGTAAGGTGAGCCGTCTTGAGAAGCTTGTCTTCGCTGTGATTGTCACTGTTGCATGTATCTTGCTTGTTCCACCAGCCTCTCCGCTGATTGGTATGCTGATGTTCGGTAACTTTCTGCGTGAGTGTAATGTGACTGAGCGCCTCAGTAAAGCAGCTCAGAATGAGCTGATCAATATCATCACCATCTTCCTTGGCACTAGTGTCGGTATCACGATGACAGGCGACCGCTTTCTGCGTGCAGAGACGCTTGGCATCTTGCTCCTCGGCATCGTCGCTTTTGGCATCGCTACTTCCTGTGGCGTCTTGATGGCGAAAACGATGAACGTCTTCTCGAAGAATAAAATCAATCCACTCATCGGCTCTGCCGGTGTGAGTGCGGTGCCAATGGCCGCACGTGTGAGCCAGGTCGAAGGCCAGAAGGCAGACCCAAGTAACTTCCTACTGATGCATGCGATGGGCCCGAATGTTGCGGGTGTGATCGGCACGGCATTGGTCGCAGGTTTCTTCCTCACTGTCCTTGCGAACTCCGGTCACTAAGTCGCTGATGATCCATTTTTAATAAGAGCGCGCGGCATTCTGTATACTTCTGCGCAGTGCGATAGCTGGCTCTATTCCTATATACAAATAAGAAAAGTTTAACCCAAAAAGACCATGTTAGAAGATACTAGATATAAAGTGATTACGGCCGATGACGCGGCTGCATTGATTAATAATGAGGATATCCTCGGCTTCAGCGGATTCACTCCAGCTGGTGCTGCCAAGGAGATCCCGACCGCAATCGCGCGTCGCGCAAATGCAGAGCACGAGGCAGGTCGTGATTTCAAGATCGGCGTCGTTACCGGTGCATCGACAGGCGATAGCCTCGATGGCGAGCTTGCTCGCGCAAATGCCGTGCTGTTTCGCACTCCTTATCAAAGTGATAAGTCGCTTCGCGCTGCGATTAATAAGGGCGAAACTAAGTTCTTCGACATGCACCTCTCGATGCTGCCACAGGCCGCTCGTTATGGTTTCCTCGGTAAGATCAAATATGCCGTGGTTGAAGCCGCTTCCGTTAGTGAAGACGGTGAGATCGTGCTGACTACCAGTGTCGGTGCGAGTAACACCTTCTGTGGTGTTGCCGACCATATTCTGATCGAGCTCAACGAAGCTCACCCGGAAGAGTTGAGCGGTTTGCACGACATCTACGAGCCGCTTGATCCGCCACATCGTAAGGAGATCCCAGTTTACAAGTGCAGCGACCGTTTTGGCTCGCCGACACTCAAGGTCGACCCAGCGAAGATCGTCGGTATCGTTAAGACCAATCGTCCAGACGAAGTCGGTGGCTTTAAAGAAACTGATGCTGTGACAGCACAGATTGGTGAGAACGTCGCGACATTCCTCGCAGACGAACTCAAGGCAGGTCGTATCCCGGAAGGCTTCCTCCCCATTCAATCCGGTGTGGGTAACATTGCGAATGCGGTGCTCGGTGCGCTTGGTGCGAATGAGAACATCCCTCCGTTTGAAATGTATTCGGAAGTGATTCAAGACAGCGTCATCGGCTTGATGCGCAGTGGTGATATTACTTTCGCAAGTGCGACGTCATTGACTGTGTCGCCTCCATACCTGAAGGAAGTGTATGAGGATCTTGATTTCTTCAAGCAACGCATGGTCTTGCGCCCGCAGGAAATCTCCAATCACCCGGAAGCAGTTCGCCGCCTCGGTATCATCTCGATCAATACAGCGATCGAAGTCGATATCTGGGGGAATGTGAACTCCACACACGTGATGGGTAACAACTTGATGAACGGTATCGGTGGCTCGGGTGATTTCACTCGTAACGCTTATATCTCCATCTTCACTTGCCCCTCCATCGCAAAGGGTGGCGCGATCAGCACGATCGTGCCGATGGTCGCTCACCTCGACCACAGTGAACACTCTGTGCAGGTGATCATCACCGAGCAAGGGATCGCGGATCTGCGTGGTAAGGACCCAGTTCAACGCGCGATCGAGATCGTTGATAACTGTGTGCACCCGGAGTATCGCGAGCAACTACACGCATATTTCGCCAATGTGAAGAATGGCCACACGCCACAAACACTTCGCACAGCCTTCGCAATGCATGAAGCATTCATGGAGAAGAAGGACATGCGCGGTGTGGATTGGTCTTCGAAGTATTCGAAAGACTAAGAGTCTCACTTAGCACTTTGCTTTTTAATCGACTCTCAATCCTTTTCTCTGATTAGGATTGAGAGTTTTTTTTGAAAAATTTACACAGTTGATTGATGTCATCACCTAGAAAAATACCGCGCCGCCGAGAACCAGATATTGATGCCCTTGTCGCAGGCGTTTGCGCCGGGGAACGTAGCCATCTGGCCATGGCGATCACTTTAGTAGAGAGTGCTGCTCCGAAGCACCGTTTGCCCGCGCAACAGCTCATGCAGCGTATTTTGCCGCACACTGGAGGAGCCATGCGTGTCGGTATGACCGGCGTTCCGGGGGCAGGGAAGAGCACTTTTATTGAAGCGCTCGGCATGTCGCTCTGTGAACAGGGCAAAAAAGTCGCCGTGCTTGCGGTCGACCCGAGTAGCTCCATCAATGGAGGTAGTATTCTGGGCGATAAGACCCGCATGGAGGATTTGTCACGCCATGAGAATGCCTTCATTCGCCCTTCACCGTCCGGCAGAAGCCTCGGAGGCGTAGCGGCACGCACACGTGAGGGGCTCTTGCTCTGTGAGGCTGCGGGGTATGATGTGATTCTGGTGGAGACCGTTGGCGTCGGCCAAAGTGAAACCGCCGTGCGCACCATGACCGACTTTTTCCTGCTGCTGCAAATCGCAGGTGCAGGTGACGAGTTGCAAGGTATTAAAAAAGGCGTGATCGAACTCGCTGATGCCATCGTCGTGAATAAGGCCGATGGTGACAATAAGCTCAAAGCCGACATTGCGCGTGTCGAGTATTCACGCGTGCTGCATTTTCTGCATCCATTCACGCCCGGTTGGAAGCCGAAGGCGATGAGTTGCTCTGCCCTTGAAGGGGATGGAGTCGAAAAAGTGTGGGAGCTCGTGATGCAATTTCGCGATGAGATGACCGCGACGGGCGTCTTCGAACAGCGCCGCCAAGAGCAGAATGTGGATTGGTTTAACTCGTTGCTACAGCTAGCCGTGATGCAGCGCTTTACCGAAAAAAACGGCCCCCGTATTCAAAATATGGAGACCGCAGTCGGGCTAGGAGAGCTGCCCGTTTCGATGGCGCTGAGTGAATTGCTCGGTGAGGATTGATTTCACCGGGGCATGTCGAAATATTCCTGTAGCGAAACGCCCCATCGAGTCTGGCTCGATGGGGCGTCTTTGATGAAAATGGTGAGTGGTTTAGATTTCGACGGTGCTCATATCGCCTCCGATGGGATCGACCAGTTTGTTGGCGATCGCCCAGCGGGTGAGGGCGGCTACATCGTGTAGGTCGAGTTTCTTCATGATGTTGGTGCGGTGCGTGTCGGCGGTGCGGACGCTCATGCCGAGTTTCGCGGCGATCTCTTTGTTACTGTAGCTCTCTGCGATGAGTTGCACGATCTCGCGCTCGCGAGAGGTGAGTGAATCAAGTGAGTCGTCTTGGCCACCGTTGATCATGAGCTCGCGCATGGTATCGACGATGCGAGGGCTGAAGTAGGAGCGCCCGTCGGAGACCAGTGAAATCGCTTTTTCGAGTTCTGCGAGGCCGGCGTCTTTTTCGATGTATCCGGTGACACCTGCTTTGAGTAGGCGATTGACCATACTGTTGGATGCCGCCGCGGAGAAAATTAGAATGTTGATCTTCGGATTCTTTGCTTTGAGTCGGCGGAGCACTTCGCTGCCGGATAAGTTGGGCAGCATGATGTCGAGGATGACGAGGTCAGGCTGGTGCTCAAGGCAGAGTTCATAGCCGTCGGCGCCACAGCCCGCTTGGGCGATGACTTCCATTCCAGTGTAACTTTCTACCAATTGGCAGATCAGATCTCGTAGGATGGTCTGGTCTTCGATGACGATTACTTTTTTCATATGAGTGTCTAGAGAAGGATCGCTCAGTGTGGGCGCTTCTGGGTGTGTCAGTAGTTCTGGCATAGTGATTTATAAAATTCAAAGAGAAAAGCCTCTCCCGCAATTTGCAGAAGAGGCTCTTTTTTATCGGACAGATGAAAACAACAAATAATGATCCATCCGAAAGTGTTTAACTAAAATGTTTTGCAGAGTGCAGTCGGTAGCGGCTGGCCGTTGGAAGCGAGCACTTGACCACTTGGAGCGCCGGATGTGTGAAAGACGCCGAATACGGTGCCGACGATCATATCGTCAGTGATTGGAAATGGATCCATGCTCCAGTTGGAAACACCGATGGTGCCAAGCGAGTCTCCGTTGTGTGCTGCTACCTTATGAGAGATCAGCTCGCCTTCTGGTGAGCGGTAAACAACCATCATGCCAACGCGGATGTCTTCGATGCTGGCTTTTTGAACGAGGATCAAGGAGTTGTCGCCGTAGAAGTCACCCATAGAATCTCCAGTGGTGCGTTGCACACTCCACTCAGGGCTGAGGGAGGCAATCATCTCTGCGTCTTGAAGTGCTTTTGCAAATGGAGCGGAAGACTTCGGTGCAGCATTGGCTGAAAAAACCGCTGTAAGGCTGAGGGTGATGAGTGCGAGGAGGGTAGTTGTTTTCATGCCCACAGAATACCTTCTGAGGGCTGAATATGGTATCGCGTGATGAGTGTATTCTTTTGAGTTAATTTCGCGAGATGCGAGCGCTAGGCTGCGTAGATCGTCTACGTAATATCACGTAGTGCGACTGCAAGTTGCTGTAGTGTAGTTGGATGTGGATGTGCTTAGTGCTTTTTACAAGTCCTTCGCATTTGACGAGCGTTGCAAAATGAGTTCTGTATTTATGCGGCGGGAGAACGCTTGAAGTGGCTTGCTATCAGAACGTAGATAGGAATGGTGAGTGTCATGTTGAAAACGGTTCTACTACTTGCGGCACTATTTGCTGGCTGTTGCTTCGTTGGTTGTAATACGACCTCGCAGAGCAATACCACTTTTGCGCCTGTGGATTATGATGAAGCGTTCAAGCTCGGGCAGATGGTTAAGTTTCGCGATAGCGGTGCCTACATGGCACGGACCAGCGGCACTTCGATGGAGCCGGTCTTAACGAAGAATACCATTATTATCGTGCGGCCCATTGAATTTGATGATCTGGAGGCGGGGATGACGGTCGGCTATACGACTAAGGATGGTATGCGTGTGCTGCATCAACTGATACGTCGCGCTGGTTCGGAGGCGTGGATCGCCAAGGGCATTAATAATACCCGTGAAGATAAAGAACGGGTGACTCGAAAGAATTTACTGGGTGTGCTGTATACCGTGCTCTACAACGAAGCATCAGAGCCGACTGTTCGCTAGTGCTTTTACTTTGTGCTTGGTTCGTATGTCGCTTTGAGTGACTCGATACGTGTTTGACTACCAGACAGTTTATAATGGTGCCACTGCGATGGTGGCTGGTTTGATTACGAGTGTGCACTGTGTCGCTATGTGCGGGCCGCTCTCGTGTGCCTTTGCCCCTGCGCGCACGGGGGATGCTAGCCCGCAACTGGTGTTGACCTGTTACCATCTGGCGAAGTTATTTGCCTATGGGCTGGTGGGAGCCTTGGCCGGGGCTTTTGGGAGCGTGGTGATTCGCTCGGTGGAGCGCTCGTGGCTGAACTATTTGCCATGGATACTCGTGGTCTTCTTTCTAGTCGTGGCATTTCGGTTGGATCGCTTTTTGCCGAAGCCTCAGTGGCTGGGGGGAGTCTATCGGCGCAGCACTGCCCGGTTTTTTAAGTTAGCGAAGCCAGTGGCTGCTGCGATGATCGGTTTTGCCAGTCCACTGTTACCGTGCGGTCCGCTCTATATGATTTTCGGGTTGGCCTTGTTCTCAGGCTCGGCGTTGAAGGGGGCAGAGTTCGCGATTGGTTTCGGCTTGGGCACTTTGCCGTTGTTGTGGTTAGCGCAGAGTCAATTCATGCGCCTCAATCAACGGGTGAGTTCGAAGTGGCTGCTACGTATTCAACGAAGTGTGGCTTTTATTGCCGCTCTGGTGATCGCATGGCGCCTGCGCACGACGCTCGGCATCGAGGGGGCCGAGGACTGGATGTGTCACCCGTTCTAGGGGATGAACCCAAAAAAGCCCCGGTGTGATCCGGGGCTTTTAAAGTTTAGTGAGCGTTGAGCTATTTTGCAGGCTCTGCCGGCGCTTCGTCCGGTGGAGTGGTGTGCTCTTCGTAAGTCTGCTCTTCCTCGTCCTCTTCTTCGTCCCATTTCATGGTTTCGTCGGCGACCAGCGTTTCTTCGGGGTCGGTGCCGGCGGATACATTGGCGAGATCCTTTTCGAGTTTTTCGTCTTCAGACTTGGGAGTGCTGTCCTCGTCGTCATCGAGCTCGAAGCCTTCGGGCACGTATTCCAAGATGGAGGTAAGCTCTGTAAAATAGTGTGTCGCGCGTCCTTCGAGGAAATCGCCGGTTTGGGATTCGCGGATTTCTTCTTCGAGTTCTTCGACGGTCAGCTTCTGAGCGAAGTCGATCAAGTCATTGAGCATCTTGATGCGCAGCTTGGTGACGTGGTCGAGTAGATCCGCGTAGGGGCCTTTCTCTTCGTCCAGCACGTCGGGCAGAGCAAAGAGCGGGTCTTCGCTTTCGAGGATGTTGTCTTGCACGCGCTTGAGCAGGACCGTTTTGTCCTCTAGGATTTCATCGATTCCGAAGGAATAGAAGGCCTCTTGGACGAGATCCGTTTGTAGCCCGTATTCGTTTAACGGCTCCAGCAGGTCGAGGAGGTGCTGGAATTGACGGGGATCAATAATACCGAGCCCATCGGTCTCCCAATGGATGGGGTCGCTGATCTCGTGGATCCACCAGTTCATGTCTTCTCCGATGCGTGCTTTGCACCAGGTGAGTTTTGCAGTTGTATTCGGCATGCTAAAAAGGCGTCTATCCTAGGGATTCAGAGTTTGTCGCGTTGTGCAATTAAATCGGATTTTTATGAGATAGGACACAACGGGTAAAAGCTTCAAAAACCCAATTGTAAAGTGCTTTGTCAGAAAATTTTCAAGTGAGTGATTTTCATTGTTTCATGACGAAGCCTTGTTAACTTGCCCATTTCTCAATTTAGGCTAACAGACTTACCGCTATGGGATGTATCTACGAAAACATTATCCGCCCGATTCTCTTTAAAATGGAGCCAGAACAGGCACATGACCGCGGGCGCACTGCGCTCATGGCACTGAGCAGTATGCCCGCGCTCTGTGCATTGGTTCGCGCCTGCAATCAAATCCGCGAGGATAAACCAGTGAAACTGTTCGGCTTGGAATTTCCCAATCGTGTCGGTCTCGCTGCGGGCATGGATAAGGACGGTGAATTTCCGCGTGCGATCGAAGCACTGGGCTTCGGGCATAGTGAAGTCGGCACGGTCACGCCACAGGGGCAGCCGGGTAATCCGCGCCCACGCCTGTTCCGCTATCCGGAGCAACAGGCGCTGATCAACCGCATGGGCTTTAATAACAAGGGCTCTGAGGCGATGCAGCAGTGCCTCTCCAAGCATTACCCTAAGGGTAAGCGCAAAATGCCGGTCGGCGTAAACATTGGTAAGGCGAAAGCCACGCCTCTCGATCAGGCCGTGGACGACTATTTGGCATCGTTCCGCACTTTGGCGGATCAGGCGGATTATTTTACGATTAATATCAGTAGCCCCAATACTCCGGGCCTACGCGAGCTTCAGACTGAGAGCTACCTGCGCGATTTATTGACCACGCTGCGCGATGAGAATCGTAGCTATGCCAAGAAGCTCGGGCATCAGCCGCATCCGATGCTGCTGAAGATCGCTCCCGATCTGACCTATGCTGAGATCGATCAAATCGTGAGCGTGCTGCTAGATTTGGAGTATGACGGCATTATCGCCACCAATACCACGATTACGCGTCCACGCGGCTTTACCTCGACCGAGACGGGCGGCATGAGCGGTGGCACTGATATCCGCAAGCGTTCCAACGATGTGATTAACTACATCCACCGTTCCACTGAAGGGAAACTGCCGATCATTGGCGTCGGTGGGATTGATTCGGCCGAAGCCGCTGGCGAGAAGATCGACGCCGGCGCGTCGATGGTGCAGGTCTATACCGGCTGGATTTATCGCGGCCCATTTTTCGCGAAGGTTTTAGCTCAAGCTCTGAAAATGCATGGCGAAGACTGGATCTAGTGCCGAGGGCTGTGTCCTCGGATCGTGAGATCCTTTCAGTTCCTGTGCTTTCTCTTATATGTCATTTTCTAACCTTGGCCTCGCGCCTTATTTCGTCCCGGCGCTTGCCCATTATCAGTTTACGCAGTCGAGCCCGATTCAGCGGGAGGCAATTCCGGCGATCTTGCAACGCCGAGATGTCTTAGGCATCGCGAAGACGGGTTCGGGTAAAACCGTCTGCTACGTGCTGCCGATCCTGCAGCACCTGCAGCAGGCGAAGGCTCTGCAGTATCGTGAACCCACCGTGCTGGTGCTCGTGCCGACGCGTGAACTGGCCGATCAGGTGCGAGAGGTGTTTCTGGATTTTATCCCATGCCTGGACGAGCAGTTTAAATGTCTCGCTGTGTATGGTGGCGTCTCCATCAACACGCAGATGCAAGCGATTGGTCGTGTGACTGTCCTAATCGCCACGCCGGGGCGGCTCTTGGATTTAGTTGAGAAAAACGCCGTGCGCCTCTCATCCATCGAGACCTTGGTGCTCGATGAAGCCGATAAAATTCTAAATCTGGGTTTCAAAGATGAGGTCGATCGGATCTTGGACTTGTTGCCCGCAAAACGGCAGAATCTCTTATTCTCGGCGACGCTCAGCGCTGATTTGTCGCAGGTGCAGCAGGTCTTGTTGGCCGCTCCGCTCGTATTTAACATGGAAGAGGCGGTGGATGATGTCGAATTGATCAATCAACTCAGCTTCTCTGTTTCTGAGGAAAGGAAGGGGCCGCTGCTGCGCTATTTAATTAAGTCGCAGTATGTGGATCAGCAAGTGTTGGTCTTTGTGTCCTCCAAGCAGAAGGCGGATAACCTCGTGCGTAAACTTGTTAAAAATAAGATCAACGCCGCTGCGGTGCATTCGAAAATGGGGCAAAACGCTCGGCGCGACACACTGCAGCGCTTCAAGGCTGGCCAGCTGCCAGTGCTCGTTGCGACCGATTTACTCGCTCGTGGCATCGATATCGATTCCTTGCCCTGCGTGATCAATTACGAGCTGCCGCGTTCGCCCAAAGACTACATTCACCGCATCGGCAGAACCGGCCGTGCCGATGCTTCTGGGGATGCGATTTCGCTGATCACTCCAGCGGAACTCAGTCATTTTAAAGTGATTCAGAAGAAAATGGGTAAGCCAGTCCCTATGATCGACAGTGTCGAGATCGACATCAGCGGGTATTGAGTCGGAACGCTTGGCCCAGGCGTTCCTTTATTTGCTCCCGCAGGCGTATATCAATACGAAGGTTGCCCTGTCAGGGGAATGCTGTAGTTTGCGACCAACTCCCCGCACTGATCCGGGGAGGGCACCCAATTAAACATTATGGCTAAATCACAAGACGCGAAAAAACAGACCAAAAAGGCTCCACAAAAAACTGCGAAGGAAAAGAAAGAAGCCAAGCGCTTGAAGAAGGGCTAAGGCTTGGCGTGAGATGGCGGCCATGCTCGCTGTTACAGGTTCTTGGGGCCATATTGCAGGATAAAGCGGTGGCTGCTTGAGCTTTGATCAGGTTGAAGGTTCTTTTCAAATTGTATGCAGTGCAGACTAAATTCCACTCGCCAGTGACGTTTTCTTTGCCTCGCATAAGGAGCTGACGAAAGCGCATGACGTGTTTAATGCTTTCCGAAAGCAGGTTCTACGGTTTGTTTTCGCTATAATAGCCAGTGCGCTGTAGCGTGCAGCACATTGCCATTGCATATTAAATTTTTCACAACCGCAGCGTATAACGCTACGCGCACGCGGCAGGCTGCGCTAGAGCGGGGGAGATTGGGGGGGGGCGGCGACTCTGGATCAGGAAAAAGAATCCCTGTAACTTTGGCGATGTATCGTAAGATGGGGAACTCGGGCAGTGTTAGGTTCGGTGGCTTGGACTCGGTGGGCAGACAGGACGGAGGTCTGCCGGAGATCGCGTCGCGTCAAAGACTAGGTCTCACGCGACTGCAGGAATGTCTGTGTCACGGTTGGGCAGACAGGAATGTCTGTGCCACTCCTCACACCTCACACCTCACTTCTCACTCGCCGACTGCGCGGTAGCGCTGGAGCACTTTTTGTAGGATCGACTCGGGGTCGATGCCGACGCAGGCGCGCAGGGCTGGGACGGAGTTGCCGTGCTCGACGAATTGATCGGGCCAGCCGATGCGCTCGACGGGGCGTAGGCAGTTGCCGTCTTGTAGTGCTTCCATCACCGCGGTGCCGAAGCCGCCGCTGATGATATTGTCTTCCATCGTGACGATGAGCTTTGTGCTCTGCGCGGACTCTAGTAGTAATTCGGTGTCGAGTGGTTTGACGAAGCGGGCGTTGATGACGCCGGCTTGGATGCCGTGCACGTGTAGTTGCTGAGCGAGTGCCTCGGCGTCGGCAACCATTGCGCCGATTGCCCAAATTTCGATTTCGCCATCGGGCTGTAAACGTTCGGCCTTGCCGAGTGGGAGCGCTTCGGGCGTTTCTTTGATCGGAGTATTTGGGCCTTCGCCGCGTGGGTAGCGCACAAAGGAGGGGCCTTGATAGGCAAGGCCGGTGGCCATCATGTCGGCGAGCTCGTCTTCGTTGGAAGGGGCCATGACGACTGCGCCGGGAATGTTGCGTAGGTAAGTGAGGTCGAACAGTCCGTGGTGTGTGGCGCCGTCGTTGGGCGAGAGGCCGGCGCGATCCATGCAGAACATGACGGGCAGGTTTTGCAGTGCTACGTCGTGAATGAGTTGATCGTAGGCGCGTTGCAGAAAGGTGGAGTAAATCGCGCAGACGGGGTGGAAGCCTGAGGTGGCCATGCCTGCGGCGGAAAGCACGGCATGCTCCTCGGCGATACCGACGTCGATAAATTGATCGGGGAGCTCTTTTTCTAAAATGTTGAGCCCGGTGCCGGCTGGCATGGCTGCGGTGATGCCGACGATGCTTTTGTCTTGCTTGGCGAGTTTGACCAAGGTGTTGCCCATGACGTCCTGATATTTCGGACCCGCATCTGGGGCTGCGGGTGCGCCTTTGCCGGTTTTGACGTCAAAAGGGCTAGCTCCGTGAAAGCGTTCGGGATTTTGGAGTGCGACGTCGTAGCCCTTACCTTTGGTGGTGAGGATGTGCAGCAGCACGGGCTGCTCGGCTTGTTTGGCAAATTCTAGGTAGTGCTCGACCTGTGCTTGGTCGTGGCCGTCGATGGGGCCGATGTAGCGCACGTTGAATTTTTCAAACAGCGAGGAGGGGACGAGAAAGTCCTTGGTCTCTTTTTTCCATTTTGAGCCGAACTGAATGATGGATTCGCCGCCGGGTAGCTTTTGCAGGAGCGATTCGAAGTCGTCATTGAGCCGATTGTAGATCGGGTTGGTGATGAGCTCGTTGAAATAGCGGGGCAGTGCACCGACATTCTTGGCGATCGACCATTTGTTATCGTTGAGAATGATGATGAGGCGCTTGGTCGAGGTGGCGACGTTGTTGAGCGCTTCCATGGTGATGCCGCAGGTAAAGGCGGCGTCTCCGCAGAGGGCGACGACGTGCTCGTCCGAGCCGCGCTTGTCGCGTGCGGTGGCCATGCCGAGGGCGGCGGATAGGGCGGTGCCGGCGTGGCCTGCGCCGAAGGCGTCGTGCTCGCTTTCGCTACGATTTAAGAACCCACTGAGGCCGCCGCATTGGCGGATTTTATCAAAGTCTGTGCCATTGCGTCCAGTGAGGAGTTTGTGGACGTAGCCTTGGTGGGCGACATCGAACACAAAGCGATCTTTCGGCGTGTTAAAGACGCGGTGCAGGCCGATGGTGAGCTCGACGACGCCGAGGTTGGGGCCGACGTGGCCGCCATTTTCCGAAGTGGCCTTGATGATCCGCTCGCGTATTTCGGCGGCGAGCTCGGGTAGTTGCTCTTCGGGAAGTTGCTTAACGTCGTCGGGGGATTGTATCCGCTCTAATAGGCCCATACTTTTAACAAATTCGGTAGGTTAGCGTGCGCTGTGCAGGTCCGGTGTGTGCGCACTAGGCCTCGGCGCTGTCGTCCTCAAAGGGCTCGACTTCGCCGGTGGTGATGTTGAGCTTCTCGATCTTCAGCTCGGCTTCTTTGAGCTTCACTTGGCAGACTTTCAAAAGGTTGGACCCTTCTTCGAATTTCGAGACGAGGTCGGCTAGGGGCGTGTCGCCACTTTCCATGGATTCTAAGATATTTTCGAGGCGTTCGAGGGCGTCCTCAAAGGTGAGACTGTCGTTTTGCTTTGGCATGTTTAAGAGGGAAACGAGACGTTTAATCGGTCAGCGTTCACGCGTCGAGCACAGACGCCAGAAGTTTTGCCTTCGTTGGCGGGCGACTTTGATCTGCGGAGCTTAGATATTCTCAGCGATGCTGTTTTTTACTTGGAAGGCGTTACGGATCACATCGAGGTCGATGTTTTCGGTGATGAGGTTCTTGATGATCGGAATCTTATCACTATCGCTGGGCTGCGTCTTGACGGTCATTTGGTTGATCTTCGAGGCCACTGCATAGCTATCGTCACGGCAGATGATCACGGGGATGCTGGTCTTGGCGATCATTTCCATCAGTTTCGGATGCGGCAGCACATTGCGCGTGAGGATGATGCCGGACACGACTTTTTCGCCGGCGATGCCTTCTGCTGCGATGGCACCGAGTAGGATGTCTTCGCGGTCGCCGGGTGTGATGATGAGTGAGCCTCGCTCCAGTAGATCCACGAGTCCTTTCGCTGCCATGGCACCGATGAAGACTCTGTCCACTCGTTCGCTGGCACCGTGCTCACGGCCATTGAGCCAGCGGCCGTTCACCTCTTCGACCACTTGATTGAGCTTCGGCACGGTCAGTTTCTTTTCTACCGGAATGCAGCCGAGTAGGGGAATGCCCATGCGTTCGAGTGCGATCTGGCTGTATTTCTCGATCATCTCCAACTTGTCGGGATGAACTTTGTTGATGATCGCACCGATCACTTCTACGCCTGCTTGCGCAAATAACGCCTTGTTCAACGCTATTTCATCGATGGGGCGTCCGATGCCTCCGCGGGCGACGATAATGACCTTTGCCTGAAGGCGCTTGGCGACGTCGGCGTTGGATAAATTAAAGACCGAACC
This sequence comes from uncultured Puniceicoccaceae bacterium, assembly GCA_905479975.1. Taxonomy (GTDB): domain Bacteria; phylum Verrucomicrobiota; class Verrucomicrobiia; order Opitutales; family Coraliomargaritaceae; genus Lentimonas. Next base: position 10,332 of record CAJQOS010000023.1, on the reverse strand, counting down.
GACACCAGCATGACCGGTGCCTTCGATGATGATATACTCTTTCTCGAAGGCGGCGCGGTCGAAGGCGCGGCACATTTTATCGACGACGGCTGCATGGTTCTTGCATGGGTCGTCGAGGAAATCCCGGGTAAAGGTGCCGTGGATCGCAATCGGGCTCATTGCTTTGATGGGCACTTTGACGTCGAATATTTTATCGAGCAGCACCGAGTCTTCGTCGATTTGGTGACCTTCGACTTCGACGAAGCGCTGGCCGACCGGTTTGATGAAGCCAACCTTGGGCGTGAAGCTGCGTAGTGCGGCAAACAGCGCGAGACTGGTCGTCGTCTTGCCATCGTTCATCCGCGTCGCGGCGATGAAGATACGCTTCGTTGTCTTATTCTTCGGAGCCGTTAGGAGCTCGGAGTCGGTTGGCTCGGGGCAAGGCATGGTTGGATCGGTTGACGCCATTCGGTTGAGCAGTGAATGAAACTAGTCGATAATGGTGACGTCTTCGTTCAGATCGTCGCCGTCAGTCGGATAGAGTAGCTTGTGGTCGATCGCTTGAGAGGCGACCATGACGGCGGTGCCAAAGATATCGCTGGCAGTCGCACCACGACTGATTTCAGCGGCAGGCTTGTTCAGGCCAGTGAGAATCGGGCCGTAATTACGCGCACGGGTCAAAATGTGAACCAGCTTGGAGGCGATATTGGCAGAGTGCAGATCTGGGAAGATCAAGACGTTGGCGCGGCCAGCGACGCTGCCTTCGATGTTTTTGCTGCTCGCTACGATTGGGTCGAGTGCGGCATCGACCTGAAGCTCGCCTTCGATATCCATCGGGATGCCGAGCTCTTTGGCCTTTTTACGTGCCATCTCGGTCGCGGCTTTCATCTTGGCTACGGTTGGATTTTTACTGGATTTGCTCTTACTGGTGTAGCTGAGCAGCGCAACACGTGGCTTGATGTTGGTAAGGTGGTAGCTCAGTGCGGCAGTGGTGATTGCGATGTCGCAGAGCTGCTCGCTGGTGGGGTCTGGGATGACGGCACAGTCGGCGAGGAAGAGTTCGCGGTCTTTACCTGTCTCTGGATCTTCGAGGTCGAAGATATTGAGAGAGGACATGTTGGAGACATTCTCATGACGAGGGATGATCTGCAGCAGGGGACGCAGTGCGCTGGACGCATTACTGGTCGCACCAGAGACGATGGCGTCCGCTTGGCCAGTGGCGAGCATGAGGGTCGCGAAGTAGTTGGTGTTGTCCAAATAGTCCGCGGCTTCTTTGTCGTTCATGTGTTTGAAGCGACGCAGGCCTTGGAACTTGCTGACGAAGTTATCCCACTCGCTACTGCGGCGGGGCTCGATGATGCGAATGTGCTCTAGGCTGATGTTGAGCTTCTCGGCATTCGACTTAATTTTAGCGCGATCCCCGAGTAAGACCGGGATGCCCAGTCCGCGTGTGGCAAATTTACGTGCGGCTTGGAGGATGCGCGGGTCGGAGCCTTCGGGGAAGACTACGCGTTTCGGGTGGCGCTTGAGGCGCTCGGCAAGTTTAGCGATTAGTGGCATCGTATTTAAAGTATATGAATTATTGTGAAAGTTGAATTAGGGTAAAATGGTCCAGTTGAGGCATCAAAGTAAAAAACAGCTTCTTGGTAGAGCATGAAATATACAATTGCCAAAGTTTTTTGAGACGTAGTTTCTTGTGGCTGTTCGGTTCTGTTCGTATCCGATGCATCATTTATGCTCAAAAATCTTAAGAATATCGTAGTTGTCAGCCTTTCGACGGTCGGCTCGCGGGTGCTCGGGTTGGTGCGTGATATTCTGATTTTTGCGGCTCTGGGGGCAAGTGCGTGGAATGATGCGTTCATTCTGGCATTTACTTTGCCGAATCTGTTTCGCCGATTGCTGGGGGAGGGCGCGTTAACGTCGGCCATGGTGCCGATCTTCTCGGATGTGCTGCAACGTGCCGGGCGCTCCGAGGCTTTTGCCTTCTTTAATCAAGTGCTGCTGCGGCTGTTGCTGATTTTGTCGGCGCTGGTGGTCAGCGGGATGATTGTGTTCGGCTCGCTCGCTCAGAGTGGACTGCTCTCGGATCGCTGGGCGCTGGGCGCTGAACTCGCGGTGGTGGTGCTGCCGTATATGATTTTTATCTGCCTCGCGGCAATTATCTCGGCTGGGCTCAACCTGCTCGGTCGCTTCGCTGTGGCTGCCAGCACGCCGATGCTGCTCAACCTCGCGATGATTGCTGCCTTGGTCGCAGGGATGTGGCTGAGTGACGATCAGGCGCGGATTGTGTATTGGCTCTGTGGCGGCGTGCTCGTAGGCGGGTTGTTGCAGTTGCTGCTGCCAGCGTGGGATTTGGCGCGTCAGGGCTGGCGTCCACGTGTGGAGAAGCGCGCTTCGACCGAGATGAGTGAGTTGTGGCTGTTGTTTCTGCCTGGCCTGATGGGGGCGGCGATTTTACAGGTTAATATATTGGTGTCGCGGCTGTTGGCGTATTCGCTCGATGAATCCGCAGTGTCGGTGTTGTATCTTGCTAGCCGATTGATGGAACTGCCGCTGGGGATCTTTACCGTCGCGGTGGCCACGGTGTTCTTCCCGCTGTTGGCGCGTGCGGTGTCGGATAACGACGACCATGCCTTTGCCGGTGCCTTGACTCAAGGGATGCGATTGGTGGTCGGCATCTCGCTGCCTGCAGGTGTCGGACTCGTTATCTTGGGCGAGCCGATCTTGGAACTGTTTCGGTGGGGGGCGTTTAGCACGCAAAATGCCGCTCAAACCATTCCGCTGATTGCGATCTATGGGATCGGGTTGCCGTTTTATTCTGCGGCGACCTTTGCCACGCGCGGCTTGCATGCCTGTAAAGATATGAAGACCCCTGTCCGAGTCGCCGGGCTTTGTTTACTGGTGAATTTGATCAGCGGTCTCGTGCTGATGCAGTTCTATGGTGCCAGCGGTTTGGCGGCGGGTAATGTGCTTGCGGCGATCGTGCAGTCGGCCTGCCTCTGGCGAGCGCTGTCAAAGCATCGCAGTGAAGTGGGATTTTCGCACTTGCGCGGAGCCTTTGCTAAGGTCCTCTGTGCCGGCCTAGGGATGGGGCTCTTCTGCTTTATCGGGCATGCACTGGTGCTGAGTTTTGATCTAGCCGATAAATTAAACGCCGCAGTGATCGTCGGTCTGTTCGTTCCCGGCGGAGCGGCCTTATATTTCGGGCTGCTATATGTGCTGAAATTTGAGGAGTTGGACGCACTCGCCGGAATGCTGCGTCGCTTTATTCCTAAGCGTAAGGCTTGATTGTGCGGCATGGCTCTATGCCGCATTCAGCAGTGCAAGCGCTTTCACCATGACTCCAGTCGGTCGTGCGCGTCATTATCCAGCTGCGCTGGATTGCTCCTGCCACGCTGCGAATTCCTTCGGACGTAGACGGTAGCGGGCGATATTACCTTCGTGGAGGCTGCGGAGCTCGATCTGGATGACTTCGCGAAAGCGCTCACAGTCGTCGCCCTGAAAGGCTTGAGATGCCTGATTAATTGCCCGTTGGGTCGATGCGCTGCCGTTGGCAGATTGCACAATGCTGCGGACGCACTGCTGGATGACTGTGCGGTGTTGGAGTCGGAAGGGGTCTGGCTCGCCGAGGGTTTCGCGGATTGCGCTGTAGCGCATCGCGGAGCGTTTGTAGGCCCAGACGAAAACTTCGCGCAGATATTCGATACGATTTAACTCATAGACGCCGATGATTGCGTTTAGGTAGTCCCCTTGAGGCACATCGGCGAAGGAGAGCGGGCATAGGTTATGCCGCACCAGCGGAATGTTTGCGGCGAGTCGGGAGACGCGTTTGTTGACGTCTTCAAATGCTTGCAAGTAGGGCAGGTGCACCATGGCGAAGAAGGCTTGCTCAAACGGATCTTCGATCGCTTCGGCTTTGATTAAAAACTGATCGAAGCGTTCTTTGATCCGCAGGTGCCCTTCGGGAGGATAATACACTGAGCCGCCAATGCCCACTGAGCGCTCGCGGATGCGTCCACACATCTCGGGATCGACCATGAGGTTGTCCGCCAGTAGGGCGTGCAAATTACAAAGCGTGTAGTGATTAAATCCGATCTCATCGGCCTGATCTGCCAGCAGCTCAATTGCGGCTTTGTGGTTGAGTAGCATCTGCGCCTCGGCGCTGTGTTTGCCCTCCGAAGCTTCGCCGAGTTGAAGCAGGCGCTGTGTTTCCAGGATCGAGTAAGTGTTGCCTTCGAGTCGACTGGAGTTCCACGATAGGTCAATCAGCAAACGGTCCATCACCTTGCGGATATACGTGCCAGCTGGCAATTGACTCGCGCCGACACCACCGACCGCGGCCAGCTCGATGCGCAGGGCGGTATCGAGATAGAAGGTTTGATTGGGGTGGTAGTCATCGAGAAAGGCATCTTTATAGCCGACAGGTGTGCGGCGCTCGTAGGGGCGCTTGACCTCCGCACGTATCGCCAGTGCCTCTTTGGAAAAGCGAATGCCCGCATCTTCTTCGACATGGGTTTGCCATTTGTCCACTTCGGTCGGCGCAACTAAGTAGCGCCGCGCACGGCCTTCGCCTTCGGCTTTGATGTGACCGGATTGCAGTAATACATCAATGCGGCGTTGCACGGTGCGCTTTGCGGCGGTGACATCGGCACGGGCAAGTATTCCCGAGATCGATATACCACCGGGGTGGCGGGCAATCACTCTAAGTAAGGCAGCAAATTCGGATTCTGGGATGACACGTGGCATGATTGAGTGGCATGGTAAATACTAAATGAAGCCATATTTTCGCCAATATCAAGTGTATTCGTGCCACTAAAGTGTCTTAGTGGCACGATTTCGGTTTATTTGACATGATTTTTATTGGTTTTAACGCGATTCATGCGGTGACGTTTCGCGAAGCATACCACGTCGTGGGTGCCTTGGTTGGTTTTTCGGAAAAACTCGATGCGCAGCTCAACGAATTACCTTATGATCAAATCGCACCGATCCACCCGCAGTTGGGAGAGGATTGGAATTCTGCGAATTCAATGTTGGACGTGGAGTGTTCGATGTTCGATGTTCTCGTCATGTCAAAACAATCAGTTCGTTGGGGGATTCTTGCTGCCGGTAATATCGCAAATGCGTTCGCGACGGCGCTCAAACAATGCGAGGGCAGTGTGCTACATGCAGTGTCGAGTCGTGATGTGGCGAAGGCACAGGCCCTTGCGGATGAGCATGGCGCGGCGCGGGTCTATGGCAGTTACGAGGCGATGTTGGCCGATTCGGAAGTGGATGCGGTTTATATTGCGACGCTGCATCCGTTTCACTTGGAGTGGATTGCTCACTGCGTGCAGGCGGGTAAGCATGTGCTCTGTGAGAAGCCCTTGACGATGAATCTCCGTCAGGCCAAGCAGGCCAAGAAGCTTGCGGACGATCATCGCTGTCTGCTGCGCGAGGCCTTTATGTATCGGCATCATCCGCAGACACAGAAGGTGGTGGATCTGGTGACCTCCGGTGTGATCGGCAAGGTGCGGATGATTGAGGCGAACTTTTGCTATAATTCCGGCGAGCAGCCGGAGTCGCGCATACAAGCGAAGGCGCTCGGTGGCGGTGCGATCCTAGATATCGGTTGTTATACGATGTCGTTTGCGCGCTTGATTGCTGGGCGTGCCCATGGCCGTTTGTTTGCGGAGCCTCTTGAGTTGAAAGCCGTCGGGCATCTGGACTCGAAGACGAGGACTGATATGTGGACGACGGCGGTGATGCGCTTCGAGGGAGATATTTTGGCCAAGACGACCTGTGCGCTACAGGTGAATCGGGAAAACACTGCGGTAGTTCTCGGCGAGAAGGGGCGCATTACTGTTGAGATGCCATGGCAGTGTCCCGGCACGATTCGGATTGAATTGGATGAGAAGAATTCGGTGGAGGAAATCGCGATGCCGAAAATGCGTCACTTGTTTTGCTATGAAATCGAATCTTTCACGGACGAGATGCGCGGTCAACCGATTGGTGCCAATGCCGTCGGTATGCGGTTTGATGATACGCTGGGTAATATGAAGGCGCTCGATTGGTGGCGTGCGGAGATCGGGCTCGGCTACGAGGCTGATGCGGTTCACTGATCGGGAGCCCTGCTACGGCTGCACCACCGGCCAAGGGGCGGGTTGTGGTGGCGTGACGGTTGAATTCGCACGGGGGCTCATTTGATTCGGCAGCGTCACTTACCGGCTGAATCAGTGTAGCTGTTCGCTTTCGTTATGCCGGAAACAATATTCCCTTGTGTGACGATGGATTTGATATACCTAAGTCCTACTATGAAAATTTGCTGTATTGGAGCTGGATATGTTGGCGGGCCTACTATGGCCATGATTGCTCATAAGTGCAAGGGCCACACCGTAACTGTTGTTGATATCAACCAAGCGCGTATCGATGCGTGGAACTCGGAGGAGTTGCCGATTTTCGAGCCTGGGCTGGATGAAATCGTCAAAGGCTGTCGTGGTAAAACGCTCTTTTTCTCGACCGATATTGATACTGCGATTCGCGAGGCGGACATTATCTTTATGAGCGTCAACACGCCGACTAAAACCTATGGCGTCGGTGCGGGACGTGCGGCGGATCTGCGCTACATTGAGAAGTGTGCGCGTAAAATCGCGGAAGTCGCGGAAGACGATAAGATCGTGGTCGAAAAGTCCACTTTGCCGGTGCGCACCGCCGAGTCGATCAAGCGCATTCTGGAGTCCAACTCCAAGGGACGTAAGTTTCAGGTGCTTTCCAATCCCGAGTTCCTCGCCGAGGGCACTGCGGTGGCCGACCTTGAAAATCCAGATCGTGTTCTGATCGGTGGCGATCAAACACCAGACGGTCTCGCTGCGATTCAGAAGCTGGTCGATGTCTATGCCGAGTGGGTGCCTGCTGAAAACATTCTGACCACCAATGTCTGGTCGTCCGAGCTATCAAAGCTCACTGCGAATGCCTTCCTCGCGCAGCGTATTTCTTCGATTAACGCGATTTCCGCCCTCTGTGAGGCGACCGGCGCGAATGTCGACGAAGTCGCACATGCGATCGGCACGGATAGCCGTATCGGTCCGAAGTTCCTCAAGTCCTCCGTGGGTTTCGGTGGCTCGTGCTTCCAGAAAGACATTCTCAACCTCGTCTACCTGTGTGATCACTTCGGAGTTCCTGAGGCTGCGACGTATTGGAACGGCGTGATCGAGATGAACGACTTCCAGAAACATCGTTTCGCACGCCGCGTCGTCTCTACGATGTTTAACACCGTCTCAGACAAGAAGATCGCCGTGCTCGGTTTCGCCTTCAAGAAGGACACCAACGATACCCGCGAATCTGCGGCTATCTATATCTGTAAAGATCTGCTCGACGAGCAGGCCAATGTTGCGATTTACGATCCGAAGGTGCCCGAGGCGCAAATGCGTCGTGATCTCGGACTGTCGGAGAGTGATACATCCATCACCGTCTGTGCGGATGCGTATGAAGCGACCAAGGATGCGCATGCCGTTTTGATCCTCACCGAATGGGATGAGTTTACGGCGCTTGATTTCAAAAAAATCCACGATCATATGAATTTACCGGCCTTTCTGTTCGACGGTCGTAATTTGCTCGATCTCGATGCATTGCGTAAAATTGGATTCGAAGCGTCCGGAATCGGCCGTGGATAGGCCAAAAGTCGTCTTTTTCACTCTATTTAGCATCAGGCGCAGTAGGGCAAACCTCCTTCGCGTCTTTTTGTTTAGATGGAAATTACCAGTTGCCTCTGAGGGAGGAGTCTCTTTCACTCTGTCCTTACTGATTTTATCCAACTACTTAAAGTATTACCATGATAGTTAAACCGCGCATCCGAGGATTTGTTTGCATTACCGCCCACCCGAAAGGTTGTGAGGCTAAAGTTCGTCAGGAGATCGAAGTCGCCAAGGCGACAAAACGGGAAGATGGCCCTAAGCGGGTGCTCGTTTTAGGTTCGTCCACGGGATATGGCCTCTCCTCACGTATTGCGGCCGCTTTCGGCTATGATGCGGCGACTTTTGGCGTCTTTTTTGAACGTCCTTCGGCCAAAGGTAAGCCCGCCAGCGCAGGTTGGTATAATTCGGTCGCATTTGAGAAAGCCGCACATGAGGCTGGTCTCTACGCTAAGAGTATCAACGGCGACGCATTTTCCAACGAAATCAAAGCGCAGACCATCGCTCAGATTAAAGAAGACCTCGGTCAAATCGATCTCGTCGTTTACAGCCTCGCGTCTCCGCGTCGCAACGATCCTGAAACCGGCGAAACTTACAAATCCGTTTTGAAACCGATCGGTGACAAAGCCTTTACCAACCGCACCATGGATACGGATCGCGACGAGGTGAAGGACGTGACCATCGAACCTGCGACCGAAGAAGAAATTCAACACACCATCAACGTGATGGGTGGTCAGGACTGGGAATTGTGGATGAAGGCGCTTGATGATGCCGGCGTGCTCGCTCCCGGAGCGAAGAGTGTCGCTTATTCTTACATCGGCCCTGAAGCCACATGGCCCGTTTATACCAACGGCACCATCGGTCAGGCGAAGAAAGACGTCGAGCGCGCTGCTGCTGCCATCACTGAGGCTTACGATTGCGAAGCATACGTCGCGGTCAACAAGGCGGTCGTCACGCAAGCCAGCTCGGCGATTCCCGTCGTGCCGCTTTACATCTCTATTCTCATCAAATTGATGAAGGAGAAGGGCACCCACGAAGATTGCATCGAGCAAATGGTGCGCCTCTTCGATGATCGCCTCTACGGTAAAGACATGCAACTCGACGACCTCGGCCGCATCCGTGTCGACGATTGGGAAATGCAGCCCGACATTCAGGCGAAAGTCATTGAGATCTGGCCAAGTATTACATCTGAGACCTTGGATATTTTAGGTGATTACACCGGCTATCAGCACAACTTTCTCACACTCTTCGGCTTTGAAATGCCAGGCGTCGATTACGACGAAGATGTGGAAGTCGATCTGCCACTGCCGAGTAGCTTGTAGTTTTAGCTTTTAATCGAGGCCACGCGCCTCAAAACAAAACCGCCATCGCAGCCCGTCTGCCTGGCGGTTTTTTTGTGTATAGGTGCTGGACCGACACGGCCATCGACACCATTTACTCCAGACGGGTGGCCGCCCATTCGACACTTCGACAAGCTCAGGATCTACCCGACCTAAAGGAAGCCACCTACGACTTCAGACCTTCGCTGGCCTATTAAAAATCACAAAGCTTGAGGGCGCGGGGTGGTTGCCGAAAATACCACAAAGCAACTCGGACAGGTGACATTGCAGTATCGTGACGGCTCTACGATTTACAGCGTCACCAACTCAGGCACATTCGTGAATAGTAGCTTCAATTCGATTGCGCTTTCATCGATGTCGACGATTTTTGCGAGGGCTTTACGGTAGGCTTCGAGTTGTGGGCGATGGTGCTCGGTGGCTTGCTCGATGGTATTGGTTTTGTGAATACGATCGGTTTTGAAGTCGATTATTTCGGCTCGGGTGATTGTGCCCTCCGTATCGTGATGAATGACGACGCGGTCGAAGATGCCGTTGGTGAATTGATCGCCTTCGACATAGCTGAAAGCACGTTCACGCCAGACGATGGATGCGGTTTTCGGTGTTGTGAAGAGGGTGCGGATTTCGGGGATGCTGAAACAGTCGTTGAGGGCGTCCTTCACTTCTGGAGGATAATGCTCCGTCACTTCCGTATGCGGTAATGACGGAGCGTTGCCCTCCACTTCAAAGAGATCGAGCGTGAGATTTGCGTCGTCGTTTGTTGGCTTTTTTTGTTTCGTAGGCTCCAGCCACTCGATCTGCTCGAAGGCGTCGTGCACTGCGGTGCCGAAGGTGCTGGCTTGTTCGTCGAGGTCGAAGCATTTGGCTGCTGCGAGTGGGCGTGATTTGCCCGAGGACGGCCGCGCCAGTGTGAGTCGCGGATGTGCGGGGGAGAACTGGGGGGTGGGTGGTAGTTGCTGGTTGTTGGTTGCTTGTTGAGTGGGCGCTTCAAAGGACTCGTGCCATTGTGCATCGCCTGTGTTCCATCGCACGGGGTATTCGGATTCGGGGAAGAGCTCGGTGGCTTGTGCTTCGCTGCCGAGGCGCTCTTTGAGGAAATGGACGGTGGAGGTTTTGCTGACGCGGTCGAGGTCGCTGATCATATACAGCCCGCGCTTGGCTCGGGTCATGGCGACATACAAGGTGCAGAGATTGCCGAAGCCGCGTTGGCTGATGCTTTGATCGAGCAACTGGTTGAGCATCGGATCGGCTTGCATGAGATCCTTCTTGATCGGCTCCATAATCCAGTCGGCTTTGCCTTGCGGGTCGAGCAGGGGGCTAATGCGTGTTTCGCTGCGCGAGGTCTTGTC
>CAJQOS010000022.1 GCA_905479975.1 uncultured Puniceicoccaceae bacterium | reverse complement strand
AAGATGATCTCGATCCGCTACTTCCATCCAATTGGAAAGAAGCTCTATAGAACTCGATCCAAATCGATAGAATCTGATCGAAATCGATCAACATTGATAGTTGTCTATAAGAAAAACGTGGCCGTCCCTCGGACGCTTACGAACAAAAACAGTTTTCAGGCATAACAGAAAACACAGTAAGCCTAGATCAGTTGGTTGAGAATTTAAGCATCATCCAATCATACTACAAGAAGGGCATTATTTTCTTAGAAGCAAATGGAGCTCTAGCTCAGTTCGTAATCAATAATTCCGCTGCATGCCGAAAATACATAAAGACTAGGTATTCCCATATCATCATCGATGAATATCAAGATTCTGGATCGGAACAGCACGAACTATTTCTGATACTCCAAAACCTTGGCCTCGTGGCCGTCGCCGTTGGTGATCCAGACCAATCGATCTTTGGCTTTTCAAACAAAGACTCAAAATATCTACTCAGTCTCCCCCAAAACAAAAAATTCAAAACTTTTCCGATTAGCCACAACCATCGATCTCACGCATCAATTATTAACTATTCGTTGAAGCTTCTTGATGTAGATGCAGAGGTTATGCCTACTGATGAATTCCGAGTATTCCACAAGCACTGCAATGGGCACTCAGCAGGAATAAGTGAATGGATCGAATCCGCTTTTGAAAAGTTAGTTAAAGAATACAATGTCGATACTCCCAAGAAAATCGGAATCTTGGCCAGAAGCTCCAGGACTTGCCAAGAGATCGACGCGTCTTTGAAGCTTAAACACCGCTATTTTCAGTCCCATCCGCTCGAAACCCATCTTAGCCTCTGGGCAAAAGTCTTCACATCACTTTTATACTACCGATATAATAAGTCGCTAGCCGCTCAGGATATTATAGATCAATTTGGCAACCGAATATCTGGTTCAGAACTACGAACAATTAGAAAATGCATTAAGAGTGTCCGCACTGTTGCAAACGAACAGCTTCGAGAATTGCTGGAACAGATAGCTTTTACGTTTCTACCGAAAGCTAGATCAGAGGACGCCTTGTCAATTCTGGACGAATCCGATGTTAATGATTTCGGTGCCTATTTCAGCCCTGCGGAAGATGATGAGATTCAGCTAATGACCATACACAAGTCAAAGGGGCTTGAGTTTGACATCGTTTTTCACCTAGACCTGCATGAATGGGTTTTGCCCGCGAAGAGGCTCAAGGTTGAGGGAGATTTTGATAGCGCAACGTTTGCTAGCCTAGAGCAAGATCGCAATCTTCATTATGTTGCTGTCACTCGGGCTCGAAAGGCTTGTATATTTTGCACCTCCACATATCGGACAAATAGTAGAGGTCGAAACTCTCGAACTTCATTGTCAGAGTTTCTTACCGCAGATTTCCTGAAACCCCATCGGGCTGAATTGTAAGCTTATTCCATGAGCTGACCCCAACAGTTGTGCCGCCCCACATTGCAAACATCGATAAAAAATGAACGCTAATGAAAGACTCACAAAAATCCGACATCAACCAAGATCCAATGGAGGAAATCGACGAGGTTAGTCTGCCGATGTTCGAGAGGGACATGAGCGACGTTGAGGCTGAAATCACAGCGGCCTTAAGTCAGCATGATTTAGGACGGCTAATGGGGCTTTGTCCTAACCAAGTCCTTGAGCTCGAAAACAAAGGAATACTGTTCTCACTCACACGTGATGGACATAGTGTGTATCCTCGCTGGCAGTTCGACGAACTGGGAAAACCGATATCATTATTTAAAGAGATTCTCGAGATATTGTCCACAATCTCAACAGATCCAGTCGATCTGCTTATCTTGATGATTACTGGGCTGGATTTTTTTGCAGGCGAGTCGATTAAGGACTATATTATTAGCGAGGATTGGGAGTCGGCTCTCATGGAAGCTAGGGTGATTGCCAAAATGTAGGGGCAGTGTGATCCAAAAGTGTAAACTTATCCGATGCTTTTTCTGCTTTTTCTAGGTAAGTTGAAAATGAGTTGAGCCGTCTTTTTGTAACTTTTTACAAGTCAAAAAGCGCCTAAGTTTACAAAAAATGACAAAATCCACTAACATAATCCAATTCAACCAGTGATTAAGCCAACCAACAAACAGTTTACAGAATTTTAGTGTGTATAACCCTTTTAAGCTCGAAATACCATTTCTCGAAAAGGCCGCTCAATACTGAGCGGCCTTTTTTGTGCGCGGAAATAAAGTAAAAACGGCTAGTGCCCTCACCCCCCTGACTGCCGCAATCGCTCCGACAGCACCCCAGCAAAGATCAGTTGCAAAGGATGAAAGCAGATCAAGGGGATTAGCACCGCCGCAGGGTCCACCACACCGGGTGCGGCCAGCAAAATTGAAGACGCGAGCGGCAAGCCCGAGGCCAGCGACTTCTGACTCGCACAAAAGAACGCCGCGATTCGTTGCGAGTATGTCCCCCGTAACCACGCGGCACTCACCCAGACCAACACGCTAGTCACCAATAGCAGCACGACCACACCGACCAGCACCGCAATCACTGAGCCAAGCGTCAACCCGTTCAGAAACCCGGAACTCACACTCTCCGCAAACGCGGCATGCACGATAAATACGATAATGCCACTACTCACGAGCTTGGTCGCGGAAGAGATGCGACCCGCATGTGCGACGACGAATTGGCGAACCACTTGACCTATCAACAAGGGCAAAACCAGCAAGCGTGCCAGGCTCACAAAAATCGAAGCCAGTGAGATCTCGATTGCCGTCTCACTCGCGAGGTAGGCCACCGCAATCGTCGGCACAATCAATACTGCCAACAGATTCGAAAAGATGGTCGAGAAAATCGCATTCGCGGTGTCACCTTCGGCAATCGAAGTAAACGCGATGGCCGAGGCCACTGTTGTTGGCAAAATAGCCAGCAGCCAAAACCCGACGCAAAGATCTGGCGACAGGAACAAAGACATCGGAACCAGCAGCAAGCCCGTGACCACTGGAAACCACAGATAATTCCACGACAGCACGAACACATGCAAGCGCTTCGGCTTATACCCAGCGGCCAAGGAACGCGTCGCTAGCGACAAGCCCTGCAAAAAGAAAATCACCGCGACGCCGAACTGCGTGGTCAGCTCTGGCATCAACAGCCCGCCCGCCGATGCCGGTTCGGGAAAGCAGACAGCGAGGCCCACCGCAGCAAAGAGCCACAGTGTGAACGCATGTTTTTTGAGTAGAGTCTTCATCAAAAGAATGCAGGCAGCATGCACAAACCCACGAAAAGTTGAAGCGGCAATTGCTTCGCCCTCTCCAGCAGACCTCCTCCACGTGAATCTATTTGAATTCGTGTGCATTTGTGTGCATTGCTTCGCCATCTACGGCAGACCTCCGTCGTGGTTTTCTAAATAGCGCCTAAGCGGACTTCTCTTCTATTGGACGTGATCGCGTCAAGCATCCACCCAACGAATGGCCGAAGGTTGCATTCTCCCAAGTTTCACTCTAATTCCTCGACAATCATGAGAATTGACACAGCCACCTTCCGCACCAGCGCACTCGACCTCGAAGCATGCCCACCCTCTTGGCAGCCTGAATTTGCATTTGTCGGCCGGTCAAATGTCGGCAAGTCCTCGCTCATCAACATGCTCACCGGCAAGAAAGAGCTGGCGAAAACATCCAGCGTGCCGGGCAAGACGCAGCTCATCAATTTCTTCGACATCAACAAAACCTGGAGCCTCGTCGATCTCCCCGGTTATGGCTACGCGCGACTGTCCAAAGCCAAGCAAAACGATTTCAATATCAATGTGAGCGGCTACCTCACTGGCCGAGACAACCTCAAACATGTGTTTGCGCTGGTCGACTCTCGCATGGAACCACTCGAAGGCGACCTTGCCTTTATCCAGTGGCTACAAGCCTGCAAACTCCCCGTTTCGATTGTCTTCACCAAGGCGGATAAAAGCTCCGAGACCACCGTGGAGAATCACGCGAAACAATTCCTACTAAAGTTAGACGAATGGGGCATTCAAGCCGTCAAAGCCTTTAGTTGCTCAGCGAAAACCCGCTCCGGTCGCAACGAGATCCTTCAGTTCATCGATACCATGCTGCCCAAGAAAAAAAAGATCAAGAACCAGAAACCGATCTCTGTCGGCTGGATGAAAAAGCGGTAGCGATGTGAGCTTGAGAATTCACTCGTAGCGTCTAGCATCCATCGAGCTCACGCCTCTGCCGCGGCAAGCGCCTCCAAACGTTGATCGAGCCGAGCCAACAAGCGCGCCTCCAACTCTTTAGGACGGATTGGCTTGGTGAGAAAGCCATCCATCCCAGCGGCAACCGAAGATTCGCGGTCGGACTTAAGCGCCGCAGCCGTCAAAGCCAGAATGTAAGGCTGCCGATCAGCTGGCAATTCTCGACGAACGCAACGAGTCGATTCCAGACCGTCCATCCGTGGCATATGGATATCCATGAGCACCACATCGATATCCTTCGCATGCAGGAAAGCCAGCGCCTCCATGCCATCCACCACAAAATCAATTCCCGTGAACCCGAGCTTCGTCAGCAAGATACGCACCACCTGACTGTTCACCTTATTATCTTCCGCGACTAGAATGCGTAACTTGCCACGCCTCTCAGCCTCTTCCTCAGTCAAACGCATACGGCCATCCGCCTTCGGAGCCTGCTTCGCCTCAATCTGGCGCAATGTCTGCTTCGGACCGGGACTAAAGAGTTCTGCGAGAACCCCCATGATCTCATGGATATTAATCGGCTTAGCTAAATAGCGCAAGCAACCCAGCGACATCGCCTTCGTGCGCACCTCGCTATCAGGCAATAACGAGAGCAATACCATCCTCATATCACGCACCTTACGGTAATGGTGACGACGCACCGCTTGCACCAGCGTCAAGCCGTCCATATCCGGCGCAAAACTATCGACCAAGACTAGATCAATCGACTCGTAGGAAGTATCAATCACTTCCAACGCGTCATGGCAGTCCTCGACCAGAGTCACTTCAGCATTATACTGCAGTAAATACTTCTCCAGCATCTGTGCATGCGTGGCAGACCCATCCACCACCAAAATGTGCTTACCACGCATTGGAGAAGCATCAAACGAGCGGTCCCTTTGAGCCGCGGCCGCGGCCACTTGAATATTAAAGAAGAATGAGGTGCCCATGCACTCCACACTTTCGAAATACACATCCCCACCAAGCAACTGCGCCAGCTTCTTCGAGATCACCAGCCCCAGGCCAGTGCCACCAAATCGGCGCGTCGTCGAATTATCAGCCTGAGAAAAGGCCTTAAACAACTTTGCCTTTCGATCTTCAGGAATACCGACCCCGGTATCAGACACTTGAAACTGTAATCCGACTAAGCCCGAATGCTCCTCCAAATAAGGCACACCCGGCGCGTCCGAAAGTCGCTCAACCCGAACCACAATCTCTCCGACATCGGTAAATTTCACGGCATTGCTCAATAAGTTCACCAGCACTTGCCGAACGCGCGTCGGGTCACCGATGACGCCTAGAGGCACGTCCGGAGCAATTTCATAAATCAACTCCAACTCCTTCTCCACAGCCGCGGCAATGAAGAGCTCCAAAGTCCCCTGCACCAGTTCCGATAAATCAAATGGCACGGTTTCCAGGTCAATCTGGTTCGCCTCAATCTTTGAAAAATCAAGGATATCATTGATCACATTGAGCAAGCCCTCGTTACTCGTCGCAATCGTATTGAGATAATCGCGCTGCTCAGGGTCGAGCTGCGTCTCAAACAAGAGCGACGTCATCCCCATGATCGCATTCATCGGCGTGCGAATCTCGTGGCTCATATTCGCCAGAAAATCACTCTTTGCCTGATTCGCGTTTTCAGCGACTTCCTTCGCCCGAATGATTGCATTCTTAGCAACACGTTGCTGCGTAATATCAGTGCAAGTCGAAATGACCTCGACCACCACCCCCTCTTCAACAATCGGCTGAAGCACCTCCGAGTAGGTATATGGACTGCCGGGGCTGGAGATTTCGAAACGACAAGCCTGCCCTCCCCATGCCCGGGTATAATAATGGTGCCGTTTGCGTTGAAGCGCGTGATCTCCCTTAAAACAATCACAGAGCCGCTGTTGTTCAACCTCCTCCGAGCGATACCCCAATGCCTCCAGCAAAGTGCCACGCGCGAGTGTGTAGCGAAACGAATCGCCATCACGAACAAAGACGAAAGTCATACCACTCTGACCTGCGAGCGTCTTCTCGTAGCGATCCGTTACCCGTTGAAGCTCCCGGCGTGACTCCTGCAAAATTCTTTCATTCGCGCCAGACAGCTCCAGGGAAAGCGCATCCAGCTCTTCTCTTGCGGCTTCGATTGCACCATCATTCTCCGTATAACTGGCGTCAACTGCATCCAGAAAGCGGCGCAGCTCAACTTCATTGAGTTCGGCAGCCCCTTCAAGGTGCTCTCGGATTTGACGCGCTAATATACGATGCATGGGTAACTAATCGGGATTTCAGTCAATAAATGGACTCTCACAGGTAATGCGACCGTAGTAAGCAAAAAAAGTCGGAACATTCACAAAATCCCTAAAAAGAGCATTGATGAGCCACACCGAACCCAGCAACTAATTACATGAACATTAGCGAAAAAACATTGTCTATACCTTCGACAGTTCACATCGTCTAAAACGTCTTCCATCAACCTCACCCCAAACTCACAGACTCAAATGAAACGACTCATTCTACTGACACTATCTCTCTGCCTCGCAGGCAGCCTATTCGGCCAAGATGTGCCCGCACAGGTCGACAACATCAAATTTAAAAACCTGAGCGATGATTGGGTCGAAATGGAGGTCAAAATCAAGGCCAACCGCAACTTGGCACCAGACGCCAAGAACGAGCGTTTCGTTGATAACATCAAAGTCCTCGGCTACTTCGCATATGTGCGCGACCGCAAAGAGAGAACCTTTGACTTCTACAAAGCCGAAGTCGAAGTGATCTCCATCGAGCAAGGTAAGACAGAACATGTGTATTTCTACATGCCGGGCATCGTCGTGAAACGTGACCGCCTACCGAAGACGCCTCCTTACTACTTCGTTGCACTCGAAGTAAACGGTCAGGTTCTTCCGATTGATAACCGCGCTTACTCTAAGAGCACACTCAACGATGACACCATCCGCAGCATGAAGACCAAGGCAGACGCCGAAAGTGAGCCGAACGACTACATTCTCAAGCCACACTATAATGCACCGCTGGGTCTGATCGGCGCACGTCCCTCAAAGATGGCACCACTCATCATTCGCGAGCCGAAGAAGGATTAATCCATTCTAGACCTGCCTAGCAGACTCTAAAAACAGCCCTCACAGGAGCACACTTGCTCCGTGGGGGCTTTTTCGTGGTTCATCGTAATATTTCGTCTACCTGTAAAATGCGAAGGAGTGAGGGCGTCTCGTCGGCATCGACATCGGCTCAAGGTGGGGGATTCGCCCACACTCCCTGAACCCAGTCAATCACTCCACACACACTGCAACTTCGTCTGAGCTCAGCCCCATCTCATTCTGGCAAAATTCCAGCATGTCTGCCTGCAACGGTGCGGTAAATGAGACCGGCCCCTCAGGGAAATTGAATACATAGCGATAGCAATGCAGCGACTGACGCTTAATCGGCAACGCCGCTTCCAGCCGATCCGTCCAACCGTTCTCGATAAATTCGATATACAAGGTCTCATCTGGCCCATAGATTTTATCGCCCACCACGCGCTTCTCAAGAAACTCAGCATGCACACGGATTTGATGCTTACGCCCCGTCTCTGGCTCCACGCGGCAGAGCGTATAACCATTCTTTGAAATCAGCGGAATAAAGTCAGTCACCGCCGTCTGCGAAGTCCGATCATAGCTCACTTCCGACTTCACAATCACCGGACCACCCCGACGCCGGGCAATCGGCTCGTCCACATGGATCGGGTCATTAAACTCGCCCTCCAGAACCGCTAAATATTCTTTTGTTACGATGCGATTCTGGATCGCCATCTGGAACTTACGCGCCACCGATGGGCGCTTTGCAAAAACAATCAAGCCACTCGTCTCGCGGTCCAACCGAGCCACGAGGTGCAACTTCTCGGCCCCAGTATGCTCACGCACCACGCCGACCAAGCTCGACATCGGCCCATTCTTCGAGGGATGACAGACCAACCAGCCCGGCTTATTAATAATCAGCAGATTCTCATCCTCCTGCACGATCCAATCTGGAAAGACAGTCATATCGACCAGTGGAGCTTCTTCGCCGTATGGATTCATTTCGAGTCTCCTTTGTGTGCTTCTAAACGCATCTTGCGCAATATGGCACCTCCGATCCGAGTCACAACGATGATCGGGACTTTACTGCCGAAAAATGCAATCAGCTTATTCTTCCAGCCAGTCACTAGTAGCGACTTCCCTTTCGCAAGCGCCCGCAGCGTCAAATCAGCCACCTCCTCAGAGGTCATATCCAGCCCCGCATTCGCCCCCTCTTGCATGGGCGGCTTCGCAAATCCAGCTGCTTTAAAGAAATTCGACCGCGTCGGGCCAGGACAAACCGCCAGCGTCCGCACCTTCGTGCCACGCAGATCCTCGCCCAGTGCCAGCGTCCAATTCAGCACAAATGCCTTGGTCGCACCATAGGTCGCCAAATACGGCGTCGGCTGAAAACCCGCAGTGGATGCGATATTTACCACACAACCACCACGCTCCAGCATTTGAGGCAGCAAACTCGCAGTCAGATCCACTACCGCACGCACATTCAGATCAACCATGTTCAACTGCTTCGTCCGATCCAAATCATGCAGACAACCATAGTCGCCATACCCGCTATTATTGATCAACAGCACCTCACCCGGCCCCGCATCTGCAATAATCGACCGCAATTGATCCGCCGCGGCAGCCAACGAGCCCGAATCACTCAAATCCGTCGGGATATGAATGCCACGTTCATCAAAAAAATTACCAGGTTTCGAGCGAGAAAGGTTGCATACCGTGGTAGTCGGCGCTAACTTCATAATTGCTTTGATGATTGAGCAGCCAATACCCGACGAACCACCTGTAACTATGGTTACAGACGTGTGTTTCAAATATTCAGTAGGGATTGACATATACAGACTAATAGATGCCAACATGGTTGATCCTTGCGATCAAAATAGTGTTGGCACTTTTTTTGCTCATTTAAGTCAAAGTGGCAGGGTCAACCGGCCCCGTTAACTGAGAACCCACAATAGAAAAGGACAAAATAATATATGAAGCAGCATGATGTAATCATCTCCGGGTTGAACATGGATCTCACCGATGCGATCAAAAATGTAGTAGAAGCAAAAGTAGAAAAACTCTTCGAGCACGAAGATCGTATCGTCCGCATGCGCGTGGAACTCGAATACGACCCCCACCACAGCACGCATCACAATGAATTTATCGCCAAAGGGCACCTCGAAGTGCGTGGGAACGACCATAATGCCCACGCGGAAACCGACGACCTCTACAAGTCGATCGACGAGATGGTCAACAAGCTCGACCGAATGCTCAGGCGGCGCTCTCGGCTCAAGAAGGTAAAGCGCAAGGATACACACGTCATTGATATCCCGGCAGAAATACCAAAGGCAGTCTGATTCCCTTTACCGCCCGCTAACTAACCGCAAGCCCGATTCTCATTGAGAGTCGGGCTTGCTTTTTTCCCGAACTTCATAAACGTGCAGCCCTACTATGCCAGCATACATCTACCAAATCCTTCACGTCACCGGAATCATCATGCTCTTCATGGGCTACGGTGCCCTACTCGCTCGTAGCCTCGCCGGCAGCGACAGCGCTCCCGTGCGCAAACTCGGCTCCATGACCAGCGGCATCGGCCTGCTGCTCATCCTGATCGCCGGTTTTGGCATGATTTCAAAGCTCGGCCATAGCTTCACCGCACCATGGCTGATCGTCAAAATGGTCATCTGGCTCGCATTAGGCGGCATCATCGTCCTGATAAACCGCAAGCCAGCACTCGCTAAAGCATTGTGGTGGAGCATCCTAGGACTCGGCATCGTGGCCGCAGCCATGGTCTACTACGTGCGCGTTCAGGGCTAAGTGCCAGACGCTTTAAAAAAAGTGACTTTTTTAGAAAGTTCTGCTTGATCTCAAGCGTCCACTTTGTCTTTATCCCGGCTTCCCAATAAGCACCCGTAGCTCAATTGGATAGAGCGCCTGACTACGAATCAGGAGGTTGGGGGTTCAAGTCCCTCCGGGTGTATTCTTTTAAAATCCCTAAGTCTTCAAGACTTAGGGATTTTTTTGTGCCCTCACCCTACTGATGATACTCCTGCGCCACAAACGACGGGATAAAAAACGAACCGATCCCGAGTAAACTTCCCGAGGACAGATCATAAATCTCACAAGGCGCATAATTATCAGTCGCCCCCAACTCTGCTTGGCGCTTCAAATACTCACGCGCAATCGCCCGCGCTTCAGCACGGTAATCAATCGGCGCATCTTCTTTGGCCCTCCAGCGCAGAACCAAGGCATCATCCGTAATATCAAAGGTGCAATCCCCGAAATGGATGTAGCACCACTTACGCATGCCCTCCAGCAGATCCACATGGAAACGACCATCGTCGACAGCAGCCCCCTCTGCCGATGCCATCACTCCCGGGTAACGCATAAAATATTTCCCACGATACGTATCGTGGAACCATGGCATCAGACTCGTCTTCTCCGCTGGCACAATCAGGTAGTTTCCATTCACCGAACCGATCACCTCTTTCGAAGGCAAAATCTTATCAACCTTCAGCATCAGGCCGGGCACAAAGCGCATCGTGCCGAAGTCGCGCTCCCGATACAGGATCTGCACACTCGTTTCCAAGGTGAGTTCCAACGCCTCCGGCCAAAGATCAGGCTGCCTCACGAAGTCAGCATAGCTCATTTCAATCGCCAACGGGCGCGGCGCGACCACCTCGACCACTGGTTCTGGCTCGGGCTCAGGCACGACGACTGGCTCAGGCACGACCACTGGCTCGGGCACACTCCCCAACGGATGCTCAATACCGATGACTTCACGCACCTCATATGCAAACTGCGTCTTCGTATCCTGCTTTGCCCAATTCAAAAAGAAGACTGCGCCACCGATTAAGCCCGCAAACATCGCAAACATTTTTAAAAGAGCCACCTGCTGAGGCGACATGTGAGGCTTATGAGAGTCAGGCATGATTGAGAATAAAGATCCCCCTCCCCGCGTTTGCCAAGCCTACATTAGAGAATGAATTGTAAAAAAAAGAAACGCTATCAAGGGCGATCAGTGCTCCAATCAAAGGTCCAACGATTCTGAGCCGACCAATGCATCCTTTTGCGCACGAGTCAGCCGCTTCACGCGCCACTCCTCTTTTTGCGCATCCGAGCGGGTGCCGATTTCACGCATATAGACGATCTGCAGCGGCAAACGCCCCCGCACATACTTCGCAGCCTTCGGCCCTTGCGATGAATGCTCCTCAAACCGACGCGACACATCCGTCGCCACGCCCGTGTATAGCGTGCCATCCCCACAACGTAAGATGTAAATACTCCAAGTCATTGAGACCTCAATCCTTCAGCAAAGTATAGGTATCGAGCGTTTCCCCCTGACTCCCCAGCGTCGTCACCCGCAGAGCGCGACCTTCGATATCAACCACGACCGATGCCAATGCAGAGAGGTTTTCCACCATGAACGGCAGGTGCTCAGCTCGAAAGGCGCCGAACTTCCCGGAACTCCCCGCCACCGTGTGGATCGTGCCATGCGTCTCATGCAGCCCTTGACGATACTGGCCATCCCCATCCGCACGACCATCGCCCGCATCCAAGGCATGGATCGCAGGATCATATGTATCACTCGTGCCATAGTGCCCATGCATCAATATCGAACGCTCATACGTATGGCTATGCCCCCCAAAGGTCAAATCCACACCATGCGATTCGAGCAGCGGTAGGAAGTTTTCCCGCATATCGAAATGCTGCTTCTCTTTGTCAGAATTATGCGTGCCATGCGTGTAGGGAGGGTGGTGCCAATAGGCAATGATCCAATCGTAGTCCTTCTCACTGACTTGCGCGAGATCTGCCTTTAGCCATTGATGCATTGGTCCGTTCTGACTGCGATCACTGACCTGAGAATCCAGGCAAATCAAATGAGTGCGCCCATAATCAAAACTGTAGTAAAGCTCACTGCCCGAAGGCACGCCCCCAGCTTCCCCCTGGCTGGGCATATCAAAAATCGCAAGATAAGGGTCCGCTTGGTTGTTAGTCAATGGGTTGCCGTCCTTATTTGCCCAATACGTCTCATGGTTCCCGACCGCAGGCCAGAGACAGGTATTATGCAACAGAGGCGTATAAATATTGAATACCGCATCTTGGAACTGTTGATCCGTGCCGTGCGAATACGCATTGTCTCCCAGCATCAACCAAATATCCGTCGGCCGCTCTGCCGTAAATTCACGATACGCCTGATACACTGCCCGCGCATTATCATTCCCCGTGCCCGAATCACCGATAATCCAGATACGCGTCGATATCGGTTCATGCGCAGGAGGCAGCGTGCGGAATTCATAGCTCGGATCTGATCCAGCGATCCTGTAACGGTAGCTGCCCTTCGTCTGCAAGCCGCTCAAACGCACACTATGCTCGGTCGTCGGCACAGGTTCTTGCACGAAGAAACGCTCCTCACTCTCCGGCTGCCAGTAGTCCACCCGTCCGCGAGTCGGATGATTCGTGCGCCAACGCACTGTAATCGCGGCGTGAGTCGCGTTTTGAAGATAAGGCCCACGAATAATACTATGCGAGGCGTCCGACTCTCCCTTCGACGCTTTAGCTGCCTTTCCAGCTTTTGCAGGCTTACCCGCAGAAATCAGCTGCGGAGTGGCATCCAGCGTGTCGCCAGCAAGCAAGTTGGCATCCCAAACGATGTCCGAACTGTCCGGGCTCACGTTCACCAGCCTCACAGCCAAGGTATTGACTCCATTACGCAGTGCAGTTGCGGGCAACTCGAAGGTCTCGAACTTCTTCGCCTCACGCACACGAACCTTGCTGCCGTCGAAAGGATGCGTGCGGCACAACTCGTGCCCATTTAGATACAGCGCAAACGCATCATCATAGCGAGCACGCAGCACTAGGCTCGCGATCGCAGTGCGATCTTTCACTGTGAATTGATGGCGCAGATAATAATCGAGCTGCCCTTTCTTTAGAAACGGCTGATTCAAATCACGCTCCCCATAGCCCAACGGCGACTTGGCAGTGCCCCAATGCGCATCGTTAAACTCAGGCATTTTCCAGTCGAGATCCGCCTCGCCGTCATCATCAAACTTCCAATCACTATTGGGAGCAATCAACGCCGTGGGCTGACGGCTCTCGTGCGCGCTGGCACCACACAACCAGCCACCGAAGGCGGCAGCCGCGAAGATTAAATTCAAGGGGACTTTCATAGACTCATAGGATTAAAAAAAAGAGGAACAACCATAGTAGTTCTATATACAAGACATAACAATCCAGATCTCAATCAGCCGAAAATATTAAGGGCACTCCTCAACGCTCAACAATGGAATCGCGTGAGACGTAGTCTTTTACGCGACCGTCCACATAATACCACTGGCCGCCGCTACGGCGGAAACGTGAGAGCTCATGATGGATCGAGCGAACGCCGTCTTGAATATAGCTGGCCTTAAATTCGACCTTGCCAGTCTTATCCTTTGCGCCCCCCTGCGAGCTGCCCACCACTTCCAGCCCGATCCATTGAATCGAATCTGCCGTCGACTTATAATTCACCCACAGATCCGTGGTCCGCGCCGCAGGCAGCGTTGTGCCCACCAAATAGTCAATCTGCCCACACACATACGCGCAATAACGCGAGCGCATCAAAGTCTCCGCCGTCGGCGCGGCCGAAGCGCCCAAATGAAAAGGCTCACAACACGCAGCATACGCCTGCCCACTACCACACGCACAAAGATCTTTCGAATCAGTCATCCTCGGACCTTAGGCCTAAGCACGAAACAGGAAAGCCAGAATACCTCTGAAAACGAATCAAATTAAGAAGGGGCGGCCTCCGCGCCTGCTGCGTTCTACGCTGCCGTCCGCCAAACCAAAGCCAAGCCTCTGCATTTGAACCGCCCGTTCCTTTCAGTCACTAGAGAACGCTGAGCACGCAGAGGGAATCACTACTGAACCACAAAATAACAACTCTCCCCCTCAAAAAACTATGCGTCCTCCGCGTCCTCTGCGGTTAATCCATTACAGCATCACTGCAACCGACACTTGCACTTGCCCACACAAACCAAATGCTCCTCAGCTCTCCCTCCTCAGTTCATCGATCTCAGCCCTCAAGTCTCTTCCCCCTCAGCTCTCTTTCAAAATGGATTTCCCGCTCAAGCCACTCACTAATGTCACCGATCCCGATGCACTCATGGAACACTTCCTTGAGTATGCACAGGCCAAAGGCATCGAGCTCTACCCCGCTCAAGAAGAAGCCATCCTCGAAGTTTTTGCCGGTAAGAACGTCATCCTCAATACCCCCACTGGCTCGGGCAAATCCCTCGTCGCCGCTGCCCTGCACTTTCTCTCCGCCTCCCAAGGCCGCCAATCCGTTTACACCTGCCCCATCAAGGCGCTGGTCAACGAAAAGTTCCTTTCCCTCTGTCGCGACTTTGGCCCCGAAAATGTCGGCATGATGACTGGCGACGCTTCCGTCAATCGCGGCGCTCCCATCCTTTGCTGCACCGCCGAGATTCTCGCCAACATCGCGCTGCGCGACGGCGAGACGGCCAAAGTCCACGACGTGATCATGGACGAGTTTCACTACTACTCCGATCCCGAACGCGGCGGCGCCTGGCAAGCTCCCCTGCTCACCATGCCACACGCCCGCTTCCTGCTGATCTCCGCCACGCTCGGCGAGACACGCTTCTTCGAGCGCGAGATGGAGCGCGTCACCGGCAACGAAGCCGTCACCGTCTTCAGCACCGAGCGCCCTGTCCCACTCGAGTTCACCTACGCAGAAGACACGCTGACCGAGACCTTAGAAAAGCTACAGGCCGCCAACAAGTTCCCGGTTTACATCGTCCACTTCACTCAACGCTCCGCCTCCGAAACCGCGCAGAGCCTACTAAGCCTCAACGTCTGCACCAAAGAGGAAAAAGCCGCCATCACCAAAGAGCTACAGGAAGTCCCCTTCACCAGCCCCTTCGGCAAGGAGATCAAAAAGCTCCTGCGCGCGGGCATCGGCCTGCACCACGCCGGCCTCTTGCCGAAATACCGCGTGCTGATCGAGAAGCTCGCGCAGAAAGGCATGCTCAAAGTCATTTGCGGCACCGACACCCTCGGCGTCGGCGTCAACGTGCCAATCCGCACCGTGCTCTTCACCCAGCTCTGCAAATACGGAGGCGTCAAAACCGGCATTCTCACCGCCCGCGACTTCCACCAAATCAGTGGACGCGCTGGCCGTAAGGGATTCGACGACGTCGGCTTCGTCGTCGCCCTCGCCCCCGAACACGTAATCGAGAACAAACGCCTCGAAGCCAAGGCCGCTGGCGATCCGAAAAAGAAAAAGAAGCTCGTGAAGCGTAAGCCACCCGAGCGCGGCTTTGTGCATTGGGACGAGCAGACCTACAACCGCCTGCAAAAGGCACCCGCCGAACCACTCACCTCCAGCTTCAAAGTCTCGCACGGCATGTTGCTCAATGTGCTCAGCCGTCAAGGCGATGGCTGCGGCGCCATGCGCCAGCTCATTACCGATTGCCACAACAGCGACACGTCCAAGCAAAAGATGCGTAAGCAATCCTTCCAACTGTTTCGCGCATTGGTCGACCGCAACATCATTCAAATCATGCCCAAGGGCGACGAGCAGAAGCTGCGCGTCAACTTAGAGCTACAAGACGACTTCTCCCTCAACCAAGCGCTCTCGCTCTACTGTATCGACACCCTCGGCCTGCTCGACACCACCGCCGAAGACTACCCGCTGAAGATGCTCAGCCTCGTCGAAGCGATTCTGGAGAACCCCGACATCATTTTGCGCAAGCAACTCGACAAAGCCAAGACCGACAAAGTGATGGAGATGAAGGCCGCAGGCATCCAATACGACGACCGTATGGAAGAGCTCGAGAAGATGGAATACCCCAAGCCCGAGAGCGAATTCATCTACGAGACCTATAATAAATTCGCCGCCGAGCACCCTTGGGTGGGCGCGGAAAACATTCGTCCGAAATCCATCGCCCGCGAAATGTTTGAACGCTACAGCAGCTTTGCCGACTACATTAAAGTGTATGGCCTGATGCGTGCCGAAGGCCTGCTCCTGCGTCACCTCACCAACGTTTATCGTGTATTGGAAAATACCATACCGCCGGCCTTCAAAACCGAGGCTGTCGACGAAGTCGTGACCTACATCGAGAACCTGCTGCGCATTACCGACTCCAGCCTGCTCGACGAATGGGAGACACTCAAAGACCCCGACTACAAACCGAACCTCGACGAGAGCCTCCCCGCCCCCACTGGGCCACGCGATATCACCCGCGACCGCGAAGCCTTCACTCGCCTCGTGCGCAACGAGATCTTCCGCTTCCTCCGCATGCTCGCCAACGAGTCCTACCAGGAAATTGACGAAACCTTCGAGCTCGACCAGATGTTCCCCGACGCCCGCTGGAAATACACCGCCCTCAGCAACGCGATGGACGCCTACTACGAAGGCCACGAATGGATCCGCCTCGACCCAGGCGCCCGCAACAAGGGCAATACGAACATTATAGAATCCGACGACCGCACGAGTTGGATCATCGAACAAACCCTAGTCGACAACGAAGAGCTCAACGATTTTCAACTAATCTTCAACCTCTCGATTGCCGACGCCAAAGCCAACAGCACGATCAAACTTGTACCGCTGGAGTTGAAGTCGGTGGCGGAGTAGGAGAAGACAGAAACTTGAGGTCGGAGACCGGAGAACTGAAAAGGGAACTGAAAAGGTGTCAGTCCAATGAACTGAAAAGGTGTCAGTCCAATGTTTCATGATTTTAGCCGCCTCTCCGTCCAACGCGACAATCGAAAATGAAAAGGTGTCAGTCCAATGTTTCATGGAACTGAAAAGGTGTCAGTCCAATGTTTCATGATTTTAGCCGCCTCTCCGTCCAACGCGACAATCGCGCAACAGGCAATCCGAGATCAACGGTGCAAGTCGCCCGTCCTACTGCCCCCCCCCCCTCCGTCTCTGATCGCCTCCGGCTAATTCAAAGGAGCCACTCACTTGACGTGCCCTTCTGAATAGTAACACTGGCCTCACATGATTTCACGCTGCCTCTTCCTGTTACTGATCTTTAGCCCCTACGCGCTACGCGCTACCGCCCCCGAACAAGCGGTGGTGCAAATTATCAACTTCGCACAGCAACCGAATTGGATCGAACCTTGGCGCTCTACACGCGTCGCCCAATACACAGGCAGCGGATTCGTCATCGATGGCGACCGCATCATGACCAACGCGCACGTTGTCAGCTGGTCCAAGCAAATCTTAGTGCGCCGCCACCAAGACCCGAAGCTCTACCCTGCGATGATCGAACACATCGGACATGATTGCGATCTAGCCGTGCTCAAAGTGCTCGACCCCGCGTTCTACGAAGGCCTCGTGTCGCTAGAGATCGGCACACTGCCGAAAGTGCGCTCAGCAGTCACGACTTACGGCTACCCCGCAGGCGGACAGCAAATCTCATACACACAAGGCGTAATCTCGCGGATCGAGGTGCAACGCTACTCACATATTTACAACCGCTCACTGCTCACCGTGCAGACCGATGCCGCGATCAACCCCGGCAACAGCGGAGGCCCCGCTCTTCAAGACGACTTAGTCGTGGGCGTCTCGTTTCAAGGCAACCCGAGCCTCGAAAATGCAGGTTTCTTCATTCCGCCCACCATCATCCGTCACTTCATCAAAGACATTGAAGACGGCAGTTACGAAGGCTTCCCCGACGCCGGCATCAGCACCTCGAGCTTACACAATCCAGCCTTCCGCAAGGCACTCCAGCTCCCCGACGACAACATCGGCGCGCGGATCGACATGCTCCTGCAACCCTTCCCGCAAACACACGAGCGACTACAGGAGAATGACGTTATCCTCAAAGTCGAAGGCTACGAAGTCGGCAGCGACAGCATGATCCAATATGAAGGCAACCGCATGCATGTCTCGATCCTCTTCGACGCCGTGCAACACGGCGAGCCCCTCAACCTGGAGGTATGGCGCGACGGTCAAGCACTCAACATCGACCTGCCAGTCTACAAAAACCAAGCCGACCGCATCTCCGGCAGCCAATACGACACCCCGCCCCCCTACCTAATCGTCGGCGGCATCGTCTTTACCGAGCTCAGCAACAACTACTGTAATGCATACGGTAAGGATTGGTTGAACAACTTCAGTAACAGCGTCCTCTACCAACTACTCTATCGCGCCTTCCAAGATGAAGCAGGTGCCCGTGGCACACCAGTCGTGCTCTCCAAAGTGCTCAAGCACCCCAGCAATATCGACTTCGGCGTCTACACGAAATCCATCCTCACCAAGCTGAACGGCCGGGAGATTCACTCCATGCAAGATCTGCTCGCCGCAGTGGATGCGAACGAAGACGACTTCCACCGCTTCGAGTTCCTATCCGGACGCGTAGAAGCACTCCGCCGCGACGATGCCGAACAAGCCAACGCTGAACTGCTCCAGACTTACCAGATTCCACAAGCTCATAGAATCGAGGCACACAATGATTAAGCATCTCGCACTCACACTTCTTTGCGGACTCTTCGTACTTCAGGCAGCCGAAGCAAGCAGCCGGACGCGCACCCTACTAACAGCTCAATTCGATAGCGAAGCCGCGCTGGTTGAGATTGAAATCACCAAAACCCGACACGACTACAAGCTACCTTGGAATAGTCGCAACCTACAGAGCAGAAAAAACGGCATCGTCATCGACGACCACCAGATCCTCACAACTGCCGATGGCTTCTCAGGGCAAACACTCTGCCGCATACGTAAAGGCGGCGTCACGCATCAATACACCGCCACGCTCAAGTGGGTCGATTACTATGCGAACATTGCCATTCTCGATGTCGAGGATCCCGCCTTTTGGGAAGGCATGCGCCCGACACGTCTAGCTGAAAACATTCCGCAGTCCGGCGAGCTACAAATCCTCCGCTGGCGCAAGGGACGTATCGAAGAGCGCGCGGCCGAAATCATTCGACTCTACGTAGGCAAAAGCAAGATGAGCTACGTGCATCACCTAAAACTCTCCGCCTCCACCGAGATGGACGGCGCAGGCTGGGCCGAAGTGATCCTATCTAAAAACGAAATCATTGGCCTGACCACGTCCTCTGTCGACGACAAGCTCACCATACTACCTGCGCCCTTCATCGCCTCCGTGCTCAAACAGAGAGCCAGCCCCAACGCCCCAGGCATCGGTCACTTTGACTTCAGCGTTATGGAGAGCAAGAACCCCGCCCTACTCCAATCCAAAGGCATGCCAGCCACGAACATCGGCGTAGTCGTGACCAAAGTCGGCGGCCGAAGACTCGCGGCCAACACCTTAAAAGTGGGCGACGTGTTACTCGCGATCAACGGATTTGAAATCGATCACGACGGAAAATACATCGACCCCACCTACGGACGTCTGTCGCTCTACGGACTTGCGACGCGTAACTATGGCGCAGGCGACACCCTCCCCATGCGTGTCTGGCGTGACCATCAAGCGATCACCGTCGACTACCTTCTCCCACGGGCGCAATTCGAGAAAGACCTCGTGCCCGACGAACTCTACGACCAGGCCCCCGAATATTTAATAGCAGGCGGCCTCCTCTTCCAGCCGATTACCGGCCCCTACCTCAACGCTTACGGCAAGAACAAGCCACTACAACTCGATTACTACAGCTACCACGCCGAGCTTCCCGAACGCGACGGCCTCGTGATCCTGTCCTCCGTCATCCCCGACAACTATAACCACGGCTACGAAGGCGTCCGCCAACTCATCGTCGATCGCATCAATGGGCAAACGGTCGACACGATCGCAGATGTCGCCGAGGCACTCGCAACTTCCAAAGACGAATTCCACCGCATCGAATTCATGCCAGACCAAGGGCTCAAGCACATCGTCCTAGACGCAGCCACCATGGAGAGCGCCACCCAACGTATTATTGAGCATTACAACATTCCGAAAGCCCGCTCTGAGTAAAGCATCACGCAGACCGCCCGCATCAAGAATTTCCTACGTGCGGTCGCAATCGACCTGAGCTACGACCACATGCTCATTAAAAATTGGGCACGCTATAACAACACTTCCACTGCCAAAGAATTCCTCGACGACTTTTATCAACGAGCGGGACGAGTGCTCGATCAATAAAAATGAGCCTGCTACCGATTTTTCGCCTCAATCCAGCGGCTCATAAACTCGGTGCTGCGGTGGTGATGATGGCGTAGCATACGACCGGTGAATTGCTTTTTACGGTTATTTTCTAAAGCCGCGACACTCTGCTCTAGCCTCTGCGAAAGTTGTGGCAACCACTCAACAGAGCTAAAGCGCTCTCGAGCAATTCGTTGCCCCTGCGCCTGCAGCAGGCTCCATTGATCAGCATCGGCATAGACCTCAAGCGCAGCTGCAGCAAATTGTTGAGGGTCGGCTGAGATCGCACAGCCCCAATCCATAGAACTGGCAATGCCCTCGGCACCGATCGGAGTCGTTATCGTTGGCGTGCCAGTTTGGAAGCCATCAAAGACCTTGCCCTTTAGCCCAGCCCCATAGCGAAGCGGCGCACAGTTCACACGATAGTTCGCCATCGTAGAGAGTGCATGCTCAGCGCGGCCTCTAAAATGAAAGCCTTGCTTCGGCGAGTGCAACTCACCTTTGAATTTCTCGCCATACGAGCCGTAGCAATGCAGCTCAGCTTGCGGCAACTCCTTGCGGATCAAAGGCCAGATCGCTTGCTTGCACCAACGCGCGGCATCCACATTTGGCGGATGCATAAAGCTGCCAATCATTATAAAATGTTGCCGCTCATCGAATCCAGCAAACGTATCGTCGCAGCGCTCCAATATGAACGGCCAATACGCAATTTGCTCTTCAGGGATGGCGAAGGTCTCGCGCAGCACAGCCATCTCATATTCGGAGATCATCAGCGTCAGGTCTGAGCGATGAATGGCGGCAATCTCACGTAGCGCGATCTCATTATACAAATCCAAGTTCCCGCCTTTCTTAAGCTGCGTCTGTCGCGCCTCGCGTAGGCAATGTAGATCACTGGTATCGAGCACGCGCAACGATTGAGGGCAGGCCGTTTCCACCCGCCAACCGAATTGCTCCTCGATCATGAAGCGGTCAAAAATCACCACATCAGGGGCGAGTTGCGCAATCCACGTATCAAAATCCGCATCGTTCGGCTGCACGGTGTGCGAGTCGACTCCGAGCGCCGCCAGATCCAAACGATGCTCCGACGGGCGAGCCGCGCAGGCGAAGCTCACGCGGTAGCCCGCAGCTTGTAGCGCATGAAGTATATCCTGCGTGCGTCGTCCGGCCGCCGTCGAGCCAGGCTCGGGCCACACTTTACCGATGATGAGACAATGCACAGCCAAGGATGCTTATCCAACGATCCCGCCACTGCTGAGGAAGATCCCCTTCAGGTTCATCTCCAATTGGCGCGGATTCGGCGAATGATTAATCGCATCTTCTTTTGAGATCACCCCGGCCTTCACGAGGCGGAACAAATCCTGATTAAAGGTCTTCGAGCCATTATCTTCAGAGGCTTCGATCACGGCCTCGATCTTCTCGAAAGTTCCCTCTTGGATCGTCTTACGCCCAAGCGCATCGAGCACAAAGGCTTCCGTGACAGGCATACGTCCGCCACCCTCCATCGCAGGTAATAGCCTCTGCGTAATGGTCGCACGCAGCGCCCCCGCAAGCTGACGCTGTAAAGACTGTTTACGCTCCTCGGGGAAAAACTCGAAAAGTCGCTGCACGGCCTGTTGCGCATTCGAGGCGTGCAGTGTGGCAAACACCAAGTGCCCAGTTTCCGAAGCTTGCAGCGCAGTCTCAAACGTATCGCGGTCACGCATTTCGCCGACGAGAATCACGTCCGGATCCTGACGTAGCACGGAGCGCATGCCTTGAGCAAAGCTAGGGCAATCAATACCGATCTCACGCTGATTGATGATGGATTTGACATCCGTATAGGTATACTCGATCGGGTCTTCCAAGGTTACAATATGCCGATCATAACTATGATTGATGTGATTCATCATCGCCGCCAACGTGGAACTCTTACCGGAACCAGTCGCCCCACACAGTAGCACGATGCCATTCTTCTCAGAGCATAATTGAGCTAGAGTGCCGCCATCGATGTTCAAATCCGCAAATGTCGGCGGATGATCACTCACGTGCCGCATGACGATACTAGGCAAGCCTCGTTGTAAAAATCCGTTCACACGAAAGCGTCCGACATTCGGCGCGCTATACGAATAGTCGACCTGACGATTCTTCACCCAAAGATCATAAAATTCAGCCGGCACCGTTTGTTCAATAAACTCCCGCACCTCATCCGGCGTGATCGGATCCATCTCAACCAACTCAAGCCGACCACTGAGGCGGAGATACGCTGGTTTATTGGATTTCATATGCACATCGCTGGCCCCATTTTCGACCGAGAGAGAGAGAAGACCATGAATTGTTTCGAGAACCGACATAATGCACTATACTAAGTTTGGGAGGAATGCGAAAATTTCTATTGAATAAGCGGGACGTTATCGACGTGCTAAAGCGAAACTGCGGTCATACGACCAACCACAATTCTTTCCAAACCGAACATGAACACAAATCAATTCTCAGGCGTTTTCACAGCGTTGGCCACACCACTGCGCCAAGGTGCCGTCTCTTACGAAGATCTCGAAGCGCTCGTCGCCCATCAACTCGAGGGTCACATCGATGGACTCGTGTCCGTCGGCACCACTGGCGAGTCTCCGACACTCAACCACAAGGAACATATCGAAGTGGTTCGTGCAACTGTCGCAGCCGCTGGCGGCAAGGTGCCCGTAATCGCCGGCACTGGCTCGAACTCGACCGATGAAGCGATCGACTTGACGCAACAAGCCGAGGCTGCCGGTGCCGATGGCTTCCTCATCGTCGCCCCCTACTACAACAAGCCAAGCCAAGAGGGCCTGTTTCAACATTTCAGCAAGATCGCCGAATCCACAGAGAAGCCGATCGTGCTCTACTCGATCCCATCGCGCTGCGGCATTGAGATTTCGGTCGATGTTGCCGCCCGCCTCTATGAAAAGCATCCGCATGTCTGCTGCATGAAGGCTGCCGAAGGCTCTTGTGAAAAGGTCGTCGAATACGTCCGCGCCCTCGGCCCCGACTACGCCGTGATGAGTGGCGATGATGGCCTGATCCTACCGTTCATGTCCGCTGGAGCGACAGGAGTGATCAGCGTCGCATCGAATCTCGTGGTGTCTCCCCTCGTGCAAATGGTGCAGGCGGCGAACAACAACGACTACGCGACCGCCCGCGAAACCTACCTTAAGTATTATCCGTTCTTCAAGGCCATCTTCCTCGAACCGAACCCGGTGCCGATCAAGTATGCACTCAAGCAAGCAGGCATCATCCAATCCGATGAGGTCCGCCTCCCTCTAGCCGGCCTCACCAATGGCACGCGCCAAGTGCTCGATACTCTGTTCGCAGACCTCGGCCTCGTCTAATCTCACTCTAGCAAAACAACTTAAACATGGCTCTCAACATCCTACTCAACGGCTCGCGCGGACGCATGGGCCTCGCCATCTCCGAAGTCGCCGAATCAAACAACGCCGTGATCGCTTCCGCCTGTGACGCAGGCGACGATCCAAGCGTCAACGTCGCCAACTGCGATGCGATTATCGACTTTAGCTTCCACGAGATCACTCCCGGCATCGCGGAACTCGCAGTTGCGAACAACATTCCCCTCGTGATCGGCACGACTGGTCACACTCCGGAAGAGAAGGCAGCGATTCTAGCCACAGTTGACGGTCAAATCCCCGTCGTCTGGGCAGGCAACTACTCCGTCGGCGTCAATACACTCAACTATTTGACCCGCAAGGCAGCCAACATTCTGGGCGAGCAATACGAGCCAGAAGTGCTCGAAATGCACCACCACCATAAAAAGGACGCTCCCAGCGGCACCGCTGAGCGCCTGATCGAAATCCTCAAAGACTCCTACGAGCTCAACGACGAACAAGTCGTGCATGGCCGCGAAGGCCTAGTCGGCGCGCGCCCACGTAAAGAAATCGGCGTGCATGCCATCCGCGGTGGCGACATCGTCGGCGAGCACACCGTCTATTTCTGCGGCGAGGGCGAGCGCATCGAGCTCACTCACCGTGCGACTGACCGCAAGATCTTTGCTCAAGGCTCCGTCCGCGCCGCACATTGGGCAGTGGGCAAGGCTCCAGGCGTCTATAATATGGAAGACGTGCTCGGCCTCGTTGATTAACACGACTTCGCCCTCACTCTCGCTCTCACTCTCGCTCTCACCACTCACTCTCACTGAATGATCGCCCGCTTAAAAGGAACCGTCCTCGAAACCACCCCACTGATGGTCATCATCGACGCCGGCGGCGTAGGCTATGAGGTGCAGATCCCGATCACGACCGCGGAGAAAGTGCCAGCCGAGGGCAATCAGTGCAGTCTATTCATCCATTCGGTTTACCGCGAAGACAGCGCCTCGCTCTATGGCTTTGCCACCAGGGAGGATCGCGATTTCTTTCGCCTACTCGTCGAGAAAGTCTCTGGAATCGGACCGAAGATTGGCATCGCCATCCTAAGCCGGATGTCGGTCGAACTTCTGCGCGGTGCGATTGCCAGTTCCGACATCGCACTCCTTTCGAAATGCCCGGGAATCGGCAAAAAGACAGCTGAGCGCCTCGTCATTGAGCTCAAGGACAAAGTCGGCCTCAGCGCCGCTCCCACAGCCAGTGATACAGCGAGCGTCGTCGCCAGCTCCAGCCCTAGTGCGTTTCAAGATGCGGTCAGCAGCCTGATTATCCTAGGCTATAAACCAGCAGATGCGGATAAATTCGTGCGCAAGGCCTCCAGCCAATTGCCAGCGGATGCCAGCGTCGAAGCACTGGTCAAAACCGCGCTGTCGTAGAGCCCCCCCCCAACAGAATGAGTCCGATTAAGCTCGGCTAGAAACTAGCCAAAGAGCTTTTAAAGCCAGTAGGCCAACGCTGCGTCTGCGTTTCCCGAGTCGGACTGTCGTCGAGCGATTCAAACAATCGCGGCTCCGGCATCGCCGAGAACGCCTTAAACTGATTGATTCGATCGATCTCATACTGCCGACGCACTTCGCGTTGACGCAGTGCCTCATGGTCTACTCCGCTGAGCTGACGCTCGGCTGGTGCCATCTCTGGAGTTAGCCCCAGTAAGCGCAAATGCGATGCCAAGCTCCCACGACGCGATTTGGGCAGCCCCTGAGTCGCCGCAAAACGCTGCATATCGGAGCGTGCCATTCCAGGAATATCATCAGTCGTGGTGACCGCTTCAGATTCCCGAATCACGGGTTTCAATAAAACAAATCCGACAGCTGCACACGCAGCGATACCAGAGCCAAAGACCAAGGCTGTCAGGCGACTCGCTCGAGTGGCCTTCCGAGCGCCCAACTCACTAAATCGGGCAACCTCCTCCACTTCCGGAGCCACTGCCATACGCATGGCTTTGTGCAGACGAAAGCGCGCCTCAAACTCACGCTTACGCGTAGGATTCGCGGCGAGTTCTTGCTGCAACCATTCGAGATCGCCCGAGGTAATTTCCCGGTCGAAATACAAATTGACCAGCTCTGTAAATTTAGCGTCGTTCATGAAAAATCGCTGCCCATCAAGTCACGCAGACTCTCACGAGCGCGTGCGATACGGCTTTTCACGGTGCCGACACTGATCTCCAGCTCTTGAGAAATCTCCTCATAGGTCATATTTTGCACATTGCGCAAGGTCAGCACTTCACGGTGCTTCTCGCCAAGTCCATTCATGCACTCAGAGACACGATCCACTAACTCTTGAGTGACAGCGGACTCAGCAGGCGTCTCCCCCTCGCTAGGCATCACATTCTCAAGCGTCAAATCGCCGTCAGCAGACAGAGGCTGATCCAGAGAGATGGAGTAATCCCGCTTGCGACGGAACCAATACCAATAGCGATTGTGTGCTAAATTCGTAGCGATTTGATAAAGCCACGTCGAAAAAGAAGCATCGCCTCGGAAACTTTCCAGTCCGCGGTGCGCACGAATAAAGGCATCTTGCGTGACCTCCTCAGCATCTTGCTGATTTTTCAATAGATGATGCACGCGCGCAAAGATACGGTCCCAATAGCGTGTGACCATATCATCATAAGCGGCATTATCACCATTTTTGATACGTTCGATCAAGAGATCGTCTTGGCAGGCTGTTTCGCTTTTTACTCTCATAGTAGGGTTCATGTAAACTAGATCGTTTGAAGCTTAGATTTGTTCCAAAGAAATTCGTTCAAAAATAAAAAAAAGATATTTCCTGCACTTGACAAGAGCTTAAGAGATGCTTTCCATCCTGCGCTTTTAAAGCGGATCGTTAGCTCAATCGGTAGAGCAGTTGACTTTTAATCAATTGGTTCCGAGTTCAAGTCTCGGACGGTCTACCACTTTCTTGAAAGCCTGTGAATCTCAATGATTTACAGGCTTTTTTGTGCCCACGGGCCTCAACTCGAGCCTCCGATTCGATCAGGGCGACAGATCTGCCTCGAAACGTGGCAATACACCTAGAAAGCATCTATCGTCAAAATTTGACCTCGGAAAAATTGGCACTAACTATACGGTTCACCCGAATAAAGCTTATGGAACTCAAAGTGCTCACCACATTTAACCTCGGCATCGTCGTCCTCTTCATAGGCAAGCTGCTGAGCGCCCGCTTCACGGTATTACGCCGCTACAACATCCCCGAACCAGTCAGCAGCGGACTGTTGATTTGTTTAATCACATTCGTGCTCTATCTGACCACGGGGATCGAAATATCGTTTGACCTGCACGCGCGTGACGTGCTGCTGATCTACTTTTTCGCAGGCATCGGGCTGAACTCTGACCTGCGCTCCCTGCTCTCCGGCGGCATCCCTCTGGTGATTCTACTGTGCGCCACCATCGTATTCATGTTCCTGCAGAATTTTGCGGGCGTCGGAGTCGCCTCACTCTTCGGCCTAGACGGTGCAGTTGGCGTGCTCGGCGGCACCACCTCACTGATCGGCGGACATGGCACCGCGATCGCATGGACTCCCGTTTACATGGAGCAATACGGCATCGCTAATGCTTCTGAAATCGGGATCGCCTGCGCCACCTTCGGGCTCGTGCTCGCCTCGATCATGGGTGGCCCCATCGCGAACATTCTCATCAAACGCCACAAGTTAGAGCCCAAGACCTGCGAGCAACCCGACGTCGGGCTGACACACGCTGATGAACACACCAAGGTGGACATGTATTCCATCCTCAGCGCGTGGCTAATACTCAACCTATGCCTCACTCTGGGCGCTGCGATCCAAGAAACCCTCAGCAGTGCAGGTCTGGATCTACCACTTTTTGTCTGCTGCCTCTTCGGTGGCATCATTCTGACCAATACAGTGCCTCGGCTGTTCCCAAAGCTCAAATGGCCGACAGGCACGCCCGCCCTCGCCCTGATGTCGGACGTGTGCTTGGGCATGTTCCTCGCCATGTCTTTAATGAGCCTACAACTCTGGACTTTGACCGATTTAGCTGGCCCGATCGTCGCCATCCTCGGCGTGCAATTCATCCTCGCGTTCTGCTTTGCCCTGTTTGTGGTCTTCCGCCTAATGGGGCGCGATTACGAGGCGGCGGTGATATGCTCCGGATTTGGAGGCATCTCTCTAGGCTCCACTCCGACTGCGATGGCCAATATGACGGCTGTCTCGAAACGCTATGGGGTGGCTCACAAAGCATTCATCATCGTGCCACTGGTCTGTGGCTTCTTCGTCGATATCGCAAATGCTCTGATTATTCAGGCATTCCTTAATTGGTTCGCTTGATTTTATAGCAATCTCGTGTTCTCTATTCCCCAAGCTTAGGCTTCATTTACAGTATTCTTAAATCATGAAACATACGATTCGCACACTCTCTCTTTCCGCACTGATTGGACTCTCCGCAATTGCCATGACGGGCTGTGACACTGCCAGCCAGGGCGGTAAAACTTACACACGAGGCCAAGCCCAACAGCAAATGAAGGTTCACTATGGCGTCCTTCTAAGTGTCGCAGCAGTCACCATCGAACCTGAAAAAACAGGTGGCGGCGCAGCGGTCGGCGCGGTAACAGGCGGCATCGCAGGCTCAATGCTCGGTAGCGGCGACGGCAGCACACTCGCAGCTATGGGCGGCGCACTCTTAGGTGGAGCAGCTGGCTCGAAAGCTGAGCAGAACATGCGCACCGTCGCTGGACACGAGCTCGAAGTCGAACTTGATGACGGTCGTATCTTAGTCATCGTCCAAGAAGCGGATGATGTCTTCCTCAAAGGCGACCGCGTGCGTGTCGTCGTCGATAGTAAAGGCGTCAGTCGCGTTCGCCAATAAGCACCAGCTACGCAATCATTTCCCAAAGGCCGCTTCGATTTCCGCAGCGGCCTTTTTGTATCCAGCGATCCGCAACTGTGACTCCTACCGAATCTGCTTCCAATACTCCTCAAACGCATACCAGCTCTCGGAATAATCCTCCAGCTGATACAGTATCTCAGCACGCCAATAATACACATACTGCGGCGGGTTCGACTGCTTGAGTAACTGATTCACCACCAGCAGCGCCTCTGAGTATTCACCGCTCTTTAAATACACTCCCATCAGTGCAGTGCCCTTCGCCAGATCGTTTGATGCTGCAAAAAAGCCACGTCTCAAGCGATCAACCCTGCTCTGGTCGATTCTTGCCTCCGGAATTTCCTGCACAGGTAACCCCTGCCTCATTATTTCGACAGCCTCCTCATGCCGAGACTGATTTTGACGAAGCATGGCATACAACAACCAAGACAAATCCAATGTATCACCAAACTCATCCAGATACGCTTCAACCTGATCCAATCCTCCAGTATCGATCCAACGCCTCAGAATCGCCGTCCGGTGTTCCATCGTAAATCGCCCTAGCGAAGGCTCAGCACCCAGCTCCTTCTCGACCTCTCGGACAAACACCTCACCACGTAAAAACAGTAGTAAGCGCGCACGATAATAGGAATCCACCTGAGACATTTCGATCATCCCCTCCGTCAACGCGACATTTCCAGATGCCTTCCGCAGCATCGAATCATACAGCCGATCCTTCGAATCAGCATAACGAATCAACGCCTCGCGCCACGCTGAAACGGTTCGCGTCACATCATAAGGTAGCCATTCGCGTCCCTCCTCATAAGCAACCATCGCAATGTTCGGCTCAACAAAACGCGCGCGACGAAAATCCTGCGCGACCTCGGCGCGCGCCCCCCCCCGCGACAAGCCAATCTGAGCCCGTTGAAAATACCCGCGCCAATTCAACGGTTGTAGCGCAATCATGCCATTCACCGCCCGGTGGGCACGATCAAGATCCGCCACCGCGCGCCCCTCTGCGGCACGTTTCTCTTCAACCTCCAACGCCACAGAACTATGCGTCGGCAGCCCAAACAATCCGCCTACAATCCAAAGCCCCCCAAACAACAGTAAGGCACCACCGACACTACGCCAAACCACGGGCTTAAAGGTCGACCGCACAGCAGTAGTCGCACGCGGCAAGGCCAAGGCAACAAACAGGATCGCAAAATAGGCAGTCCCCGGGCGATGCCCTGACACATCAAACAGTCCATGCACCAAAAATAGGATCACCCCCGTCAGCGCAATCATACGAAACGCTCCGCTCCGTCCAGACCCAGAGGTTCGGCATTTTCTAAAGTACGAAACGATCAAGACCCCTAAAAAACACACGGCGATCAAACCACCCTCGGCCCCCAACCAGAACAAGTCACTTTCAGGATGAACCGCCCGTTGATAATTGCGCGACAGATCACGATATTGCGGAAAAACATCCTCAAAGTTGCCCACCCCGTGGCCAGTCAGCGGCGCGTCCTCAATCATATCCACAGCATCTCGAAAGATGAGCATCCGGTAGCCCTGCCCCCAATCCAACGGAGCTGACATATACTTCGTCGCACGCTCCACCGCCGGCTCATGACTCGTGATAAAAAAGCTAAAGATCAGTAACACCAATGGAATCCCGACCTTCAAGAACAGCGAAAGCACCGAACGACGCAGACTAAAGACAAAACACAAAAAGATGCCACCGAAATACAGCAGCACCCCCGCTCGGGAGACCCCATACACCAAGGCGACCAAACATAATACCGAGGCCGCGAAACCGACCAACTGCATCAGCTTACGCCTCCGCACCCCCTCCATCGCATAGCCAAACGTCAACACCCCGCCGATCGCAATAAAATCGGACGTCTGATTGCGGTTCGGAAAAAAGCTAAACGCGGTGGCACTTTCCGCACCAGGATAGCGCCAGCCCAAAAGATTGCCCGCCACCACAATCCCAGCGAAGGCAGCAATCAAGCAGGACAACCAAAAGTAAATCCACTTCCGCCCCGAATAGTTCACTCTCCAACTGGATGCCGCATACAACCAACAAAAACCAGCCGCAGCCAACAAGAAGGCCTCAAAACTAATCCACGGTTGCACCGACAAACTCCACGGCAATTCGATTCCGAATACATCGATCGCAGTCGTCCGCCACTCGGGCACTTTCCAATAGAACATCGGCACAAAAGCAAACAGCAGGGAGCCGAGCACTCCGAATACACCGACATCCAACCACTTGCCGAGACTTCGCTGCGGCGGTCGTAGCAACAAGGCCACTCCCGGCAACATCAGCGCAAAGCCCAACGCATACACATGGTGCCCGCCTCCAAGCAGGATTAAAACGCAGACGCCCAACAAGCCCCAGATGAAGCTCTTGCAGACCGCCTCTGCATCCTTTGGCTCCGCCGCAGAAATCGTGATTTTCGAAGGCGCAACCGCAACCGCAGCAAAAGACGACGAGGCGCGTGTCGATGACCTACGGCGCTTATTCTTGGAGCGCCCCTGCCCCCGAGACGAACTCCCGATTCGATGCTTCGTGCGTCGATGCTTCTTTCTTGGACCCGAATCCATCACTGAGCCTCCAATCCCATTAAATACATAACCACACCTGAGCCCATATCAGGCACTTTCCTGTTTAGGAGCCGAACTATCACTGCCCTTCGAATCAGTATAATACTCCGAATAGCGGTAGTAATAATACCCAGGCTGCATGGTATCGACATAGTTCAGAATCAACCCGGAGATATCGACATTGCGCTCACGCAGACGAGCCATCGCTGGTTTGATCTGGCGAACCTGAGTATATGCACAACGTATGGTAAACAGCAGCGCATCCACCTTCCCCGCAAATCCCGACGTATCATCAGTCGCAAGGATCGGCGCCGTATCAAAGATGACAAAATCATACCGCTCTCTAGCCTCACGAATAAATGCATCCATCTTCTCACTCATCAACAACTCGGCAGGGTGATCTGGATAACCACCGATCGAAACAAAATCCAAATGTTCATAACTGCTCGATTGCACCGCACCATCAAGCGTCAACCGACCATCTAACACATCAGAAAACCCATGTTCTCGGTTCAACTTAAGCAAATGATGCAGGCGCCCCCGACGAAGATCTGCATCGACTAGCAACACCTTCGAATGCGCAAAGGACAATGCCACCGCCAAGTTCGCCGAGACAGTGGACTTACCCTCAGAGGGCACCGCACTCGTCACCGCAAAGACACTAGGCTTCACATGCTCATCGCCCATAAAGAACACTGACGTCCTCAGGTTCCGGCAAGCCTCCGCAAACACATAACGATCATCATTCTTACGCAA
Source organism: uncultured Puniceicoccaceae bacterium (assembly GCA_905479975.1). GTDB lineage: Bacteria > Verrucomicrobiota > Verrucomicrobiia > Opitutales > Coraliomargaritaceae > Lentimonas. The sequence goes on along the minus strand of CAJQOS010000022.1, from coordinate 70,336 downwards.
CAGCACCGAGTTCACATCGCCATCATTACCCTTCTCGAAGGGAATCGCTCCAATCAAAGGCTCCTGGAACTGTGCGCTTAACTCATTCGCGGTTAAAATCCGATTATCCAGTGCGCCCAACACAAAGAGCACTCCCCCAGCGAAGACCAATCCAAACAACGCGCCCATCGCAAATTGGCGCGCCACCCCCACCCCCGCAGGCACCGCTCTACGCGCATTCACTAATATCGAAACCGTGTCTTGCTGTAGATTCTGATTCGTATCGATCGCGCGCAGTGAATCTTGGCTACTCGCATACGCTTCCTTTGAACGTGCCAAACGCGACTGCAAGCGCTCGAATTCTGCAATTAAGCGACCATTTTCCAGAGCTGTTTTCTCCCAAATCTCGATCTCCACATTGAGATTATTGATCTGATTCTCAACCACCTGTTGACGCTCTGCAATACGCTCCAGCGCCTGCCCGCGTTGTATTTCCAATTGATTCTCAGTCCGCTCAATCTGATTTTTGAGCCCGATAATTTTCGGATGTTTAGGCTTCAAGTAAATCGAGAACTCATCCAACTGAGCATGCAACATTTGCAACTTTTCTTTGCTCAATATGTATTTCTGATTTTCCTCCACTGCTCCGCCATCAAACGTATCATTCGCCGAAGCCCCCTCGCGGCCCTGCCCCTGTAATTGATCGAGCAACAAGCCCTTCTGCCCCGAATGCTCATTCAGAATCGAAGCCAACGAGCGGCTCTCCGTATTGAATTCTGCGAGCCGACGCTTCAACTCTGCGAGATACGTACCTGCCGCCGCCCCTTGCTCCTGTATAAAGACGATATTGTTACGCTGCTGAAATTCAACAATCGCATCTTCACCCGCATCCACTTCCACCTCCAGTGCCTTCAATTGAGCGACAATTGCATCATAGGTTCGCTCTGATGTCTTAGAACGCATTTCTACGCGGCGGTTAATGTATTCCTCCATCACCGCATCCAAATATGCCTGAGTATATTCAGAGTGCGGAGTGTAGGATTTGAGAACAAAGATAGACGTATCCCGCTTCACATCCGCATCGACATCTAAAGAATCCAGCCCATCGGTCTGGTACGCCTCAGTTTCGGTCAGCGCATCATGCAAATCAGGATTCGCCAAACGTATGCGCTCCACCGCACGAACCTGCACCTGATCGCTCAGCATTAATTCAATTTGAGTTCCAAAGAAGTTATCCCGCTCTTCCGCATACACATCATTCTCAGGCAACGCGATGCGACCACTGACGATCATCTGAGAGGTCGACTTATAAAAGGGATCCTTCAAGAACCCTTCGACTGCCTTCACACACACACCCAGAGCAATCGCCAGAGGGATCACCCACCAATACCGGCGCAGCACGATTTTCGTTCGATAAACGATCTGCCGACATAGCTCCGTGTAATCGACCGTCTTTGAGTTTTTTTCATCCTGAAATAAATCGTCCATGTATTCGAAATCCCGAAATTATCCTAATCGCCAACAGTTCACCACGGCGATCAGCCAGTAAAGCTAATCATCTTCTCATCCACTATAATCATATCTCCAGGCTTCACGATAGGATCATTACTGCGATCACCTCCATCGAGTATTTTATCAACATTCACGAGTGATTCGGTCTTTTCGCCTTTCTCGTTTTTTGAAACCAGACGAACCTTATTTTTCCGAGCAAATCGAGTAAAGCCCTCCGCCATTAAGATCACCTGACTTAAAGTGAATTGACTGCCTCGAATCGAATATAGGCCAGGCGCGTTCACTGCACCAAGCACATATACCTGACTACCGGCGTGGTCAGCTTGCGCAACAATTACGACATCACCAGAGCTCAGGATGAGGTCCTGTGATAAGTCACCACTCGAAAGCATCGCCCCCAAATCCACCTCAATGCGCGGGTCTTCTTGCCCAGCCGAAACAACACTGACCTTAGACTGATCTGCATGCAGGGTAAAACCACCGCTAGCCAAGATTGCCTGACTCAGTGTCAGTGGCGAATCTGCTGGAATCAGCTGCTCGCCTTGACGATTGACTTGGCCAATCACCTTAACACGGCCTCGGTTTCGATCGGCTTCACGCTGGCTAATCAAAACCGTCGCTCGGTAAAAGAAATCCACCTCCAATTCTTTTTTAATTTCGTAGGCCAAGCCCTTACTCGTCTTTCCTTTTGCCGCAATTGAGCCAAGCAGAGGCACCAGCAATTCACCATTTCCATTCACTGCAAGTAGCAGTTCTTCCTCCTGCTCTTCCATCACTTGATAGACCAAACGATCTCCGATCTGTAACTCCCAGTCGTCATCAAGCAGCGCCATTTGGGTCGGCGCAGCATCAGCAGAAACTCCAGTATTAGCAACATGCGCCGCAGGCGCCGTCGCCTCTGCAGCTTGGCCATGCACCTGACTCAGGATCGATAATAGAACAGCACTTAGCAGTGCCCATGGCTTAATTGATACAAACATATTTTCGTAGCACTTCCTTAAAAGTCATATTTTAAGAGAAGACGAAACTGATTTTGATCATAACTTTGATACTCTGCATCCGAATCTTTATCAATATAACGATAGCCGAGTTCCGCAGTTAACTTCGGCCCAAGAACCAATTCAGTCGAGAGACCACATATCCAACGCTCGAAGTCGTCATTAATCAAACCACCCGAGCTTTCATTCTCCTCATAACCAAGCGTACCATCGAGGCGGACGCGCTCAGTGAGGTTATACGCCGCAGTATAACGAATGCCGTCGATCTCGTTATAGTTCGAGGAGGTGCCACCAGTGATCGCACGATACCACTCCAGTTGGTGATTGAACACGTCGTTCGCAGTATGGCTCAGCCGCATCATCCAGCTCAGGTCACTCGGCTGATCATCGTTTCCATACCTCGTATCATCAGCGGAGCCTCCAGTATCATAATCCAGATAGTTCCATGACACACCCGTATATAAGCTGACTAGCTCAGTGATTTTCCAGTCAAAGTAAGGGCCGACGGAAAACTCCGAACCATCATTATTCACATCCTCATCGTAATCAACCGTCGTATACGAGGTGCCCACACCCACGGTAAAGTTCGCAGCCAAATCACGCTCTACATTCAACGCGGCCTTATACTCTTCACGGTTAATATATTCATACTCATCATCCGGGCTCCAGACGTCCGTCCGACTCAACTGAGCCGCGAATACATTCTCGCCAATAAACCACTCCGACTGGACACCAAAAACATTCTGATAACGAGCAAACGAGGTCGGATCCCCCTCAACCACATCCCCGTTACTATCCACCACCACAGCATCCGCCGTATCAAATGAATATTCAATCTGATCATACACACGGAAGATCATATCGCCGACCAAAACACGATAGGACAGTTCTGTGCCTGGCGCCAACGACACCTGATTGGACACATCATTAAACTCATCATTATCCACGTAGTGCCAATATTCTGCCCCAAGATTCACATCGAGCTCATTCTCTTCATTGATCTGCCATTTCAAACCAAACAAAATCCCTGGCTTCAAAATAAAGTCATCCAGCGCATTATTCTCAGAATAATTAATATTGTCGTTATACTCGACTTCGAAAGTTCCAACGACATCGACCAGAACAGGCCCAAGCCGAAGGTTATAATCTTCGCGCTCCACGCGCTTATCTAACAAAAAGGGCGCAAAATCTGGGGTTCCGTAAATTTGCGCTGAAAGCGGCACAGCCATGACAGCTGCAAGCACCGCTAAAATAATATAAGACCCGTTGATACGTCGGAAAACAGAAAATTGAGAAGCAATCACAATACAAGTCGGTTGAGGAATAAATGAAATAAGGCCCAATGGCACATTTGCAATGTGTGAGTATGAGACATGGTATCTGGGAAGGACAATCAGTAAAGGCCTAAATCCGAGGATTTAACTCCTTTAGAATTAGATGTTTGCAATTCACCAGTTGTTAATATTAAGTAAATTGCAAAGAAATACAACAGACCCCTCTTACCAAATCACCAATCCAATGAGCACACATACTCACATGCCTCAAAAAATAATCTTCGGGTTATTTTTCGCTGGAGTTGCCCTCGCACTAAACATCACTGCGCAAGCGCAACCAGCTCCGCCGATAGACCTCTACCGCGTGCCCGCCCCCAGCGAACAACGACTCCAACGCATTCAGAAAAACCTAGCTCGTTGGCATATGGGAGCGACGCTAGTCCTCGTTAAAGACGAACAGTTCCTACGTATTCAAGTCCCGGATGTTGGATATTTTGACGAATCCGTCCTGCTCAGCGATAATTCCGCGCTGACCTACACGATTCCTCAAGGACAGCACGACTACATCATAGACCTCGGACAGTTTATGAAGGTCTCCCGCTTCTTCTTTAATAATGAGAGCGCGACAGGAACCATGCAAATCATGTCCTCGAACGCACTGGATCCGCTCAACAGCGGAAAATGGGTCAAGCTCACACAACCAGTCGCATTCAATGAGGGCGTCATCCCATCCGCGACCTTCACCGAGATTGATACCCGCTACCTGCTGGTGCGGTTCAATATCGTCACCCAAGGGCGCATCGGCCACTTCGGCGCGACTGGCTCTATGGATATCACCAAAGCCAGCATTCAAATCGGCAAAGGTGAGGAAACCGAGGAAACCATCAAGGCACAGTCCCCCATCATCGACTATGATTTTGGAGCCGCTTACACAGGCAGCCGCATCATCTATGCCAGCGGCGGAGCCCTAGAGGACGTTTACAACCTGCAGGATGATGACCCGACGACCTCTCACCAATTCCCTGGAGATGAAGAGTCGATCGTGATCATTGATCTGCGCAAGAAGACGCAAATGCGCTCCATCGCTGCTCACTTCAATCCCGGGCAACCCGGCACGCTGCAAGTGTATCTAACCAACCACTTGCCCAGTGAGTTCAACGACGACAACCAAACAGGCGTCGCGACCTACACCAATGCACTCGGCCATGTAGAACGTGCCGAACTCGCAGCCAACAACGATTCGAACTTCGAATATTTAATGGCAGCAACGACACCTCAGCAAATCGTCCGCGTGCCAAATGATTTCTTCTTCGACATCGAGGATTCATACAGCGTCTACGTAAAGGGTGAGCATACGCGTCTACACCATATCTTCGATGAAATTGAGCGCAGATACGTGATCGTCCGGTTCACACCTGAGAATCTTCAATCCGACTATAAGGTCGAAACTGCACACTATGTGCCTAGCTCTGCGGATCTGCGCATTCATAAAGCTCAAGCAGCGCCCACTCCATTCAGCTTCGGCGGAATCGACGTGATCGGCGACGTGCCGTTTGAGGACATCTTCTTTACAGCAGACGCCGACCAAGGATTACCGGGGCCACCACCGCCACCGCCACCGCCGCCACCGCCGGTCATCTCGAATTAATTGATGCCTTTTAAAATCAAAAGCCCTCGCACGCCAGCGGGGGCTTTTTCGTGCTCAAAGTCACACCACGCATTGACCTTCCCATCTGCTTCTGTAGCCCTTCTTAGAAGCGCTCACTTTATGGCAGACAACAACTCAAACGACCAAACCATTACCGGTGTCCTCGAAAGGATCATCTTCTTCAACGAAGAGAACGCCTATTGCGTGGCCGAGGTCAGCGTCACCAACGGCAAACGCCCAGTCACTGTCCTCGGCCCACTCCCCGGCGTGCAATGCGGCGAAACCCTGCAACTCAACGGTCAATGGACGCGCCACGCCACACACGGCGACCAATTCAAAGTCGGCAGCTTCAAATCACAACTCCCCGCCTCCGTCCACGGCATCCGTAAATATCTAGGCAGTGGCCTGATTCACGGCATCGGCAAATCCTACGCCAAGAAAATCGTCGACCACTTCGGCGCCGACACCCTGGCAATTATTAGCGAAAACTCCGGCCGCCTACACGAGATCCCTGGCATCGGCAAGACGCGCGCCAAATCCATCAAAGCCGCGTGGGACGAGCAAAGCGCCGTGCGCGATGTCATGATGTTTTTGCAGACCTATGGCGTCACCCCGTCACAATGTGTGCGACTCGTCAAAAAATACGGCAATGCCACCAAGCGCATCCTACAAGACGAGCCCTACCGACTCGCCGAAGACATTGAGCGCATCGGCTTCAAAACCGCCGATAAGATCGCCCTCAACCTCGGGTTTCCCACCAACTCGAAAGAGCGCATCGACGCAGGCATCGTCCACACCATGCGCACCCTTGAAGACGAAGGCCACACGCTCGGCACCGAGCAAATGATCCTCGAACATGCCACCAAGCTTCTCGGCGTGGATCCGGTCGACATTCAACGCCGCATACATGGCCTAACCGATGCAAAAAAGCTCCTCTCCATTAAAGCATTCGACGAGAAAAACGAATTTCTCGGCCCCGCTTGCCAAATCCCGACCACAGCCAGCGCCGAGAAACGCATCGCCGAGTCCATCGCTCGCATCCACAGCACCGCATCCATGCTACCAGCCATCAAGCTGGAGCCAGCGATCACATGGGCGCAGCAAAAAGCAGGCTTCGAATTTGCCGATCAACAAGCCGAAGCACTCCGCAAGACGCTCACCTCCAAAGTCTCCATCATCACCGGCGGCCCCGGCACAGGTAAAACCACCATCCTCCGCGCAGTCGTCGATATTCTCCGCGCCAAGCGCACCCGCATCCTACTCGCCTCGCCCACTGGCCGTGCCGCGCAACGCCTCGCCGAAGCCTCAGGCGCGCCCGCCAGCACCATCCATCGACTGCTCAAATACGACGGCGCCACCCGCACCTTTACCTACAACGAAGACAACCCACTGCCCTGCGATCTACTGATTCTCGACGAGACCAGTATGCTCGACACACGCCTGGCCGCCAGCTTGATGCAAGCCGTCCCCAGCAGCGCCCACTTGTTACTGGTTGGTGACGCCGACCAACTCCCCTCCGTCGGTGCAGGCAACATCCTCGGCGATCTCATGGCAGCCCCGCCCGCCACCGTCACCCGCCTCGACACCATTTATCGACAAGGCAAAGAAAGCGGCATCGTTACCACCGCCCACGGCATCCTAAAGGGCGAGTGCCACCCTGGCTCCACCTTCCGCAGCCTGCGCGACCTTCAAGCCAGCAATGATTTCAGCTTCATCGAAGCCGACACCCCCGAGCAATGCGTGCAGGCGATCATCTACCTCGCCCGCGACTACATCCCCAAGCACCACAAAGCAAACGCAGTCCGCGACATTCAAGTCATGTCCCCCATGCACCGTGGCACCGGCGGCATCACCGTGCTCAATGCCGAGATACAAGAAGCGCTCAACCCAAAATCCGCCGCCGAGTCCAAACTCCGCTCCGACCCCGACTACGCCCCCGCCAAACAAACACACTTCCGCGAGAAAACTCGCAAGCCACTCCCAGCCGAAATCCCCTACGGCACCGCAACCTTCCGCATCGGCGATAAAGTCATTCAGACCCGCAACAACTACGACAAAAACGTCTTCAACGGCGACATGGGCATCATCCGCGCCATCGCCGCAGACAGCTCTGGCCTCACCATCGAATTTTCAGGCGAAACGATTGAATACACCAAAGGCGAACTCTCCGAAGTCCAGCTCGCCTACTGCATCTCCATCCACAAGAGCCAGGGCAGCGAATATCCCGTCGTCATCATCCCGCTCCTCAAGCAACACTTCATGCTTCTGCAGCGAAATCTGGTTTACACCGGCATCACCCGCGCCCGCCAAAAGGTCTACCTCGTCGGCTCACTCGACGCCTACTCCATGGCCGTTAAAAACAACGACCAACAAATCCGCCGCACTCACCTACGCCGCCGACTGCGCAAAGCCGTCGAAGACAGCCAAATTATCTCCGAAGAAAAGTAGTCGAGTTCCTTTAGGTCGTAGACCCTGAGCGTGTCAAATGGGTGCTCAACCGGCACTTCAAGTCGACAGATCACGGCCAATCGGGTGACCAGCTAAAGCAAGCCACCTACCCCAGAGCGCCCACTGAACAAACAAGCACTATTCTTTTCTTTTCAGGAATAGTCTGAGCTGTAAGGTATCTCAGCCTATAGCGTTTAAGCCTTCTACCACTTTCGAATTTCCGCACGCTCACGCGTCACACACATGGCCTCCAAAGAATACATCCACCTTCGCGGCGTCCGCCAAAACAACCTCAAAGGCTTCGACCTCGACCTGCCCATCGGTCAACTCACCGTCGTCACCGGTCTTAGTGGCGCGGGTAAATCCTCTCTGGTATTTGAGACCCTCCACGCGGAAGGCCAGCGCCGCTACGTCGAGACCTTCTCGCCCTACACTCGCCAGTTCATGGATCTGATGGATCGCCCCAAAGTCGATTCGGTCGAGAACATCCGCCCCTCCATTGCGATTCAGCAGTCCAACACCGTCAAAACCTCGCGCTCCACCGTCGGTACCATCACCGAACTCTGCGACTTCTTTAAAGCCTGGTTCCCCAATGTCGCCACACTGATCGATCCCGCCACTGGCCAACCAATCACCGACGACAATCCGCAATCCATCTGGAAGGCACTGCTCAAAGACCACCGCGATGCCAACCGCATCATCGCCTTCCCAATCACACGCCCCGAACAGTTTGAATGGAGCGAGATTCTACAACCACTCTCCGCACAAGGCTACACCCGCGTCGCGCCGTGCTGCGCACGGAGTGATAATGCGCCTTCGGCGAGTGAGAGTGGCAGTGAGGAAGTGAACAGTGGGGAAAATCAAATCATGCGCATTGATGAGCTACTCAGCTCGAACGCTTCACCCCTCACTCCTCACTCTTCACTCCTTGTTATCCAAGATCGCATCGCGATCTTGGATAACAAGGCCCGGTCGCGCTTCATCGAAGCCGCGCAGACCGCACTCACCTTTGGCAAAGGGCGCATCCATATTTTGGATACAGAGGGCACCACGGTCGCAGAATTCACCCACGGCTTACACTCCCCTGAAACGAGCATCACCTATCGCCCTGCCACACCACCACTTTTTTCCTTCAACTCCCCCATCGGCGCCTGCGACAAATGCCGTGGCTTTGGTCGAGTCATCGAGATCGATTACAACCTAGTCACCCCCGACAAAACCCTGTCCGTCGACGACGGTGTCATCCGCGCCTTCCAAGGCGCGGTTTACAGCGAAAGCCTACGCGACCTACAACGCGCCGCGAAGAAGCACAAGATACGCACCGACGTGCCATGGTCGAAGCTACGCAAAAAGGAGATCGCCTTCATCATGGAGGGCGAACCGAACTACAAAGAAGACAACAATCAATGGTATGGCATCTATCGATTCTTCGACTGGTTGCAGACCAAAATCTACAAGATGCACGTCCGCGTCTTTCTATCCAAGTTCAGAAGTTATTCAACCTGCCCCGACTGCAACGGAGCACGCCTTAAATCCGAAGCACTCAACTGGAAATGGCAAGGCCACACACTCCCCGACCTCTACCAAAAGAGCGTCAGCGAGTTGATCTCACTCCTCACCCCTCACTCTCACTCTCACTCTCACTCTCACTCTCACTCTAAAGACGCCGCCCTCACCGGCGTCCTCACACGCCTCAACTTCCTCGACCAAGTCGGCCTCGGCTATCTCACACTCGACCGCACCTCGCGCACACTCTCTGGCGGCGAAACCATGCGCGTCAACCTCACCTCCTGCCTCGGCTCTGCCCTGGTCGACACACTTTTCGTGCTCGATGAGCCCTCAGTCGGCTTGCACGCCCGCGACATGGATCGCCTCATTGCGATCCTCCGCCGCCTCACTGACCAGGGCAATACCGTCGTTGTCGTCGAGCACGACGAAGCAGTCATGCGCGCGGCCGACAACCTCATCGAGATCGGACCCAAGCCAGGCATCCACGGCGGACAACTCATCTTCAACGGCGACTACAACAGCATCCTATTTTCGGATACAACCACTGGACGCTTCCTTTCCGGTCGCGAAACCATTGAACCCACGGCCAAACGTAAGATCCTCAAGGGAAAACACTCAACGTTCAACGCTCAACGCTCAACGTTCAACGTCCCCCTCCTTCACATACACGGCGCGACGAAGCACAACTTGTCTGATGTCAGCATCGACATCCCGCAGCAATCCTTCGTCTGCCTGAGCGGCGTGTCGGGCTCCGGAAAAAGCACACTACTCAACAATGTCATCTACCAAAATTTGCTCGCTCAAAAAGGGCTCATTGCTGACGACCCCGCACCACTCAAAGACATTGAGTCCACATTACCGCTCTCCGACGTCGTGCTCATCGACCAAAGCCCCGTCAGTAAGACACCACGCTCCAACCCCGCCAGCTACTCCGATGCGTGGACTGAGATCCGTAAACTCTTCTCGAAATTAGAGTCCGCACAGTCCGCAGGGATGATGCCTGGGCACTTCTCCTTCAATAGCGGCGAAGGTCGTTGCGACACCTGCTCCGGACTCGGTTTCGAGCGCATCGAGATGCAGTTTGTCTCCGATCTATTCGTGCCTTGCCAAACCTGCGAAGGCCAGCGCTTCAAGCCCGAAGTCCTTGAGATCGAGTTCAACGGCAAGTCCATCGCCGACATCCTCGACCTCGATGTCGATGACGCACTCACCTTCTTTGCCGACCATCCCAAAGTCACACGCTGCCTCAAGCCTTTGATCGATGTCGGCCTCGGCTATTTAAAACTCGGGCAACCGCTCAACACCCTCTCCGGCGGAGAATCCCAACGCCTGAAGCTCGTCCGCTACCTAGGTAAAATCACTCCTTCTCAGTCTCACTCTCACTCGCCGCAGGCGCACGCCTTAATCCTAATCGACGAGCCCACCACCGGCCTCCACCGCGCCGACGTAAAACGCCTCATCGGCGTGCTTCAAAACCTCGTCAACGCCGGGCACTCACTCATCGTCATCGAGCACAACATCGACATCCTCAAAGTCGCCGACTGGATCATAGAGCTCGGCCCCGAAGCCGGCGCTGCCGGCGGGAAAATCACCGCACAAGGCACCCCCGAACAAATCGCAAAAAACAAATGCGAAACCGCCAGCTACCTACGCGAAGCGCTGGGGGAACATCCAAGGTCCAACGTCCAACACTCAACATCAAATAAAGAACTAATCGCCGCCGAATCCAAGGGAACTTACAACACTTCTCACTCTCACTCCGCGCAAAGCGCGGCCTCACTCACCGTCCGCGGTGCCCGGGAGCACAACCTAAAAAGCATCAACTGCGAAATCCCGCACAACAAGATCAGCGTCGTTACCGGCGTCTCTGGTTCAGGTAAATCATCGCTCGCATTTGATATTATTTTTGCCGAAGGCCAGCGCCGTTTCATGGAGTCGATGTCGGCCTACGCGCGCCAGTTCGTCGAGCAAATGCCACGCGCTGATGTGGACGAACTCAGCGGCATCGCGCCCACCGTCGCCATTGAGCAACGTGTCACCAAAGGCACGCGCAAATCTACGGTCGCCACGATCACCGAAGTCGCTCAACACTTACGCCTACTGTTCGCCAGAATCGGGATCCAACATTCCCCTACAACTGGCGAAGCCGTCGTCAGTCAAAGCGAAGGCGCACTACTCAAACGCCTGCAAACGATCCGTAAGGAACACCCAAAGTCTAAAGCACTCACGCTCTGCGCGCCATTGATCCGAGGCCGTAAAGGACACCACGAACCACTCGCAAATTGGGCACGCGACCACGGCTACGAAACCTTGCGCATCGATGGCCAACTCGTGCCGATTAAGCACTTCAAAAAGCTCGACCGCTATAGTGAGCATGACATCGAACTCGTCATTGCTGACCTCAAACAACCAACAACCTTCAACAAACAACTCACGCTCGCCCTAAAACTCGGCAAAGGCACCGCCTTTGTGCTCAACGCAAACAACGAGATCGTCTCCTGGCTCTCGACCCGCCGCACCGATCCCACCACAGGCGAAGCCTTTCCCGAGCTCGACCCGAAGCACTTTTCGTGGAATAGCCCACGCGGTTGGTGCCCAAGTTGCCGCGGCTATGGTCAAATCTTCGACTGGATGAACAAAGACGAAGAAGCCGCAATCGACCTACCCGATGGCGTCGAGCATGGCGACACTTGCCCCGACTGCCAAGGCGCACGCCTCAATCCATTGAGTAGCGCAGTGCGACTCCATCTCAAAAAACGTCAAACGCTCAACACTCAACGCTCAACATCGAATAAGAAGCAAACTCATTCAACGTTCGACGTTCAAGGATCAGTCAATTTACCCGAGCTACTCTCGCTCGCACCGAGCCAACTCATATCGACCCTAAAGTCTATAAAGACGAATGCCCGATCAAAGCCCGTCCTCGCAGAGCTCATGCCCGAGATCGAAGAGCGGCTCCGCTTCATGGATCGCGTCGGACTCGACTATCTCGGGCTCGATCGCGCAACTGCCACGCTCTCCGGCGGCGAAGCGCAACGCATCCGCCTCGCCGCGCAGCTCGGCTCCAATCTATCCGGCGTGCTTTACGTATTAGACGAACCGTCCATCGGCCTACACGCCCGCGATAACGCACAGCTCATCACCGCCCTCGAGCAACTCCGCGACCGAGGCAACACCCTGCTAGTCGTCGAACATGACGAGGATACGATGAAGCACGCCGATCAGATCATCGACATCGGCCCCGCCGCAGGCATCCACGGCGGCGAGATCGTCGCCTCTGGCACGCTCGCACAACTGCGCAAGAACAAGGCCTCGATTACCGGCAAATATTTACGCAAAAGTATGCCCCATCCCTTACGCGGCACACATCGCGAACTCCCAGCAGCATGGAGTCCGCGCAAAAAGAAAAGCAATGAACAATGGATCAGTCTGCAAGGCGCAGCCCTGAGAAACCTCAAGGGCTTTGATGTGCAAATCCCCAAGCAACGCCTCACCGCAATCTGCGGCGTCTCCGGCGCAGGTAAATCCACCCTCACCCGCGACTTACTCAAGCCACTGGTAGAGGCCGCGATTGAGGCGAAGTCTGATAAGTTTACGCCGAAAGCACTGGGAGCCAAAAAACGTTCAACATCCAACGCTCAACGTTCAACGCTCAAGGATCAGTCAGTTGATAGTTTAAAGTTGGGCGTTGAGCGTTTAGCGTTCAAATCCTTATCCCACGCCAATGACATTCGAAAGGTCATCGAGGTCGACCAGTCCCCCATCGGCAAAACGCCACGCTCCACGCCAGCGACCTACATCGGCGCGTTCGATATCATTCGCGACATCTACGCCAACCTCCCCGAAGCACGCTTCCGAGGTTACAAGGCCGGCACATTCTCGTTTAATACCAAAGGTGGGCGCTGCGAAACCTGCAAAGGCGCAGGTCGCGTGAAGCTCGAAATGAACTTCATGCCCGACACCTACGTGACTTGTGATGATTGCAACGGCCGCCGCTACGGCGCCGAACTCGACGAGCTTCGTTGGAACGGTAAGAGTATTGCCGACGCCCTTGCCATGAGTTTCGAAGAAGCCGCAGAGTTCTTCAGCTTCCACACTGGGCTCAAAGGCCTACTCGACGCCATGGTCGAAACCGGTCTCGGCTACATCGAGCTCGGCCAATACTCGCCGACACTTTCCGGTGGCGAAGCCCAACGCCTCAAGCTAGTCAGCGAACTCGCCAAAGGCATGCCCACCTTCAAAGAGCGCCAATACAACAAAGGCCAAGGCAACCTCTACATCCTCGAAGAGCCCACCATCGGCCTGCACTTAAGCGACGTCGAGCGTCTCATCGAACTCCTGCACCGTCTCGTCGACAAAGGCCACACAGTAATCGTCATCGAGCACCATCTCGACGTGATCGCCGATGCGGACTACACCATCGAGATCGGCCCCAACGGCGGTGATGCCGGAGGTGAGTTGCTCTATCAAGGCGACGTCGCGGGACTGAAGAAAACCAAAGGCAGTGTCACCGCGAAGTTCTTGTGAGTGATACAGACATTGCTGTCTGTCCTCAACGTCATAGAGACATTGCTACGCCATTTCCGGCAGACCGACGTCCTGTCTGAAGCAAAAAAGAGTGTATTACGCGTGAGAATCCGAACAGTTGCCTAACTTGAATCTCAAGATCTCGGCGTCCTCGGCGTTCTCAAGCGGAGCGGGCGGTTAATGTTACGTATCCTAAGTTAGAGGCTAGAAATGTGTATAAAGAACAGGCAGAAATGCCTGTGTCACGTTTGAGCAGAAGCATAATACCCCCAAATACTCGATCAGATCACACGGAATAGAATCCTCCCCCAACCACTCTCCTATCCATTATGACACCATCAACGATACACGCACTCGACCTCAGTAACACATTCCCACGCAGCCCTCGCGCAACACTCGGCGGCTACGTGATCGCAGGGCGCACGCTCGACAAGTGCCGCGCGGTGCTTGCTGGCACAGCAGGTGACTATCACTTCGATTGTCCACTCGACCAGCTTTTCCTTACTTTCGCCGGAATCACTGCGGAAGACTTTAAGGCCTTTGTAGCAACAGGAGCGGATGATGCCGCCGTGGCCGAATGGATACAATCCAACGCAACCGAGCACACTCAAGAAGAGCTGGTGCAATGGAACAACGATCTACGCTACAAGCGGATCAGTGAGATGCCGATTCACCTGCAGGTCTTTCTCGAAGGCTACATTGCAGAGTTCATTCCATCCAATAAAATCGTTTACAACTGGTTCGACGTCTATGACATCGAAGAGCAGCGTATCTAGCGCTACGAACCGAAATGCACCGCCCAGTGAAATCAACCAACGCACCAGTGCCAAGCCCATGCACTGATAAGTGCGCGACGAACCGTCAGAACATCTGCACGGGTTGCTATCGAACGATCGACGAGATTATCGATTGGGCACGACTCAGTGAATCCCGTAAGCGTACAATCTTGGTGCACTGCCAGCAGCGAAAAGCGAAAGCCTAAACGCTCAAACCTCACACATTCACAACCGAGTATGCCTGCTTCAATGCTGCGAACGCATCGCTCTTAGGCATAAACTCGTGACCGACGTAGAGGTCATAACCGGTGGCGGCAATCGCCTGAGCGACACCCTTATAGTTGATCTCTTGCAAGTCATCTAGGTCGTGCCGTCCCGGAACGCCTGCGGTGTGATAATGACCGATCCATTTGGCCGCACGCTGGAGATTGCGAATCAAGTGTCCCTCCATGATCTGCATGTGGTAAATATCGTAAAGGATCTTGCAGCGGGGACTATTGACGCGCTCACAAAGCTCCAGAGCCCAATCAGTCTTGTCGCAAATATAATGCGGGTGATCGACTGTGGAATTAAGTAACTCCATATTGAGATTCACGCCCTGTTCTTCGGCATAGGGCGCGATGCGACGTAGGCCTTCGGCGCAAATGTCGAGTGTTTCAGCGTCACTCTGACCGGGGTTGCGATGGCCACTCAAAGTGATGACGCCGGGCATATTATATTTGACCGCAATCTCGATGGATTCGCGCAGTTCAGCCTCCAAGCGGTCGTGATTGCTGCGACGGGAAAAACCTTCGGCATGCGAACCATCGGTCGGCGATTCGTGGACATGCCCCACCATTGAGACCACGCGTAAATCGCGCGCACACGCGGCCTCGACGATCGCCTCGAAATCGTCTCCTCGATTCCAGAGTTCGACTGCGGGAAAGCCAATGACCTTGAGTTCATCAAGAAAATCGCCGAGACTCAATGAGTCCGGCTGCAACATAGGGATGACGACGCTTTGATTAATTGGCATAACGCAGACAACACAAAGAATGCTTCACTGAGAAGGCCTAAAGAGATCAGGCTGGATCCTTCACGAACGCTGCCGCATAAAATCCGTCATAGCCGGTTGCTGCTGGCGAGACGGTGCATTCTTCTACCAGCGAAAAGCCACCCGCACTCAAAAGACGATCCACATTGGCTCGGTTCTCCGAAGGCAACACCGAACAAGTCGCGAAGACCAAGCGGCCACCGGGCTTGAGCAGCGCGGTGTATGCATCCAACAACTCGGCCTGAATCGTGCGCACGCGATCCAATTGCGCGGGCTTGAGCCGCCACTTGAGATCGGGCTGACGCTTTAATGTGCCCAAGCCCGAGCATGGGGCATCAATCAACACACGGTCGGCCACCCCAGCGAGACTTGCCAATGCCTTAGGCGTGATGAGCTTGGTTTCGATACATGGCGAGCGATGCGCACGCTTCGCTCGGCGTTCGAGTTCCTTGAGTTTCCTCGGGACAATATCCATACCGATGATACGCCCCTTGTTTTGCATCAACGCTGCGAGATGGAGCGACTTCCCTCCGGCACCAGCACAGGTATCGACAATACACTCACCCGGTTGCGGATCCAGCAGCGGCGCGATCATTTGCGAGCCCGCATCCTGAATCTCCACGCGCCCATCTAAACGCAACGATTTGGCCAGAGTTTTACCGGGATTGAGCGACAGCGCATCCGGCAATCTGGGCACTTCATTGGCGACAATGTTGTAGCCGGCCAACCACGCCAGCGCTTCGGCGCGGGTGGACTTCAAGGTATTGACGCGCAGGTAAACACAAGTGCGTTGATTGAGCGCGGCCAATTCGCCATCCCACGCGCCGCCCAATTCTTCAGCCCCAAGCGCATCCAGCCAATCGGGGATCGATTCACGCACCGCGCGGGGCTGCTCAGCCAACTCAGACTCACGCGCCTTGATCGTATCTACGTCGGCACCTTCATAGCTCCACCATTCAGGCAGCTCAAAGCCCATACGTAACCATTGCGCAGCACAGAGCGCATTCGTATCCTCGCTACCAGTCAGAAAACTCAACGCACGCCGCCAACGCACGACCTCGAAGACTGTTTCAGCAATAAAACTGCGATCACGCTTCCCCCACTTCGGGTGTGACTCAAAAGCCTTAGCCAGCTCACGATCGAGCACTTTCTGCTCGCTGAAGACGGCATTGATAATTTCGGAAGCGGCGACAGCCAAGATACGGTGCATTTTCATGAACGCGCACTTTTTCGGAAAGCTCGTCGTATTGCAAATGAAACGAGCCACCCATTCAGAGGAAATCGCCGACTCCCAACAATAACGTTCCACGGTTGAGATCGCCGCAGACTTATGCCACTATTGAACGATGAAAACTTTAGCTGCTCTACTTACCTGCACACTGTTGGCACTGCCGACTTTCGCGAATGTTGTAAAAATCACTTATCCCGACTGGCCTGAAGGCGTGGCATTGACGCACCTGGCTGCTGTCGTGCTGGAAGAAAAGATGGGCCATACCGTCGAGCTGACACTCGCAGAGCCAGAAACTATCTACGATACGGTCGCCGCTGGCGAGCAGGATGTCTATCTGGATGCTTGGCTCCCCTTCACCCATGCATCGTATTGGAAGGAGCATTCGTTCAGCCTAGAGCGCCTCGGCACGATCATCGAGCGAACTCGCATCGGTCTGACAGTGCCCGCCTATGTGGATGTCACCAACATCAACCAACTCAATGACAATCGGGCACTGTTTGATGGTCAAATCATCGGCATCGAGCTGGACTCTGGCACCACCAAGATGACCAATGCTGTGATCGAAGAATATGGCCTCAAGTTCACACAGATCAACTCTGGCACGGAGGCGATGACCACGGCGCTGGAGAAGGCAATCGCAGCGAAGCAGCCGATCGTGGTTACCGGATGGACGCCGCACTGGATGTTCGCCCGCTACGATCTAAAGATGCTGGTGGATACCAAAAATGTCTATCAACCCGACGGCATTCGGAAATTTGCCCGTCCCGGCTTTGCTGAAGACCTGCCCGACGCGAATCGCTTCCTCAAACGCTTTGCGCTGACCGAAGATCAACTCAATGCACTGCTACTGGAAGTCCATGATGGTCAAAGCACCGTGAAGGAGGTCACCCGCAAGTGGATGCTGGATCACCCCAAGATCATCGAGGCATGGATCGCCCCTGAGAAGAAGTGGTGGCAAAAAGTATTCTAGAGGGTTTTCCAGCGATTCGATAAGTTTCTTAGAATTCCCCGTAAATAAGGGTTGATCTTACTGAAAAGGCCGCTTTCTTCGTCTCCATTGATATGGAGACGTGGCTGAGTGGCCGAAAGCGCTTCTTTGCTAAAGAAGTGAGCCTCAAAAGGGTTCCATGGGTTCAAATCCCATCGTCTCCGCCATCCATTTTAAAACCCGCTCTCAGGAGCGGGTTTTCTTTTGTCCACACCGCTAGACGTGGTGGTATTTCGAGCCGGCGTTGATCGATACCGCGCGGTAGAGCTGCTCGCAGAGCAACATGCGGGCGATTTCGTGCGTGAAAGTGAGCGGTGACAGGGCAAACAGGACATCGGCCTTGGCTTTGACAGCGGGGCTCAGCCCATACGCTCCGCCGATGATGAACACGGCGGGTTGCCCTTGCAGCTTGAGCAATTCTTTGGCGAGGCCGGCGGACGTGCGAGTCTTGCCCTCCTCGGCCATTGCGTAGATGCGGGCACCTTTACGCTTGGCTAGAGCGTCGAGAATGCGTTCGCCCTCGCTCTCGACCGTGCCGTCGTTGAGCTCGATCAGCTCAAAGTTGCCGGATCGCTTGAGGCGCTTCGAAAAGTCGTCTGTGAGCGCCAGCAGTGGCTTGTTCTTCATTCGGCCGACGGCGATGATGGTGTAACGATACATTACTAGTGAGAACCGTGCTGCGCACGGAGTGGTAGTGAGAGTGAGAGTGGTAGTGAGAACCGTACTGCGCACGGAGTGAAGAGTGGTAGTGAGTAGTGGTTCGACGCGCAAGCGGCAGGATACCGCTTCTACTCGATTTAATCAGAAATCTCTAGATCGACTAGGACGGGGCAATGGTCGCTCACATAGGAGCGGAGAATCTCGCAATGCAGCACCTTATAGCTGGGCGGCACGAGGATAAAGTCCAAGCCGTGAATCGGCATGAGTGAGGGAAAGGTGCGGCCTTTGATCGGATAGAGCTGATAGGCACAGTGGTCTTCCAAATAATTAAACAGGTGCGCGACAGCGTCGTTGGGTTTGCCGGAGCGGCTATTAAAATCGCCACACACGATCGGCGATAAATATGTTTCGCCGCCCGTTTGCGCATGGCGCTCTTCTAAAAACACGATGAGCCGCTCGATTTGCTCAATCCGACGCAGTCGTGATTTATAGTCGAGGTGCAGGTTAACGATCGGGAGATGCCCGTGCGGCATCGCATGCTCGGTGTAAAGAAAGCCCTTTTCGCCGAGCTCTGCGGTGCCAAAGGCTTGATGATCCGCATGCTCGATGGGGAAGCGCGACAGCACGCCATTGCCATACGCTAGCGGCAAGCGCCCCCCTCGACGGTTATGCACGCCGAGATGACTGTGCGGATAGCCGACTTCCGCCTTTAAAAAGTCGAGCAGATGAATGCGCTTGTTCCAATGGGAGTCCTCGTCGACTTCCTGCATTGCCACGATGTCTGCCCCCTCGCGCTGGAGCAGCCGAGCGATCCGCATCAGGTTTCGCTCGATGCCCCGCGCGCCATGAAAGCCTTGATACGTCGAAAGCCCACGTCCATGCGCTATATTAAGCGTAAGGATGCGGAGCAATCGAGTAGACATGAGCTATGAGGTGGTCACTACGCGCCTTCTTGAACGGAGCGCGCGTATTCGGCGACAGATTTAAATAACGAATCGGCAAAGGATGCGACGGAAACCAGCACGAGCTGCAGCTCGACATCGCTGAATACCACGGCCTCTGCCTCGCGGAAGACTTTACGCAGATCAACGAGCTTCCCCTGAGGCTGCCCTTCGGCAACTGCTGCGTCTTGGATCTCGACGGACTTCAACTCGATGGCGAGTTCACCCTGCTCATCGACTTGCGCCTCTTTAACGACACCGCCCTGCTGCATGAGAATCTGCATGACGAAGCCAAGTGAAGTGATGCTGTCCTCCAGCTCACACATGATGCCGTAATCCTTCTCCAGACGGTTGAATTTCTCGTCGAGTTGAGCAGGAATGAAGGCTTGCTGAGACTCTTGCGCGGCCTTTTGTGCATCTGGTGTCACATCCTTATTCGCATTTGTGGCTTTCACCAGCGCGAGGAAGAAGTGCGCGTTGTTCATCGCAGTCACGGTCAAATTCAAGGAATCGCCGATCACCTGACGCACGAGAAGGTCGCGCGCATAGGCCTGCATTTGCTCAAAATTCTGGTGACGCGGAGCGGCCGGCATGATACGTGGGGCATTCACACGCTGATTGTAACAGTCTTCCTGCACCGCCTCGCGCGAAGCGAGGTTGAACGCCAACATGTCGAAATGGCGCTGTAGCCCAGACATGAATTGTTGGGCGATTTGCTGGAGATTAACTTGCTGCGGTTGCCCGCCGTTGGGATTGGATTCAGCTGTCATAAAAATTATTTTTAATAATGTAACTCGGGGAAAAGCACTCCACTCAACAAATTCTGGCAGCCGGGACAACCTCGTATTCAATTTATGCGAAAAATGATTGGAAGCAACTCGCGTAAAGGCTCGTCTGCCTCAAATTATTGATTACAGTAACGCTTATGTGGGCATGGCTCAACGAACAGCTAATCATCCCCCTCACCTCATGGTTGGGCGGTGCGCTCGCATTTTTCATCGCCAATGCCACGACCGTGGTGGGCTTTATCCTCGCCCTGCTAATTATCCGCCGCGTACTGACGGAAAAGCGTAACCCCAGCAACTTCTTCGCCTGGTTCTTCCTCGTCCTGTTTTTTCCACTGGTAGGCGTGCCACTGTATTTCATGTTCGGTGGACGCAAGAGCCGCAAAACCTCGCGCATCAAACGCGAAATCGCCGACGCCGCCCGATCACTGATCGACGAATCCCACGAGCACCAACCACTCCCCCATGAC
Source organism: uncultured Puniceicoccaceae bacterium (assembly GCA_905479975.1). GTDB lineage: Bacteria > Verrucomicrobiota > Verrucomicrobiia > Opitutales > Coraliomargaritaceae > Lentimonas. Next base: position 49,557 of record CAJQOS010000022.1, on the reverse strand, counting down.
ATGCTCGCCTACGAAGGCGGCAACACCGTGACCACTGGCAACCACTTCGAGCTACTGCCCGACGGCCAGAGCGCCTTTCATCGTATTTGTGCCGAGATCGAAAAGGCGGAGCACACCATCCACATCGCCACCTACATTCTGAGTCGCGATGCCACGGGTAATAAAATCGTCGACCTTCTGGCAAAACGCGCCGCCGATGGCGTGAGTGTGCGTCTCCTGCTCGACTCTCTCGGCAGTTGGAATCAGACCCGCGCCGCACGCTACAAAATACGCAAGGCTGGTGGCTACGTAGCAATGTTTATGCCCGTGCTGCCGCTCCAGACGCAGATCTCCTCCAATTTACGCAACCACCGCAAGATCGCCATTTTCGACAACTACCGCGCCATCACCGGCGGTCAAAACCTCGACACGCGCTTTCTCGGAGCAACACCGACGCCCGAGCGCTTCACCGATTTCAGCGTCATTACCCAAGGCCCCGCAGTCGCCCATCTCACCCGCACCTTTCTGGCGGACTGGGCATTTGCCGCCAAAGAGTCGCCCGCTAAATACAGCGATCTGCTCTGCCAAATCCCCGAAGAAGCCGGCGACAGCACGATCGAAGTCATCGCCAGCGGCCCCGACGTCGTCAATGATCCACTCTGGGAGCAAATCATCCGCATCATCCAAGAGTTCAAACAGAGCCTGACGATCATCACGCCTTACTTCATCCCCGATGAAGTGCTCTTTCAATCACTCATCGTCAAAGCACATACAGGTCGCTACATACGCCTCGTCCTGCCGCTCACTTCGAATCACTCGATCGCTGACATCGCCCGCCACCACTACCTGCGCCAGTTAAACGCAGCGGGCGTCGAGATTCTCTTCTACACACCGCGCATGCTGCATGGTAAAGTGATCCTAGCCGACGGCAAAGTCGCGCTGGTCGGCTCTGCCAATATCGACATGCGCTCGTTATTCGTCAATTTCGAGATCGCGCTGCTCCACTATAGCGCCCCCGACATCGCCAAGCTCGACCAATGGGCGCAAAACATCATCGACAATAGTATTTCCTACGAAGAGGCCACCGCCGACAAACAACTGATGCCCGCCAAATTCACCGAAAGCTTGGTGCACTTACTAGTGCCGCTGCTTTGAATATTTCGATAATCCGATTAAGGTATGGAGACACTCAACAATAACCATACGAAAGGCATTACCATGACGGATCATATCTACAAAAAAGTCGAACTCGTCGGCACCTCCCCCACCTCCATCGAACAAGCCGTTCAAAACGCCCTGCACACCGCGGGCGAGAGCATACGCAATATCCGCTGGGTAGAGGTCAATGAAATCCGCGGCCATGTCGTCGATGCCAAAGTCGACCACTGGCAAGTCGGCGTGAAACTAGGCTTCACTCTAGAGTCCAAAGATTCTCCCGAAACGCTCGAAGAAAAACATCGGCACGAAAAAAGCGAGGACGCTGTGATCCGCGCGACAGGTGGCGCGGCGCTGCACTAGAGAAATCGCGACTCAACAAATCCGATGTAGCGGATCCGGGAGCCGACTTCGACCCTCGCCAATCCAGAGCACAGCACGAAGCGCACGCGTAGCAACTGCTTCGCCGATGCTCGACTAGACGCACAACTCGAGAATCTACGCCGTTTCGCCTTGCTCGAATGCCGCAGGCCACATATCGAAAAGGCCACCATGGTCTTCTCGAATACTCATCGAATTTACGCCCTACTGCTTAGCATCAGCCTGCTCGGAATTTTCGCGGGTTGCGCTCGTCAAACCACCAACGTCGAAGCGGGCAACCGAGACCAAGAACTCTTCATCGGCCTTGGCACCGAACCCGCCGCTCTGGACCCTCACATCACCACAGGACTCACCGAATACTCAGTGATGGTCGCCTTCCTTGAAGGCCTCACCACATTAAATGCCAAGACGATGGCCCCCGAACCGGGCGCCGCACAATCGTGGACCATATCAGAAGACGGCCTCACCTATACCTTTCAGCTCGATCCGAAAGGGCGTTGGTCCAACGGCGATCCAGTGACCGCTCAAGACTTCCTGTTCTCCTTCGAACGTATCCTCACCCCACTGCTCGGAGCTCCGTATGCTTACATGCTCTACCCGATGCGCGGAGCAGAGGCGTTTAATACCGACGAGCTCACCGACTTTTCAGAAGTCGGCGCACACGCACCAGACGCCCACACGCTCGTCTTAGAGCTTTCAACACCGACGCCCTACTTCCTCAGCCTGCTCGCACATAACACATGGTGGCCCGTGCACCCACCAACGATTCTGAAGCATGGCACAATGACCGACCGTATCTCCAAGTGGACAAAAGCCGGAAATTTCGTCGGCAACGGCCCCTTTCAGCTAACCAGCTGGAAACTCAACAACGAGATCTACGCCACCCGAAACCCGCACTACCGAGATCCAGAGAGTGTGCAGCTCAATGGCATACATTTCCTACCGATCAATCCACAAGCCGAAGAGCGCTCCTTCCGAAAAGGACATCTTCACGTCTCCAGCACTGTGCCGATTCATCGACTCGACTGGTATCGCGAGCATCAACCCGACAGCCTCCGTTTCGATACCACGCTAGGCGTCTACTACTACATGCTCAACACCGCGCATGGCCCACTCGCCGATGTTCGCGTGCGCAAAGCGCTCGCCTACTGCATCAATCGCGAGCAAATCACCGAACATATTTTGCGCGCTGGCCAACAACCGGCCTACCACTTCACCCCGCCCAATACCGGCGGCTACAATGCCGAAGCCCGCCTGCCCTACGACCCCGAACTCGCACGCAGACTGCTCGCCGAAGCAGGCTTCCCCGAAGGAAAAGGTTTCCCAAAGTTCGAACTACTCTACAACACCAGCGAATCACACCGCGCCCTCGCCGTCGCGATTCAACAAATGTGGAAGAGTGAATTGGGCATCGAGATCGAACTGCACAACCAAGAATGGAAGGCCTACCTCTCCACCCGTGAAGCAGGCGAGTTTGATATTCTGCGGGCCTCATGGTTTGGCGATTACGACGACCCCAACACCTTCCTCAGCTTAGGCGAAACCGAGAACGGCAACAATCACACCAACTGGAGCAGCGCCGAATATGACCGCCTGATCAAGCTAGCCGCTCACACACCAGACATCGAAGCACGCAAAGCCATCTTTCAAAAAGCCGAAGCACTGCTGCTCGAAGAGATGCCAGTCATCCCGCTCTACTTTTATGTCACCAGCCGCTTAATCGCACCGTCCGTGCAAGGCTGGTATCCCAGCCTACTCGACAACCACCCCTACCAAGCGATCTCATTGAACGTCCAACGTCCAACGTCGAACGCACAACGTCAGAATTAATTCGCCCTTTCAGCTTTCACGTTTTCAGCTTTCCTAATTCCTAATTCCTAATTCCTAATTCCTAATTCTCATCGTGCTCACCCTACTCGCCAGACGTTGTCTACAAGCCATCCCCACCTTATGGTTGGTGGCCACGGTGACGTTTGTGCTACTGCGTTTCGCTCCGGGTGGCCCCTTTGACGACGAGAAGCCGCTGCCACCCGAGATCAAAGAACAGATCGAGGCGCACTACGGGCTGAACCAGCCGCTTTACGAGCAATACATCAATTTCTTCCTTAACCTGCTTAAAGGCGACCTCGGCCCGTCTTACAAATACCCAGGCTGGGATGTCCAAGAGATCATTGCGCAATCCTTCCCCGTTTCGCTAGAACTAGGGCTCTGGGCGCTACTCATCGCATTAGCGATCGGTATCCCCATCGGCACAATCGCAGCGCTCAAACATAACAAGCCCGCCGAAACCGGACTGATGGGCGTCGCAATGATTGGTATTTGCCTGCCGTCCTTTGTCATCGGCCCGATCCTGCTAATGGTCTTCAGCCTTCATTTAGGTTGGTTCAATCCACTGGGCTGGAGCTATGCCAGCGACCGAGTGATGCCAGCCGTCACGCTCGGCTTATTCTATGCCGCCTACATCGCCCGCCTCTCACGCAGCGGCATGCTCGATGTCATGAAGCACGACTACATTCGCACCGCGCGTGCCAAAGGCTTGAAAGAGCAGACCGTCGTCATGCGCCACGCACTGCGCACTGCCCTGTATCCGGTTGTTGCATACATGGGGCCCGCCGCTGCCGGCTTGATCAGCGGCTCTTTTGTGGTCGAAACCATTTTCTTCATTCCCGGCCTGGGTCCGTTTTTCGTCAATGCCGCGCTCAATCGTGACTATACCATGGTCATGGGCACGGTGCTTTTTTACGCGACCTTAATCATCGGCTTCAACTTACTCGTCGACATCATTCAGATGTGGCTCAACCCAAGGACTCGTAATGATTAAGCAACGACGCGAAGCAGCAGCGAGCTCAGTCGCCTCGAAATCCTTAGGTCAAGACGCATGGGACCGCCTCAAGCATAACCGTATGGCACAGATCGGCGGCACGCTCTTCATCTGTATCACACTGCTCTGCTTGATCGGCCCGTCACTCAGTAGTTATAGTTTCGACCAGCAAGACTTAGCTTATGGCGCGCAAGGCCCCTGCGCCAAACACTGGTTCGGCACTGATGACCTTGGCCGCGACCTCATGGTGCGCATTTTCACCGGCGGTCAAATCTCCATCGGCGTCGGCTTTGCCGCGACCCTCATCGCATTGATCATCGGCGTTAGCTACGGCGCTTTCGCTGGCTACCGTGGCGGTGCCATCGAGGCCGCAATGATGCGTTTTGTGGATGCCGTCTATGCACTCCCGTTTACGATGATGGTCATTATCCTGACGGTTACCTTCGACAAGAAAAGTATCTTTCTAATCTTCATGGCAATCGGCGCCGTCGAATGGTTGACAATGGCTCGTATCGTGCGTGGTCAAACGCGCGCACTACGCAAACAGACATTCGTCGACGCTGCAATCGTCAGTGGAGCCAAGCAGAGCCACATTCTAGTTCGACACATCCTCCCGAATCTACTCGGCCCCGTTATCGTCTATACGACACTGACGATTCCCGCCGTCATACTATTGGAGTCAGTCCTCAGTTTCCTAGGCCTCGGCGTGCAGCCACCGATGAGCTCGTGGGGCATCTTGATCAGTGATGGCGCTGAAAAAATCGACATCTATCCGTGGATGCTGTTCTTCCCCGCACTATTTTTCTCACTCACCATCTTCTCGCTCAACTTCATGGGCGACGGGCTGCGCGATGCGCTCGATCCGAAAGAGGCAAAATAGTGGCGAAATGAATACACCGCCAATCTGTCCGTATTTACCTCAGCCAAATGTGCATATGACACATCGCTGCTTAACGGACTTAAAAGATGCCGACCGAGAGCGCTTCTACTACACTGCCCTCAAATATGGGCACACCCTCTGGCAAAAAGGCCACGCCGGGCGAAGCATTTTAGCAATCACACGGGCGCTCTATGCGGATCTCGCCGAAGACGCCGCGATCCTCCAGCAATGGCCGCTCCCCTATGCCGCGCTGCAATGGATCGTAGCCAACCACGACAGTGATGACTTCCCCGGCAACCCGCGAATCAGCTTTCAACATCAAGCCACACGCCTACGCGGCGAGCGCCAAGCACTGCGCCGTGCGCGCGCATGGGCAGTGTGGGTGCTGATTTGTAAGGCTAGACCAGCACTCATCGGAGATCCGACCCAAGGCATCGAAGAACCAAACCTACAGGTGATCGAAACCCAACTCCGAAGCTACGGACATTCCAACGAAGTCGCAGTTTGGCAATCCGCACTGACGATCTAAGGGACTCGCAAACGTTCTAGGCGTTTCACAACTTCGTGTGCTTGTGGCCTTTGCGCGGTCTTCGCAAGCAAAGCCCCTACCTTGAGGAATCTTCAGCTACAAAAAAGGCCGGAGCTCGCAGTGCGAAGTCCAGCCTTTGAAATGATAGATTGATCTCGACTAAATGTGGATCGCTTCGCCGAAGACAGATGCGGCGGCTTCCATAGTCGCTTCACTGAGGGTCGGATGCGCGTGTATGGTGTTGTGAATCTCTTCGGCAGTCGCTTCGAGCTTCTTGCCGAGGCAGTATTCACCGATCATTTCGGTGGCATCGCCACCGACGATGTGCGCGCCGAGAATTTCGCCATACTCTTCACAGACGAGCAACTTCACGAAGCCTTCAGGTGCTCCAGAAGCAACTGCCTTGCCAGATGCCATGAACGGGAATTTGCCGACCTTATATTTAACGCCCTCTTCCTTCAGCTTCTTCTCGGTCTTACCGATCGAAGCCACTTGTGGAATGCAATACGTGCAACCGGGAAAGTCAGTGACCTGCTTCGCTTGGCCATGACCGAACATACCTTGCACGGCTTGAATCGCCTCGTAAGTTGCAACGTGTGCGAGCCAAGGCGGCCCAATGATATCGCCCGCAGCATAGATGCCCTGGACGGACGATTCGTAGTTCGCATCGACCGTAATGTAACCGCGATCTTGAGCGAGCTTTGTGCGTGGCGAGAGCAGACCAGCGGTATTCGCTACGACGCCAATTGCAATCAACACGCTGTCTGCGGTGATCGACTCGGTCTTGTCGCCTTTGACGAGGTCCATCTTCACATTATTTTTCGCAACCTTGATGTTTTGCACGGCGGTCGAAACACGGCAATCAATGCCCGACTTCTTAAACTCTTTCTCGACAACTGCAGCAACTTCGTGGTCTTCAACTGGAAGCACCTGATCGAGCATCTCAACGAGTGTCACCTTCGTGCCGAACGCATTAAGGAAATAGGCAAACTCTGCGCCGATCGCGCCAGCACCGACAATCACGATGGACTTCGGCTGCGTCTTCATCTCAAGTGCTTGACGCGAAGTCATGATGCGCTCGCCATCGACTTCAAGGTTGGGCAGTTGACGTGGCTTACAACCAGTCGCGATGAGCGTCTTCTCAGTCACAAGGATCTTGCCCTTGTCTGGCCCATCGGTGACTTCGACCATACCTGGCACAGTGATCGTGCCGACACCCTTGATATAATCGACCTTGTTTTTCTTGAAGAGGAACTCGATGCCCTTGGCCATCGTCGAGGACACCCCACGAGAACGCTGAATGATCTTAGTAAAGTCATACGACGCACCCTTCACTGTGATCCCGAAGTCCTCACAATGATTGATCTTATTAAAGAGTTCAGCGCTTTTCAGCAATGCCTTGGACGGGATGCACCCCCAGTTCAAGCAAGTGCCACCGGGGCGCTCCTGCTCAACACAGGCGACTTTTTTACCGAGTTGCCCCGCGCGAATGGCTGCCGCGTAACCAGCGGGGCCACCGCCGATCACTACGAGATCGTATTTTGAGTTAGTTGACATAAATAGGTTAGTTGAATGCTCAGGAAGCATCGAAAGAAAGCAGACGAGTTACGTGTCGTCAATGCTAGGGGGCGCAGGATGATCGCTCTCTAAATATCGATGACATCGTCATCATTTTCGATGACTGGCTTCGCCCGACGCGGCTCGGCTGTTCCGCGAGTCTGCGGCCCCGCATGCGGCGGAGAGCCGACACGGCCGACGTTGATATTCACACCACGACGCTGATTTGGGCTGCCGAAGAGCAAAGTCGCCAAACCGCTGGTGATGCTGACAACCAACGCACCCCAAAGTGCACTGCCAAAAGTCTCGACGTGAAACCCGCTGACGAGTGCCGCGACAAACAGGAAGAGCAAGGCATTGATCACCCAAATCCCGATGCCGAAGGTCAAAATAATGAACGGCAGCGAGAACAGCATGAGCAGTGGCTTGATAAAGACATTACACGCACTGAGCAGAATCACGACGATGATGAGCGCCTCGTGGCTGTCATAGTGTATCCCCGAGGCCGTGTTTGATGCAATCAGCACGCCGAACGCTACGACGACCCAACTTTTGAGCATTTGCTTAAAATCCATGGTGTTTTAGTTCGCCGAACTCGCATCTGGTTCCACCGAATCAACAGGCTTATCCATCGCAATCGTATAGCGAAAGCTATTAGTCACCAGTTCTTCACTATCAGCGTGCTTCAGACTAAGAAAAACCGTAAAGAGATGCGGTGGCTTTACAATTCCAGTGCCTCCGATCCCTGCATCTCCAGCAACAGGTGACAAGGCAAAGTAAGTCCGGATTTTTGGTTTACCCTTTAGCCGGACTGAACCTCCGCCGGACTCCGGCTCAGCAATCAGACCATTTTCATCGATCCAGTAAACTCGCATCTGATTACCAACAATCCGAAAATTAATCGTCGTCTGACCTTCGCGCTCCACGTAATAACCCTGCTCCGACGGCAACTCTCCGACCTCATACGGTGGCTCGGAAATTTCAGTTGGAATGATGATTTCCTCGACGGGAATCTCTGACTTCGTCTCCTCCGCAGTCAAAGAAAGGCACAGGGCACAGGCAGAAAAAACAAAACAGTGGGCAATATTTATTAATTTCATAGATCTAACATAGGGATGAACGTGCCAGAGATCAATCACTCGCTGAACTCTGGTTCTGCTGAATTGCAACTTTAAGTTTTTTTAACCGTTCGAGGCGTTGCGCCGTAGCAGCTTCCGCGCCCGAATGCCCGGGCACATAGAACTGTTGCGGATCGAGCATAAACTCCTGACCAGAGATACCAGACGGATAATCGTGGCTGTAAAGATAGCCGTCGCCATGGCCGAGCGCCTTATTGGTCTTGGTATGCGCGTCGCGCAACCAGAGCGGCACCGCTTGAATCGGACTGTCTCGCAGCGACTTTTTGACCGCATGCATCGCCTTCGTCACCGAATTACTTTTCGGCGAAGTCGCTAAATAGAGCACCGCATGCGCGATATTATACTCACACTCCGGCATGCCGACTTTCTCAGCTGCCTCAAACGCGGCCACGGCCACAGTCAGCGCATGAGAATTGGCGAGGCCAACATCCTCAGACGCTAAAATCGTCAAACGCCGCGCGATATAGCGCGGATCTTCCCCGCCCTGCAGCATCTTAAATGTCCAATACAGCGCCGCGTCAGGATCCGAACCACGGATGCTCTTAATCATCGCCGAGGCATGATCATAATGCTCGTCCTCGTCCCGATCATAGCGGATCTGTCGCTCGCGGGCAAAGACCTCCACCGCATCGGCGTCAATATGCGAGCCCAAGGGCTGGCTGAGCACCAACGTCTCCATGGCATTGAGCGCACGGCGCAAGTCGCCGCCGGAAAAGTCAGCAACTGCCTGATACACCGCAGCCTCTGCGGTGCAGCGATGAGTGCCTAAGCCACGCTCCGCATCCAGCAGCGCACGCTCCAAGACGATCGCAACGGACTCGGTATCCACTGGCTCCAGCCGAAACAAATGGCTACGACTCAGCAGCGGCGGATTCACATAAAAACCGGGATTATGTGTCGTCGCCCCAATGAGACGAATATTACCCGCTTCGACATCGGGTAAGAGTAAATCCTGCTGAGATTTATTAAAGCGATGGATCTCATCAATAAAGAGGATCGTGCGTTTCTGCGGCTCGTAGCGTGCCATGCGCAAGATATCCCGCATCTCAGCAACATTTGAGAGCACCGCATTGATCCGCACGAATTTGCTCTGTGTCTCGGCGGCAATCACCTCGGCCATCGAGGTTTTGCCACACCCCGGAGGGCCGTAAAAAATCAAACTGCCAAAGTTATCTGCCTGAATCAAACGCGGCAGCAAACAGCCCTCGCCCACAATATGATCCTGCCCGATGATCTCGCCCAAATCCTGCGGACGCATGCGCACCGCCAACGGGCGCAACACCGAGCCCTCGGGAGTGTCCTTCTCGGCATCAAAAAAACCGGCCTGTTCGATATTTGCAGACATCGCAGCTACCATCGGAGGCACAACGCAGCCTTGCAAGTTAGAATGTAAAGGAACAGATTCAGGCTAACGCTCTCGAACCAAAGCGAAGCGCACTCCATTTCCCCGAATGCAAATAACGACTCTAGCCCGAGCTCCGATGCTACCGCTGCTCATCGCACTGCTACTCGGGACGACTTTGGCACGTCACCTCAACGCCCCACTGCCACTCCTCCTCTCTGCCGCCTGTATTGGGAGCCTCTCCACGCTGCTGCTCACGCGCACCAAAAGGCCCCGCAAGCGATGGATGCTGTGCTTCGCAATCAGTGCTAGCTGCTGCTTCTGGGCGTATGGCCAAATTCGCCTCCCTGCGACACCGCACCCGGACCATCTGGCGCTCCCCGAACGCGAAGCGCAGCTATCTCTCGAAATCGTGCGCGTCATGCAGCCCGGCGAACGCTACGGCAAGCCCAGCGGAATCGCCCGCGTGCTCACTGCGCCTGCCACCAGTCGCATACATCCGGGCGACCAGCTCTACTTCAAAATGAAGTTACCCACAGCGACTGAGCCGACGGAAGAATCAGCTCTCAACCTTCAACGTGGATTACAGATTCAGACGACTGGCGTGCTCACCCCGATTCAACCGCTTGCTCGCGAATCTGAGAGCAACGATTTCGATGCCTATCTCAAGGATATCGGCGTGCATTATCGCTTCGATCGAACCGGCGAACTCCACACGATCCGTGCGCCCGCAGCATTTGATCAATTTTGCACTGCGATGAACGCGCGCTTTCAAGAGACGCTACGCCTCGGCGCACCCGCAGACTCGGAGCTACCGAATGTTTACGTCGCCATGCTACTCGGGCGTAAAATCGAACTCACCAAAGCGCAGATCGAGCGTTACCGTATGACTGGCACCATGCACTTCTTCGCAATCAGCGGCCTACACATCGGCGTGATCGCCGCCGTCATTGCACAATTCCTACTCCTGATTCGCGTGCCGCAGGTGCTCCGTCCATTCATCGGACTGCCGCTCCTCTACCTGTATGTTGAAATCACCGGAGCCTCGCCCTCGGCAATGCGCGCCTTCCAAATGGCGACTTTTTTCTGGCTCAGTTACGCTCTTCAACGTCAACGCTCGCCCTTTGCTGCTTTAGTCGGCTCTGCGATTTTCGTGCTCATGATCAATCCGAACCAGTTATGGAGCCTCGGCTTTCAACTTTCCTACACAGTCGTCGCCAGCATTTTACTCTTCGGCCTACCGCTGCACGAGCGCTTAACACGCCGCCTCCATCCCTACCGTTGGCTGCCCGAAGAGAACTGGAACCGCCGCCAACGCGTCTTTGCCTGGGCGGTCGATCAAGTCCTCATGCTCTTTGCCATCAGCTTTTCCGCATGGCTGGCCAGCACCCCGCTCAGCGCGGGACTTTTCGAGTTTATCGCACCCGGTGCGATTCTACTGAATATGTTGCTGGTCAATTTGGTCGCCATCGCGATCAGCGGCGGCGTCATCTCCCTCGCCTGCGCCACGGCACTGCTGCCATCCGTGGCCGAATTCCTCAACCACTCAGCGTGGGTCGTCATCTTCCTGATGGATCATGCCGTGATTTACAGCGCACAAATCCCCGGAGCGATTTTACCGAGCGAAGGGTTCCCCCCCTCACTGAGCTACGCCACACTGGCCGCCTACTTCGCCACATTGTTATGGCTCCATCATCGTTCGGAGCGACTACACAGCCGAACCGCGATGTGGCTGCCGCCACTCGTCATCATCAGCGCAATCGCAGCAGGACTGATGACACTCCAGTAGGTGGCCACCCAATGAGAGGAAACGGTATCAAACGCCCAATCGGCCGAGCACCTAAAGGAACTCGACTACGAGATAGAAAAAAGAAAGCCCACTGCATGACGCAGTGGGCTTTGTTGAAATTTAGATCTGAGATCGACTCGTGTCTTAGCGACGGCGAGTGAACTTGTTCTGGAACTTTTCGACGCGGCCAGCGGTATCGACGAAACGCTTCTCACCAGTGAAGGCGGGGTGCGAATCGGCAGTAATGTCGCAAATTACCACTTGGTAATCAACGCCATCGATTGTTTCAGTCTTGCTACCACGCATAGTGGAGCGAGTCAGATATTTAGTGCCTGTCGAGACATCGACGAATGCAACAGGATTGAGCTTTGGATGAATATCAGCTTTCACGGTAAAGTCCTAAAGGTTTGAGCTATCCCTGACGCGCTTTAAAGCGAGGGTTAGACTTGCAGATTACGTAAACACGTCCCTTGCGGCGAACTACTTGACAGTCCGGGTGACGGTTTTTGAGAGATTTAAGAGAAGATACAACTTTCATAACAAGAAAAGAGAGAATTGGAGAAAAAAAGGTCGAGGCTTCCCCCTGTCAATGGCAAAGGCGGAAATAAGTCTGTTAATTTCAGTTCACTGAAAGATCGTCTGGCTCCTCCGCGAGTAAGCGCATTTCAGGCCCGATTTGAGAAAGAATCGAGCGCCAAGCCGTCACCCCCTCTTTCTCCTCTAAATCAGGGTTCAACGGAGATACCACCCAACTAGAGGTCTCAATTTCGCCCTCCAGTTGACCTTCCCCCCATCCAGAGTGCCCGATAAAGCCACGCAGTTCGAATTCAGGATCATCCTGTAGGATTTGGCGCGCCTTCTCCTCATCAATCCCAAAATACAGCTTAAAAGTGCCATCCTCGCTGGCCCACTTCCATGCCACCAGCACCATCTGGTCACTCCCCACCGGACCGCCCTCATAGAGCGGCACATCGGCAAACTCAGAGCCAACGAGCTCCGAATCATACTGCCCCAGCGTCTGATAGAGCGGTCGATTCACGATCACCCCTAATGATCCCTCGTCCGAATGCGCGGTCAACAACACGACTGCGCGCTTAAATTGGGGATCCAACAGCGATGGATGCGCCACCAACAAAGAACCGGCGAGATGCCGCTCCTCCCCCTTCTGACCACCATCTGGAATTAAACGCATAACAATACTGAAACTACAACTGCCCGAGGCGAACCCCACTCTCAGTGAGAATATCCTTCACCAGCTCATCATTACGATAATCACGGTGATACTTGATGCAACTGATCCCTGCCGCAGCGAGGATCTTGGCGCAGTTAATACACGGAAAATGCGTAACATACACCGTCGCCCCTTCGAGCGACACACCGCGCCGCGCCGCATCACAAATCGCATTTTGCTCGGCATGCACCGTCGCTTGCTCATGCCCGTCGCGCACGCGTGACGCATGCGGTGCGCCAGGCAGAAAACCATTATACCCTGCAGCGATGATACGATTCTTCTGCGAACCACCGGAAACGATCACGCAGCCGACATGCAGCCGCTCACAACTGGACCGCGAGGCCATCAGCAAGGCCGTCGCCATAAAGTAAGTATCCCACGACGGACGCTCAGCCCACGATTCAGTTAAGGCCTCCAACTGGCACAACATGGCAGTCTCGCAAGGCACAGGAGCGTCAGATGGCTGAGATTCGTTACACATAATAGATTCATTTATTGCCCGGATCGTCACGTTCGCAACCGCGAAGTTAACGAACCATCAATGACTACCAAGGAAACACCTTAATTGACAAATACCCCTTCGGCAACAAGCCCTGCACCTCTGGAGTGCGCAACCATTTCAACGCAGCCAAGTCAAAGACCTCATTACCAGAGGACTGCCCGAGCGTCGGCGCACTCAGCGCCGCACCACTCCCCGACATGCGTATATAATATAAAACAGGCCGAGTTACAGGCGATGCGGTCGTATAATCCAGCTCCGCAGGAATCGACAGCGGCTGCATCGACGACTGACCCACCACAGAGACCTCGGCCACTGGAGGCTCATCCTCAAATGCGACAACTGGCACCGCAGATTCCGCAAAACCTGAGAAAAAGCGCCAAAACCGCGACGCCAACAAATCGAGCGGATCATCAACTTGAGCACTCTCAACCACCAGAAAGCTCGACGGTTGCAACTCGCGCTGTAGCTCAATGTTAGGTTCAAACTCAGGGAACTGCTCACGCAACACATCCCCCGACTCAACAAAAGTCAGCTGCGAGGCATTCCAACGAGTCGGGATAAACAATGGCGCTGAATCAAACAACTCTGCCTGCTCCTCTAACTCCCGGTCACTCGCCAACGAGCCTGCCGAAACATACGCCACATAAGGACGCGCCTCCGCTCGATCCGGCAACGGACTGGAGACCACACGGAAAATCAAGAACCCAGCAAGGTGCAGCGCCACCCCAAGCAACAACCCTACACGCAATAGCGGCGAGATCATTTTTTGCGAGCGATGCGTCGCACTCGTTGGTTGCTGGGTCGCATTCGGCATCACAGCACAGGAAACACCACATTACTACCCTGCTGAAGCGAATCTCCAGGGATCAGATCCAAAGGTGCCTCCACCTGATCGCCCGCAATTTGCACCTCATCAAATCCAGCGGTCTGAGCCATGCGGCAAAGATCCAAAAACAACTGCAACTCCATCGAAGCCTCCGCTTTTACCAGTAAAATTGACGCCTGTTCGTCGCTATCCTCAAGGTGCTTTCGAAATGCCCGTTCAATTGAGCTGTGCTCATACACACTTCCCGCAAAAAACAGCATCCCTTGATTGCCGATAGTTAACACTGCGACCTCCGAAGCATCATGCTGCATACGCAGCTCCGTCTCCGGCAAATTCACCCGCACACCAGGCAGCATCACAAATCGTGTAAACAACAGGCTGATCAACAGCGCCAGCACCATCAGATCCAGCACGGGAATGACATCGACCTTGATTTCTGGCCGCTTCAGGCGCTCCAGCAGGCCGAACGACGCAGTAAATTCGCCGACCGAGCTCACGAGATCGCTCCCGCTCTTCTCTTCACGCGCACTCATGCGTTATGCGTCTCCTCCTTCAACTGGCTCAGCCTCTTTCTCGGCCTCAACCGTCAAAAACTCGTGAATGTTGTGCCCAACCCATTCGAAATCATGCACCACCGCACGTACACGGCCACAGAGGAAGTGGTGCGCCAAGGTCGCCATGACCGCAATCGCAAGCCCCGAAGCCGAAGTGATCAACGCCTCAGCCAATAAACGGCTAAACTCTCCACTATTCCCATTCGCCGCCTCTAGGTGATAGAGCGCCTGAAGCGCAGCAATCACAGTGCCCAAAAAGCCCAACAAAGGTGCCACCCGAGCCAACGCGGCAATCGTGCCGATCCGCCGCTCCAACACTGGAATTTCGACAATCGCCGCAGACTGAATCGTCGAGCGGATACTCGCACTCGATTCACTAGAATGCAGCAACGCGGATTTCACGATACGCGCCATCGGCCCCGGCGTATCCTCACAGAGCGTCAAGGCCTCAACCAGGCGCTTTTTACTCACTAAATTCTTAATACCGCTCAGAAAATCCTCCGTGCCAACCTGCCCCTTATGCAGAAACAACGCGCGCTCAATAAACAGCACAAAGCCCAGCAGGCTCACGAAAAGCAGCGGATACATAACTGGCCCGCCCTGTAGAATGAATGTATGTTGCAAGTAATCCATGAAATGATTTTTCTAAATTGATAGAGGCCGCCCTACTCTTCGACAACTGGTAATCGGTTGGCGCGCGACTGCGCAAGGTTTCGACCGGGAAGATTATAAGCCACCATTTTGCGATACACGCGGCGCGCCTCAGCCAACTCCCCGCTCGCTTCGAGTCCGGCGCCCAGCTCTAGCAATGTCCGTGACATCCAGTAGCGGCCAGTCGCGCCCAAGCGTATCGCATTCTCACCATCCAGCAAGAACCCGCTGGTTCGTAGCGCAAAGATCTTCTGCGCCTCAGCGAACGCACCACGCTGCATCAGCGCAAAACCCCATTTATAGCCCACCTCCGCCTGAAAATTGATCGGCAGATTCGGCATATCCATCAACCGCTCCAGCGCCAACGCCACGTCCTTCAACTGCTCTTCATTATCCTTGGCCAGAGCCAGCATACAATCCGCACGCGATAACTCTGCCACATAACGACGTGGATGCTCGGGAAAAGAATGGATCAAATCCTCATATATAATCTGCGCACCTGCAAAATCGTTCATCTGTCGCAGTAAGTCTCCCTGCTTCAAGCGTGCCGCAAAAAACAGCGTATCAGTCGGGTAGCGCACCGTCAGATCATGATGCACACGCACCGCCGCCGCAAAATGCTCAGGCCCACGCCGTTCACAATACAGAGCCGCCTCAAACAATGCCTGCGGAGCCAATTCACTGGACTCATACTGAGAGGCCAACTCTAACAGCGTCGCTTGAGCCGCTTCAAATTCTCCAATCGATGCTTGGTGATCCGCCTCCGTGAGATACGAACGCTCCGCAGCCGAGCTCTCAGCATATCCGGTGCGCAGCCCGCTCAACACCTCCATGCCCGTCGTCGAATCGCCCGAGCCAATCAATATATCCGCCCGCAACAACAACACTTCCGTGCGTAATAAACGCACTTCGGCAGAGCTAGGGTCTTCAGCATCCTCCGGCAGCGACACTATCCGTGCCAGCAATGCATCGACCCGCTCCAATACCCCCGCGGTGTCACCTGCCATCAATGCCAACCGCGCCTCCAGCCAGCGCAGGCGCAATTCCAACGCAGTCGACACCTTCTTCACACTATTATCGGCCAAGATTAAACGCACACGCTTCAACGCCGCCTCCAACTCACCAGCAGACTGCAAGGCCAGAGCCACATTCCACTCCGCACGCCAGCGATCCGCAGGCAAAATACTCCCGCTAAAATCCGCCTCATCGATCTGCTGCAACGCAGCCTCGACCTGACCACTCCGCACCTCCGCCGTAACCAAACGCAGAAAGAGCTCCCCATCATGATCGACCCCCACGCCCCGATAGCGCGCAGCTTGATAAAAATCGACTGCATTGCGGTAGTCATTATTCAAAAAATAACAATCCCCGATCAATCGGTTCAGTGTCTGACGAGCCTCCAAGCTTTCCGTTTGATCACGCAATTGGATCAAGAAATCCGCCGCTGCACGATATTGAGTTGGGGTGCGTTGCAACGCCGCATATGCAAGCAAACGATACACATTAGTAATCTCATTCAACCCAGGAAATTGCTCCAACAAAAATCCCGCATCCTCCTCTGCCTTAGCAAGCAGCAGACGCGCAACAGCCTCCGCTGCGGCTTTCTCAGCTGGTGATTCTGCCTCAGCGAGCACTTTATCAGCTCGCACCAACGCCAGTTGACTGCGGATGTAACACATCTGCCCCAACAAAAGATGCGGATCGGGCTGCGCGATCAAAGGCTCCGGAATAAAGGTATTCAAAAAGTCAGTCAGTTCGTCGCGCTCCGACAAGTCATTCGCACGCACTAGCAACTGCAACGCCACGGCCATCACATCGCGATTTCTGCCCTCACGCACCAACGCCCACAACGCATCACGTCCACTTAAAGTATCCGCCCCATATAACAGCCCCTTCAACAACAGCAACTGCTCACGTTGACTGCTGCCATATCCAGACCGCGCATTTGCCAACTCTTGGGCAATCAGCTCAATCGCCTCCTCACTACGCCCCTGATTGTGCAGGATAATCGCATACTCCCTCGCATATGGATACGCCGCCGCAGTGCCCATCAACAGTTCAAATTGCACACGCACCTCTGCCGCATGCACCTCGCTTGATGGGGTTTTCAAAATCTGTTCGCGCAATAACAAACTATCGAAGAACGCCCGCTGTGCCTCCGACACGGCCGCCGCCTTCGCTTTTTGAAAAGCAGGTGCCACCTTCGCTGGTCGCCCCGAAAGCTCCGCGCGCAAGCCGCGCAACACATATAACCAAGGGAGATCCTCCGGCTTCAACGCAGCCTCAGATACCTGACCAAGTGCGCCCCTCAAAGTCTCCTGATCGACCTTTCGACCACTCCCATACGCACACACTGCCAAATAAAGATGATATGCATCCGTTTGCTCCGCCTCCGGCACCGTTTTCAGCACAGAACGAGCAGTCACAAAACGACGTTGCGCAATCAACGAAGCGGCTAGTTGAACCTGCAACTCCGCCATTTCCTCAGGAGCCACCCCCGGCACCTCCAACAGCTCACGATACAAGCCCTCCGCCAACACAGCGAGACCCGCACCCAACGCCCGATCCGCGGCATTCATCTTCCATTCAAAAACAACCAGCTGATTCGCATCCAGCACATCCACCTGATCAGTCAGCAACGGCGCCTGCCCACGCACAATAGGCACGAGCGCCCCGATTAAGAGCACTAGAATCGCAAAGCGTCGTTTCAAACGAGTAAAAACAGAAAAGTTCAACAACATGTAAGAGGTGGATGACAAAGAGTCCCGCCACAGGTTGCAAAAGGATTTTCACCCGATTCTACAATTGCTGCGGGCTCCAGACGTGAAAACCAAAGTAAAAAACCACTGGCTCCCATAAAAACACAGCAATCGCAATTCCTTGAATGCGGCTACCGTCCTCCTGAGCCATTTTTAACCCCACGGGCCATCCAATTTCAAACAAACCAACAAGTATCAAATATACCTAAGCCATAACACATCCTTGAATCAATAGTAGGCACCTAGCAGCGAATAAGCATCTAAGCGTAAACCATGCGCGCACACTGATCACAGAAATGCGGCTCGCCGGAATCGAGCGCTCCACGCGAGACCTCATTCGAAACTCTCAAGTGGCAACCGCCGCACTTATGTGCCTCCACCTTCGCCAGATACGGCGCACGTTTCACCATTTTCTTCACTCGGTCGTATTGCTCAAGATAGTCCGCATCAAGACCAACGCGCGAAGTTGCGACTTCTGCCCGAGCCGCATCCACCGATGCGCTCAAATTCTTTTCCCGTTCAGTCAGCAACGCGATTTCTTTACGCTGTGCTTCGATGCGAACCTGAATCACAGCTTTTTCGGCCTCAAATTCTTCTTTGGCCACGTCAATATCCAGCATCAATTCGATCTCGCGCTCTTCGATCGATGAAATTTCTGCTTCAGTTTGCTCAATCTGATGCGTGAGCGCCTGGTACTCATCGTTCTTCTTCACCTCAACCTGCTGAGTGCGGAAGCGCTGAAGAGCGGTCTCTTTACTTTGCACCTCAAGGTCTAAGTCCTTACGCTCGACTTCTTTAGAAATGAGCGACTGACGCGCAGCCTCGATATTCGTCTCTTCCTCCGCGATCTCAGACTCGACCATCCCCCGCTCAATCGGTATTCGAGCAAGGTCTTGCTCAATTTTCAGGAGCGATACGTCGCGATGTTGAACAATAAGGAGTTTTTCGATTTGCGGGTCGGCCATAAGATGAGATAACTCTCCTCTACACAAAACTGCCTCCCTCTTAGGGCAACCTTAAAGACATAATGGACGATACTTCTCTCCAAGACCAAATCGACGATGCCACGTTTGACTTCACCATGGGCGAAAGCGAGGCGGCACTCAACAAGCTAGCTACCCTGAGCGCCGCCCATCCGGCTTCTTTTGAAGCCTGGCATGCTCTGACTGAAATCCACTTTTCGGAGGGGCACTACGACCATGCACTGGAAGCGGCAGAGAAGGCACATAAACTGAAGCCGGACGACATTCACATCAACACCAGCCTATCCCGAATCTGGGTCGAGCGCGGCGATAAAGATAAAGCCGAGCACTACGGCGCACAGGCACGCATGCTTGGCTGGAAAGACGAACTTAAATCACCACCAGAAAAGGACGACATTTAGCGGCATTGACAGCCGATAAAACGACCCCCTAAATCTACAACGATCTAATACTACCATCTAAATACGACCATGGAAGACGCCACTTATACGCTTGAATTCGAAAAACCTCTGCGCGAGCTGGAGAAACAACTCATCACACTGAATCAGGTCTCACTAGAATCGAAGGTCGATGTCAGCAACGAGATCGCAGCCATCGAAAGGAAGATCGAGCAAATGAAGGCCGACATCTACTCGGATCTCACCGCTTGGCAACGCGTGCAACTTTCACGCCACCCGAAACGCCCCTACTCGCTCGACTATATCGAACGTGTATTCACCGACTTCGAAGAACTACACGGTGATCGACGCTTCCGCGAAGACGCCGCAATCGTCGGTGGCCCTGCCTTCATCGACGGCAAGCCTGTGATGGTCATCGGTCAGCAAAAAGGCCGTAACACCAAAGAGAATTTACTCCGCAACTTTGGTTGCCCACATCCGGAAGGCTACCGCAAAGCGATGCGCCTAATGGAAATGGCAGAGAAATTCGACATGCCGGTCGTCACCTTAGTCGACACCCCGGGAGCCTATCCTGGTATTGGCGCGGAAGAGCGCCACGTCGCCGAAGCAATCGCGGTAAACATTCGCGACATGAGCGCACTTAAAGTGCCGATCATTACAATCGTGATCGGTGAAGGTGGCTCTGGGGGTGCACTCGGCATCGCAGTGGCTGACGAAGTCATGATTTTTGAGAACGGCTACTACTCCGTCATTTCACCAGAAGGTTGCGCAGCGATTCTCTGGAAAGACCGTGCGGCAGCACCACAGGCAGCAGAAGCTCTCAAATTTAGCCCGACGCATCTAATAAACTTCGGTGTGGTGGATCGTATATTGCCAGAGCCAACCGGCGGCGCACACCGCGACCACGATGCCGCCGCGGCGACCATGAAAGGCGCGATTCTCGAAACACTCAAGAAGCTCGAAAAGAAGAGCCTCAAGAAGTTGCTCGACGACCGCTACGAAAAATTCCGCAAGCTCGGAGAATACGCAGATACAGCAGCAGCCTCATAAGGCACAACGACTCTACTACAAAAATCCCCGTCAGTTACCTGACGGGGATTTTTTGCGTAAAGATGCTCACCAACTGACTCGAAGACCGTCGTAAGCCAGTCGAATGTGATCCGGTAATTCCGCCTCCGTCGCCTCATGGTCGACCATATACGTCATATGCGTCAGAAACGATAGGCTAGCATCCATGTCCTTTGCTGTCTGAACTGCCTCTGAGACTGACATGTGCGACGGGTGCGGCTCTGGGCGCAAACCATCCAGCACGACCACATCGGCATCTTCGGCAAGTAAACGCGCCTCCTCGCCCACCTCTTTACAATCAGTGTAGTAAGCGAATGATTTGCCAGTCTCTGCCTCAGTAAAAATCAGCCCGATCACCTGCATATTACCATGCGGTAAATACACAGACTCGATGCTACCACCAGGCACTTCAAGCACTTGTGGCATTTCCTCCAACTTGAACGCGGGATAGCCCTTGACCACTGGCTTATCCAAAATCGCATACGGAAAGATCTCACGAATCCGCCGCAAACCATCCTCACTACTATAAACAGGAAGAGCGGTGCCGCCGTTCAGGTCGCAAAAACGGCGCAAGTCATCCATCCCCAAAATATGATCTGCATGTGAATGCGTTAAAATAAACGTATCGATTTGTGTCACCTGATTCTGGATACACTGCATGCGAAACTCCGGAGCCGCATCGACTTGAATGTGGTGCCCCCCCATCTCGACATGAATCGAGGTGCGGGTGCGCCAGTTCATCGGATTATTCAAATCACAACCATCCTCTGGCTGTGCGATCATCGGCACTCCCTGAGATGTGCCTGTGCCTAAAAATACTATTTCCATAAATATCAGTTACGTTGCCGCTTCCTCGCTGACTGGCAACTGAGTATCTCAGCTCTGCTAAAAATTAAGCTAAATTAATGCGTTTGAGCATCTTCGCCACTCGACTCGGCCTCTGAATCAATGAGATCGAGATACACCATCCGATGATCACTGCCGATCAATGCACTCGGAATATCCACGATATGCCCATCCCCAGCCTCCACCTGAGGCGAAAGCGTCCCCGACACGACAAATCCATCAACCAGCGAATAGACCACTTGCTTATGATAAAAATACGTCCACTGCTCCCCTCTCGAATCGGATGCGGGCACCAATGCACCAATATTCAAACGCCCCCGTTGATGGAAACGACGCAACGTCCCACTGCCGGGATGATCGTTAAAATCGCCCGCGATCAAAAAGTCAGTCACACCCATATCATACGTGCGCTCGATAATCCGGTTTCGGCAGGCTTCCGCCTCGCGCGTGCGACGCTGTTGAGATTCCGGGTCTGCCTTCAAATCCGTCCAACGGCTCTTCAGATGCACCACAAACAGCTTAAAAACACGACCATCTGAGCGCTCAAAAGAAACCTCCAGCATGCCCCGCTTCACCAATTCGCGGCTATCCTGATATTTAAAATCCAGATCCTGATGCTTCACCACCTCGACTGGTGGCAACTTTGAAAGCACCGCCAAATGGCGCACTTCATCCGCAGCTTTCAAATGAATCGCATAGGGATAATGCACGCCAGCTTGAGCCAGATCAGCACGTAATTCCTCAAGAAAGGGCAGCGTCCCCATCTCCTGCACAGCTAAGACATCCGGCAATGACTCTTTGATCACTTCACGGATAATTGCCTTTTCCCCCTCTGGCTTCGGATAGGACGGGCGCCATACCGCGCCAACATGGCGATCCATCACCAAATAATTATTCAGATTATAAGTCGCCAAGCGAATGGGCTCGGCAGATGCCGAATGCAGGCAAAGAAGCCCCGAACACCACAGACATAACTGACGTAACACCGACCGCATAACTCAAAAAAGCTATCTACGTCTATTGATTTAGCAACGAACTTTCGCGTTCTAGCAACGTCGGGTGTGAATAATAGAATCGGCTATACGACGGGTGCGGCGTCAAGTTGCTCAAATTCTCTTTGTGCAATTTCTTCAACGCACGGATCAATGGCTCTGCAGTGTCCATTGCATCACGAGCAAACGCATCGGCCTCATACTCATGCTTACGCGACCACAGGCTAGTAAAGGGCAACAGCCAAAACGTCAGCAATCCACTCAACAACATAAACAAAAGTAACACTGGCACAAACTCAGTGGCTGCCTCACCACTAAAGGAAAACGCCTTGGCAAACCATGTGCCTCCTGCCAACCAACCGAGCAATGCAAACATGCCAAGTGTCGTGATGCCCGACAGCGCAATCATTTTAGGGATGTGCCCCTTTTTGTAGTGGCCGATCTCGTGAGCGAGCACCGCCTCTAACTCTTCGTGCCCCATCTGCTCGATCAAGGTATCATAAAGCACGATACGTCGAAAACGACCGAACCCAGCAAAGAATGCATTAGAGTGCCCAGAGCGTTTACTACCGTCGATCACCAGAATGGTTTGTGCCTTAAAGCCAGTGCGATCCGCGAGTGCGAACAACCGATCCTTTAGCTCTCCGTCTTCCATCGGCTCCATCTTATTAAACAGAGGCATGATGAACATCGGATACGCGACTACCATCACGAGTTGAAAGATAAAGAATACCGAAAAGCCCCAAACCCACCAAAGCGAACCGGCACTAGTTACCAGAAAAATCAACAAGGCGAGCAATGGATAACCGATCACAAAACCGAGCGCAAAGCCCTTGATCTTATCCACCATCCAAAGCTTCTGTGTGCTTTTGTTAAAACCGAAACGCTCCTCTAAGCGAAAGGTGCTCCACCACTCAAACGGCATTCCAGGCAAACCAAGCAGCACCGCGACTAAAAACAGGACAAGCGCCTGTCCCCAGATGCCGAAGCCAAACACCCCGCTCAGGCTCGTGTATAGCCAAGGCAACAAGCCCGAAAGGACGACCACAGCAAGCACCGCAGTATCATACAAATCACTCACCAGACCCAAACGCGTCTTAGCCACCGTGTAATCGATCGACTTCTGATACGTCGGTAAATCAATAAAGTCACGAAAGCTCTCCGGAACTGAAGCAGACTGGCATTTCACATGCCTCATATTGATGACATCCAGAATCGTGCTGGTGGCATATTTCAGGACAAGGAGGGCTACAAAAGCTATCAGGATCGTATTCATCGAACCGCCAACAACAAAGACTTTGCCGCAAAGGGTAAAGCAAATCCTCACACGCATTCACACATGAGCAGACAATAAAAAACCCGCGACACAACGGTCGCGGGTTTTTGAAAGTTCGATCGCAATCGACGGAGGTCTGCCGGAGATGGCGTAGCAATCAACCAGTCAATTGCTTGATAATTTCGACGATTGGCAGGAACAGCGCAATGACGATGAAACCAACGACCACCGCGAGGAACACGATCATGATAGGCTCAATAATCGAAGTGATCCCAGCCACCGCATTATCGACGTCTTCATCGTAATTATCCGCGACTCGGTTCAGCATATCAGACAGTTCACCCGTTTCCTCACCCACATCGACCATACTAGTCACCATGTCAGGGAAGACTGATTCGCGAGCCATCGGCGCAGATAGCGACTCACCATCACGCACGGCATCGTGGATACGAGTCAGTGCATTAGTGTAGAAGATATTACCAGTGATATCCTTAGTAATCGTAATCGCTTGCAGAATCGGAACACCACTGGAAAGCAGCGTGCCGAAGGTGCGTGTAATACGGGCGATATTCACCTTAGTCACAAGATCACCGACTTTCGGAAGGTTGATCGCACACCAATTAAAGCCCTTCGAACCCATCTCTGTGCGAAGCAGGAACTTCACACAAAAAACGAGTGCAACGATCAGCCCCATGGAAATCAAAATATTATCCTTTAGGAAATTACTGATACCGACGACCAATTGAGTCGGACCGGGCAGTGCCGCACCATCGAGCATGTCATCGAAAATCGTCTGAAACTTCGGAACCACCACGACCATCAAGAGAACAACGATCGAAACGGCCACACCGACCACCACGATCGGATAAACCATCGCAGACTTGACCTTCTTCTTTGTGCGTTGCGCCTTCTCCATGAAGCCCGCGAGACGAGACAACACCACATCAAGCACACCACCAGCTTCACCGGCTTTAATCATGTTAATGTAAAGGCGGTCGAAAATCTTCGGGTGCTGAAGCAAACCGTCGGAAAAGGTATTACCAGACTTCACCTGATCTGCAATCTGCTCAAGACATGCCTTAAAGCGCAGGTTCTTCTCTTGGCGAATCATCACTTCGAGTGCTCGCAGAAGCGGCAAGCCCGCTTGCAACAATGTCGCCAATTGACGTGTAAATGTGGTCAGCTCTTCTGGCTTAATGACCGAACCAAAAGAGAACCCCGCAGATTTACCTTTCGCTTTAGCAGTCTTTTGAGACTTCGCGGATGCGGCACCGCCCCCAGCTTGTGTGAGATTAGTGGGCATCAAGCCCATTGCGCTCACCTTTGAGCTCGCTTCATCTTGACTAGCTGCATCAACAGAGCCGGTTTTTTGCTTACCGTTCTGATCGATCGCCGTGTATTTAAATTTTGGCATGGGGATATGTTGAGGTTAATGAATTAAGTATATTTGAGAACTTCTTCGATCGTAGAATTGCCGTCGAAAATGGCACGAAGACCATCATCACGCAAGCTTCGCATGCCCTGCTCCAGAGCTTTTTGCTTGATTGCGAGTGTCGGCGCACGGTTATTGATCAATTCGCGCACGGCATCGGAGACCACGATCATCTCAAAGAGGCCAACACGTCCACGGTAACCGGTATTACTACATCCAGGGCAACCTTCTCCGTAGAAGAAATCTTTCTCTGCAATTTCGAGCGGATCAACATCCAACATCTCGATCAAATCATGCCCAGGCTCATAAGCGGTGCGGCAAGTCTTGCAAATTCGACGCACCAAACGTTGCGCAAGAATCGCTTCAAGTGAGGCAGAAATCAGGAATGGCTCTAACCCCATGTCAATGAGACGCGTCACCGCACCAGAGGCATCGTTCGTATGCAGCGTGCTCAACACAACGTGACCAGTCAGCGAGGCTTGCACCGCAATTTGAGCAGTCTCCAAGTCACGAATTTCCCCGATCATAATCTTGTCGGGATCTTGACGCAGGAAGGCGCGAAGCGCGCGTGCGAAGTCGAGCCCGACCTGATGGTTCACCGCAACCTGCATGATGCCATCAATCTCATACTCCACGGGATCTTCCGCAGTGAGGATCTTAGTTTCGACACTGTTCACCTCGCGCAGTGCGCTATAAAGTGTGGTCGTCTTACCCGAACCGGTTGGACCAGTCACAATGAAAATACCGTTGGGACGATTCACGAGATCACGAATCGTCTGTAGGATATCATCCGGCAAGCTCAAGGCTTCCAAGTCGAGATTCACAACGGACTTATCCAAAACACGCAGCACCACACTCTCACCAAACTGCGTCGGCAGAGTTGAGACACGCAGATCAACAGGACGTCCGGCAATCGTCATCTTAATACGACCATCCTGTGGAATACGTGATTCCGAGATGTTCATATTTGAGAGCACTTTGATACGCGAAATAACCGGGATCGCGAGGCTCTTGGGCGGCGGCGCCATTTCATACAGCGCACCATCAATACGATAGCGAATGCGGAACTGATCCTCAAATGGTTCAAAGTGAACGTCCGAGGCCTGATCTTTAATCGCCTGCTGTAGAACCAGATTCACAAAACGAATGATCGGCGTTTGATTCGCCATATCAGTCAGATCGGAGCCGGAAAGATCCTCTTCGATTTCCGAAAAACTATCACCTAAGTCACCGAGAATATCGTCAATAGATGAGTCTTCCTCACCATACGTCGCAACAATCAGCTCATCCATGGATTCCGGATCACAGACCACGATCTCGATATCCTTATTCAAGGTAAAGGTCAGGTCGTCAATGATGCTCGGATTAAATGGATCTTTGGCTAGCAACGAAATCGAGGTCGCATCCGCCTCAAAAGGCACCACGGCATACATCCGGGCGGTGCTGGCTTTCACTGCGGTGGCCACATCCTCGGGAACCGAGTTCGGCACAGTCTCTTGGTATGTATAACCCAGGTAGTTTGCCACGGCGGACAAAACCGCAGTGCGCTCGACCACACCTGAATCAATCACAGCATCGGCAAGCGATTTACCTGTGTGTAGGTGCGACTCGTTCAGTTCCTCAAGCTGCGCAAGATCGAGCAGCTCAGCGGACTTGATTATTTCGTATACGGTATCGTTATGATCTTCGAACATCGGGGTATGTGAGCCGCAAATCGGCGTCTAACTTATGAATTTGTAAAATGAGCGCCATTCTCGACAAGCTTGTCGCGCATGACATTGGGGAGTTGAGATTTTGCAAGTGCCTCGTCTGCTGTAATCAAATCACGATTATAGAGGTTCAGTAAGTGCGCATCCAAACCGATCATGCCATGAGCGGCACCGGTTTGAATATCGGAAGCAATGCGGTAAGTTTTATTCTCACGAATGAGCTGAGCAATCGAGTTGGTTGTAACCATGATCTCGAAGGACGCGATACGTCCTCCGCCAATTTTCTTACACAATACCTGTGAAATAACGGCGACAACAGACGACGCAAGCTGCGTGCGAATCTGGTCTTTCATGTCCGCAGGAAACGCATCGACAATACGGTCGACCGTGCGAGCCGCCCCCGTGGTGTGCAAGGTCGCAAAGACTAGGTGACCAGTCTCCGCCGCGCTAACAGCGGCTTCAATCGTTTCGAGGTCACGCATTTCCCCGACGAGAATCACGTCAGGGTCTTGTCTCAACGCACCGCGAATCGCGCTTGAAAAGGATGTCACATCGTTCCCCACCTCACGCTGAGTGACGATGCATTTTTTGTGTTCATGGAAATACTCGATCGGATCTTCGATCGTGATAATATGACCATCGTGGTGCTTATTCACCCAGTTTACCATCGATGCCAAAGTCGTCGACTTACCAGACCCCGTAGGCCCAGTGACTAGGATCAGCCCTCTCGGACGACTAATGAGCTCTTTAATTGTATCAGGCAGGCCAATATCACTGAGGGTAAATAAATCATTCGGGATCTGGCGTAGCACCATTCCGTATGCTCCCTTTGCGCGCAACACACTCACGCGAAAACGCGCACGGTCCATATAGGCAAAACCGAAATCGGCACCACCGGTGGTTTTCAACTGCTCCTGATTACTCAATGAAGTAATCGCCTTCATCAAATCTTCCGTGTCCTGAGCGGTCAATGGCTCTCCCTCAACTGGCACCAGACCTCCGGACATACGAAGCGTGGGAGGCTGCTTGACCTGCAAATGAAGATCAGAAGCGCCCTGATCAACCATCAGCTCTAACAAATCATTCATTTCATAACTCATAGTATTACCGGGATTGGGATTCTAGTTAACAGGAAAGACAAATTAAACCGATTCAGCCACAGTCGCATGCAGGACTTCCTCAGGGGTGGTCACGCCAGCAATGACTTTGCGGATACCATCTTCACGCATAGTCCGCATGCCCATCTCTTTGGCTTTTCCGCGCAAAGCCACAAGACTCGCATCTTCATAGACCATTTGCTGTAATTCTTCATTCATCGTAAACATCTCGAAGACACCCACACGACCACGGAAGCCAGTCGAGTTACACTTCGAGCAACCTTTACCTAGCATGAAATTCGCATCCAAGGTCTGATCGGAACGAATCCCCAAAGAGCTCAAGACCTTCTCATCGTGCTCGTGCGACTCCTTACAATTCGGGCAAATTCGACGCACCAGACGCTGAGCGAGCACTGCACGCAAAGCCGCAGCCACAAGGAAAGGCTTAATTCCGATATCAACCAAACGACTGATCGCACTCGGCGCATCATTGGTGTGCAAGGTGCTAAACACCATGTGACCGGTCAAAGCCGCATTAATGGCGATCTCAGCGGTTTCTTTATCGCGAATTTCCCCGACCATGATGATGTTCGGCGCCTGACGCAGCATGGAACGCAAGGCCGCGGAGAATGTCATACCGACATCGCGTCGCACTTGCACCTGATTAATGCCCGCCATCTCATACTCAACAGGATCCTCAACGGTAATGATCTTACGGTCGGGGTGATTAATGCAGTTAAGTGCTGAATAAAGTGTAGTGGACTTACCGGAACCGGTCGGCCCGGTCACGAGGAAGACCCCGTCTGGCATGGCGATGATACGCTCAAAGCTAGCTTGGTCATCGCTGAAGAAACCAAGTTGAGGCAAGCCAAGGTTCAGGCCTTCCTTATCCAAGATACGCATAACAATACTCTCACCAAACGCGGTCGGCAAAGTTGATACGCGCAAATCGATCACCTTGGCACCGACTTTAATATTAATACGACCATCCAAAGGCACACGCTTTTCCGCGATGCTCACATCCGACATCAGCTTGATGCGCGAAATAATCGATGGTTGCAAACGCTTGGGTGGATTTTCCACTTCGTGCAAAACACCGTCAATACGGTAGCGCACGCGGAAGCGCTTCTCCAAAGGCTCCATGTGAATATCCGATGCGCGACGCTTCAACGCCTCAGAAATCACCATGTGCACATAGCGGATGATGGGCGCTTCATCTTCGGCAACACCCGCTTCCTCGCCTGTGGGCAAATCAATCTCCCCCTCGCCGAGTTCTTCCATACCAGAGAACATGCTGTCCACCTTCTCGACATGCGCACCATCGTAATACTGATGGATCGCCTTCTCGATGTCTTCAAGTGGCGCCACTCGACTAGTAATCGAGCGCTGAATAACGTGACTGATGCTGTCAATCGCATCCATATCCAGCGGATCACACACTGCGAGCTCCACCTCATTATCGTCTCCCTCAAGCGGGAACACCTTATAGCGATTGGCCAACTCAAAGGGCACCAATTCCAACGCTTCGTTGGAGACGCGCACATCGGCGAGATCCACGACATCCATGTTAAACTCTTCCGCAAGCGCTTGCGCGATTTGCAGTTGAGTCACAGCATGTTCATCGACCAAGAGATCCAGTGCATCCGAGTCCGGATTACCTTCACTCCCGAGCTCCGCAACTTTCGCGCGGGCATCGTCGATTACAGCGGAATCTACGATTCCTTTATCAATTAAAAGTTGGAGAACAAATTCGTCGGCTGAGGTCACAGATGTTAAGCGGGGTGGGGATTAAAGTAATTAGAACTAGCGGGAAACACTCATTAAGAACTCCGCATTCGTGCTGGTTTTCTTAATGCGTTGGATCAACATCTCCATGGCATCAGTGGACGGTAGCCCTTTCATTGCCCTGCGCAATGAATAAATTTTAAGCATTTCATCTGGGTGATAGAGTAATTCTTCCTTACGGGTGCCACTCTTATCCATACTCAACGCTGGGAAAATACGTTTATCGGAAAGCCCACGATCCAAGTGCAGCTCCATATTACCAGTGCCTTTGAACTCTTCAAAGATCACTTCGTCCATCTTACTGCCCGTTTCAACCAGTGCAGTCGCAATAATCGTGAGGCTACCACCGCCTTCAATATTACGCGCAGAACCAAAGAAACGCTTCGGTTTTTGTAGTGCATTGGCCTCCACACCACCCGAAAGAATTTTACCGCTGCTTGGCATCGTCGTATTATAGGCACGCGCTAGGCGTGTAATCGAGTCGAGAAGAATAACGACATCGCGGCCGACTTCGACCATGCGGCGCGCCTTTTCGATCACCATTTCTGCGGCATGCACATGGCTTTCCGCAGTTTCATCAAAGGTCGAGCTAATCACCTCACCGGACACTTGGCGGCGAAAATCAGTCACTTCCTCAGGGCGCTCATCGATCAACAGGATAATCAAATGCGCATCCGGATAGTTTTTCTGAATCGAGTTCGCCATCCCCTGCATCAACACAGTCTTACCTGTGCGCGGCGGAGCGACGATCAGACCACGTTGCCCAAACCCAACTGGCGTCAAGCAATCAACCACACGCATGGATAGGTTATCCGACTTCGATTCGGCATCCGACTCCAACAAAATACGTTCGAGCGGATAATACGGAACCCCCTCAGTAAACGGCACAATCTCGCTGAGCGTTTCAGGATCGCGCCCCATCACCTCATTCACACACACAACAAATGGGCAGGACTCATTCTCACGGTGCGGGTGCAATTGCGCCTTCACGATGTGACCACGCTGCAAGCCATAACGCTCGACAAATACTTGCGGCACATAGGCACTCAAGGCCTTCACACGATAGTTATCACGTTCATAAACAAGCAACCCGCCTTCGTCATCCTCCATCGGCTCAAAAATACCAACCGACGAGATGCAAACCTTCCGCTCGCCCGCCTGAGCGACCAAGGCATTCAGCAACTGATCACGATTCGGCGCATGCGGGGTCTCCACTGCAGTCGCGGCGATCTCCTCACGAAGCTCCGGCAAGCCCATGCTATAGATACGATTAAAATCGAGCGCATCACCTTCACCCGAACGTATCTCCGTAGCCAACTGCAGCACCTCATCGAAGCTCTTCAATGGCTCGAAGTCGAGCAACTCACCAAAATCAATCGGAGAATCCTCCTCACGAGCACGCTTCTTCTTATCCTGCCAACGCCCTTTGCCCTTTTTATTCTTATTCGGGTGCGGACCAGGCCCGCCCTTATTCTTAAACTTACCATTACGGTTTGGGCGCTCACCGCGGTCATTGTTACGCTCGCCACGATTATTGCGATCTCGGCGCTGATTACGATGTCCGCCGCCTTGCTCATTGCGACGCCCGTGCGGCTTACCCTCCTGAGACTTACCCTCGCTTGGCTTTTCGCTCTTCGACTGCCCATCTCCAGATGGAGCTTCACCGCGAGAACTCTCCGAAGGCGAATCCTGCTTTGATTCCTGAGAGGACTCTACCACTGGCTCCGGATCATCCGAAGACCACACCACACTTGGTTTACGAGCACGCTCAACAGGCTTCACCTCGGCAGGTTTCACTTCTGAAGGCTTAATCTCTGATGGCACAAACTCCTTCGCAACGCGCGGTTTCGGCGCCTCAGCGACTGATGCAGCAGCAAACAGCTCTGGCTGAGCGACCGCAGCAGGCTTCGCGACTTTACGCGCGACCTTCTTAGTCGCCTTCTTCGCTGCTTTCTTCGCCGCCTTTTTTGCGGCCTTCTTTGTGGCAGTCTTCTTCACCGCACGCTTACGCGCTGGCTTTGGCGCATCCTCGGCGGATGTATTTGCGTTCACAACTGGTTTAATTTCGTCTTCAGAGCTCATGGGCTAGTAGTAATGCACGGAGTGCGGGGTCTTTAGTAAAAGAGAGGACGCTCAGCGTTCCACCGACATGCGGCAACGGGCTAATGCGTCTAGGTCTGTGCGATCAATCGCTTCGTTTGTTGTTTTAAAAATTCCAGGCTGCCTGCATTTGAGATCACACAATTCGCGCGTCGGGCTTTTTCCTCAAGAGGCATCTGCCGGTGACGACGCTGCTTGATCTCATCTCCCGAGTAACCTCTGCGCACCATGCGGCGTTCAACAATCTCAGGAGGACTGGTAACACACACAATCAAATCAAACTCGGTTTCAAGCCTTTTTTCAAACAGCAGCGGAATCTCAACCAACCAATTCGCCTCAGGCGCCTTGGCGATAGCCGCTTCCCATGCACTCCGAACGATCGGATGCAGCAACGCCTCCAGCCAAGCCAACTCATCAGTATCCGTGAAAACTCGCACTGCAATCGCCTTACGATCAACCGCCCCTTGCGCGTCAAACACCGACGCTCCCCAACGCCCTCGCAGCGCAGTATGCACCTCCACATCCGTCGCAAGACAGTCACGCACAACGGCATCCGTCTCAACCGTGCGCCAGCCAGATTCTGCGAATAATTGCACCACGGTCGACTTCCCGCAACCGATCCCCCCTGTAAGTCCTATTTTCAAAATTCTAATAATCGTTCGATATAAGTACCGATGAATCAATAAAAGACCTGCCGTCGCAAGCTCTGAATCATCGCTAGATCGCCCCAACTCGCGCCATGATCGCTCCAAATACAAATCAATCCCTTCTTGGCCTCCACCACTCCCGCCACCGCCTCGGCATAGCCACAGAAACGGTAATCTTTCGGATCTTCCACCACCCCAGCACGCACGGGGTTGAGATCAATATAAGCCGCCATCGTTTGCAGTGGATCCCCCTGTCCCTGTAAACGTCTCCCTGTAACACGTCTCACTACCGTTGACTTAAGGAAGCCACCTACGAATTCAGGCTCAAGATCCTGAAGATTATGCATTCTAGGCAACCAGATGCCTCATGGGAAATCACAATACTTGATGAGCGGCAGTATCAGAGATCAGCTCTAAGCCAACTTGCCCAAGGCATTACCTTCAAGTAATGCGTTCATCTTTTGAGTGAGCGCATTTTCAATGGCTGTGGCATCGCCTAGATTTTCGGCGATGCAATTGACGATCGCACTGCCGACGACGACGCCGTCTGCAGCTTGAGCGACGGTGTTCACATGATCGGCATTTGAAATACCAAAGCCCACCACGACGGGTAGGTCGGTGTATTGTTTGATCAGGTCCACGCGTGCTTTAATATCGTCAGACATTGACGCCTGCTCACCAGTGACACCTTCGCGCGATACGTAGTAAACAAATCCGGTCGCTGCCTTACAAATAACCTCCAGACGTGAGTCGGGGGTTGTTGGTGCGACAATAAAGACCGTGCCCAAGCCGTGCTTTTCACACGCAGCGAGATGATCCGCTGCCTCTTCGGGCGGCAGATCCAAAGTCAAAATCCCATCAACGCCGGCAGCTTTGGATTCGGCCGCATAGGCCTCACTGCCCTTTGCGAACACGAGGTTATAATATGTATAAAAGACGATCGGCACTTCGCTGAATTCGCGCACCGCTTTAACGAGCTCCAGCACGCGTTCACTGGCGCTACCACTCTCAAGCGCGCGTTGCGCTGCCAATTGATTAGTCAGGCCATCTGCGAGCGGATCTGAAAACGGCACTCCGAGCTCCAGCACATCGACACCGGCATCAATCACGGCGCGACAGGCTTTCACGGACGTTTCTAGATCGGGATCACCGGCACAAAGGTAGCCGACAAAGGCGGCGCGATTTTCGGCACGGGCAGTAGCAAAGGCTTGTTGGATACGGGACATGGTGAAGTATGAAAGTAAAATGTGTGAAAGTGGGAAGGTTTAATCCCGTATTCTACCAAGCGTCAAGCGACCAAAAGACTTTCACACCTTCAGACCTTTGCACCTTCAGACCTTTGCACCTTCCTACCTTAGAACCTTCCTACTTTCGCACTTTCGCACTTTCCCACCTTCCCACAGCGCGACAGCGCGAAGCCCCTAACTATTCCGCACCAGCGCTTTTTCGATCAGTGGCAACATCTCGCCGCGACGAAACAGTGTGACCTGCCCCGTGCTCCCAGAAACGACCACGCAAAGGCAATCTTCCACCTGTGTGATCGAAGCGGCCGCGGCATGGCGACTGCCCAGTCCGCTCGGTAAGTTATGCCTGTAGTCTGGTGCGTGGATCAACGACCCGGCAGAGATCAAGACGCCATCGCCTCGGATGATAAACGCACCATCAATCGAGGAGAGTTCCTTCACGGTTTCATCCATGAATGGATTCAAAATATTTCGATCCTCATCCTTGTATCCGTAAAATGGATTCAGAATGAGCGGCTTGGTGTATTCGGTGATCTTCTCGGCATTGCCGAGCACGAACAAACAGCCGACTGGGTGTCCTTCGCGTCCCTCGACGGCGAGCTCAGTCGCAATGGCCAAGACACGTTCCACCACTTCGGGCTTCACGCCAGACGGCAGCATATTGGATTTCTGGATCAACATGGTTTGGAATTCACGCTCCACATCGACCACGGTGATACTATCAAATTGGTTGCTTTTCGGCAGTCCACCGACACAGCAAAGGCGCTCACTACTCGAAAAGATACCACGCGTCAGGCCGATCAATACCGCACTGCGCAATTGGGAGAAACGATGATTGCTGAACGAACGAATCGGCAGCACTGCATCGATCCCGCTATTCTCGGTCGCTAAGTCCGAGGAGCCATGCGCGATCAGCACCGTCTTAAAATCCTTAAACACTGTGCCGACCTCAGCACCGCCACCAAAGGTATCGCCAAACACGAGCACGGAGGTGCAATTCGCACCTTTGGCAATTTTGGCGGCCTCTTTCAAAATCAGATTATTAAACCGATCGTGACGACGCTGCGGCTTGGCACCATCGCCCCCGAATACCGATTTCAACTCGCGGCGAAATTCTGGTAAAGGCCCAGCCAAAGCGAGCCGCTCCATGTGCGACTGATCCTGAAAGACGCGTGCCAGCGATGCTAAGCCATAGAGATAATTACGGGCTTTTTCGGATGCCAGTAACAAAAACACGTAGCGAATGTCCTGATACTCGGTTTGCCCATCGTAGATCAAGCCCTCAGGGCAACGACCGACCGCGATCATGTAATTGCGCTTCATCGGCACGCGTGCGTGCGGCAGACAGACACCACTACCTAGGTAGGTCGTCATTTGCTTCTCCCGATCCAGCAGATCACGCAGCAAGCGTTTCTTGGTCAGGCCCTTTTCTTTTGAAATATCGCAAACGTCGAGCAGTTCCGACAACGCACCCTTGAAGTCGGTGCTCTCAAGATCGATCACACGAGTTTGAGCGATGTAGCGGTCAATGCGCATAGCTTATAAGTGAAACGTAAGCGTCTAATGTCAAAAGGTTTAAAGGAATATCAGGATAAATAAATACAGCGCATAGCACCCCCAGGTTCCATGCAATCAACCAACTGGAAAAATAAGAGGATCAGGCACTGGCTGAAAGTCTACTGCTCCCACTCAATCGCGCCCTTCTTCAGCTCATAGAACAGCCCGAGGACCAGAACGAACAGGAAGAAGAAAATCGGCAAAAGAATTGGCAGACTCGCAGCAAGAAACTCGCGAAAGACCAGCACCCAAGGCATCAGGAAGATGACCTCGATATCAAATAAGATGAACAGCATCGCGGTGACGTAGAACTTCACGGCGAAACGCGCATGGCCAGAGCCTTGAGCCAACATACCGCACTCATATGGTTGATCCTTGATCCCAACCGATGTGCCGCGCTGTCCGAAGATATGGGACGCCACAAGAACAACCGCACCGATACTGGCTGCGATAGTAAATTGAATAAGAATCGGATAATAGTCCGCGATCTGCATAGGAAGCAAAGAAGGAGGCTTTGCGCCTCAGTTCAAGGCGTTTCTTCAAGCATCCGCAATTATTCTACCGCGGAGTCCTCAATCGAAGGCGCAACAAACGACAGGCGCTGCAAACGGATGCGCGACTTATCATAGACTCCCAGCCCAAGACTCGCGGCAAACGGCAACTGACGAGGCAGCGGTGAAATCTCAGGAAAGCCATTCAGAAGCCGATACCTATTCATCCGATCATACAACATACGATCAATCGCCACCGGATCCGAACTCATCCACAGCAACGGCTCCGAACGTGAATAGCGGGATTTAAACCGAGGGCCGCCGATATACTGGTAGCGCTCCAAAGAGACGAAATGCAGCACCATGCGTTCACTGAGCTCGGGAATCGCCGCGATCTCAGCCACAGCAGCCGAGGCCGTGGCCTCATTACCAAGAAAGCGCTGACTGTTACTCACATTCCACAAGGTCGCGTTGGCCAGCGCACCATCCACCCCTAAGGACTCATCATCCACACCGACCACCAAGTTCACCCAAAAATCTACTTCAAATAGCAACGGTGCGGCCAAAAAGCTCTTACGCTCGATCGCACCCTCTTCCAAAGCACTACTGCCCCGCCCCAAACCACCCAATAGCTGCGGCTCCTGACTCATACTTGGCGGCAACGGACTGTCGTAAAACCAATCCGCATCATAGTAGCGCTCACTATCCAGCGCATACACCGGGCAACCCTCGAAATGCGCCAGATCCGAACTCAAGGAAGGCATGATGCCCGCCTGCCGCAACTGATGCTCCGAATAATCCACAATCAAAATCGATTCGCGCTCGAAGCCGCGCGCCTCCAACACCTCGATCATCGCCCGAAGTAGCTGCAGCGGCGTGCTCAACCCGCGCCCACTGCGCGAGTTTACCTTAATGCCGACCTTGCCGCGCTCCCCCGGAGCCAAGCGAGCGCCCACCTGCGCTTCATACGTCTGGACCAAAGCCGTCACCTCAGAGTAATAAAGTTTTCCTTCCGCCATCGGAGCCTCCCAGATCAAGCCAAGTGGCGCACGCGGCACCAATCCTGCCTGCGCACGCCCCGTTGACGGCATCAACAAACCACCGATCAGGAGCAATGCGCCACAAATGCAGCGACACAGCCCCAAATCAAGGCGCAACGCCCGCCTATCCACTTGACACCCAAACAAGGGAAACGAAAGTGACGACAACGCTGTGGTCTTATCTCCTGAAATACACACACCTCGCAACAAATTGCTGCTTATGCTAAAAGCAAACACCAAAAACCTAATCTCCATTCTTATTCCTCTGACAGCCTTGATTTTATCAGGTTGCAGCGGCCCGGAAGAAAAGAGAGTCCAAGCCCTCAACGAAGTCGCGCAGCTACGCGCAGCCGGAGATCACGCGGCCGCACTCGCCGCACTCGACGCACTCAATCAGACACACGGCAACGACACTGAAATCTTAAGGGAAATCGGTAGCACGCATGAAGCACTTGGCAACGCAGCCGAAGCCGCCTTCTACCTCAGCGCCGCTTACAACCAAGCACCCGACGACGTCGAACTGCTCTACCAAACTTACCGCGCACAGGAAAACGCCAACCAACCCGAAGCCGCATACGAACGACTCGAAGCACTCGTCGAAGCCGAGCCCGACGCCATCTCAGACGAACTCTGGCGACGCCTGGGCGAACTTCGTGCCGAGGCTCAACAGACACAATCCGCCCTCGACGCATACCTAAAAGGCGTCGATCCGGAAAACAGCACCCCCACACCGGAAACCGCAGTCGCCATCGGCACACTCTTTAAGCAACTCGACAACCTGCCACAGGCCGAACGCTGGCTGAACATAGCCGCCAACAGCGACGACCCCAACGCTCTTCCCGCACTCTTCGGCCTGTTAGATATCCACCTTCGTAATAAAAACTGGACCGCAGCGGAGTCGGTGATCGCGCAACTCGACAAACAATTCCCCGGCGCAGTCGATGCCAGTGAATGGGCCAACGCCCGCGGCGAACTCGAACGCTGGCGCACCGCACAGACAACCATGCAAGCCGATCTCGCCCAAAAACAGGCCGCCAAAGAAGCCGCGGCAAAAGCAGCCGCCGAAGCCAAAGCCGCCGAGCAAGTCGCAACCAGCACGCCAGCCGATACCACAGACGCGACCAACACTGACACCGCCGAGCCCACCACAGGCAAAGCGCAAATCATCGCAGACTTAGAGCACGCCGAGGCCATGGCCGACACGCCAGCAGTCGAAGCCGAGCCATCTACCATCGCCTTCAACCCAGCCATCGCCATCGAACCTGCCGAGCCAGAGTTCGCACTTGGCGTGACTTACGACCAGCAAAGCGAAGGCGCAGTGATCGATTACTCAGTCGGCACCTCCGATCTAAACGATACCATCGCACCC
The DNA here is from genome assembly GCA_905479975.1 of uncultured Puniceicoccaceae bacterium. Lineage (GTDB taxonomy): Bacteria > Verrucomicrobiota > Verrucomicrobiia > Opitutales > Coraliomargaritaceae > Lentimonas. The sequence goes on along the minus strand of CAJQOS010000022.1, from coordinate 11,428 downwards.
GACGTCGTCATCCAAGCCGACACACCAGCCACCGAACCATCCTCCGCGATCAGCCCCACGCTGCCTCCACGTAGCCTAGATCACATGCTCGCAGATGCCGAAAGCGCGACCATTGAACATGACTACAAGCAAGCCATCCAACTCTACTGGCAAGCACTCGGCCGCGCCAACAACCGAGCCGACATCTGGAATATGCTCTCCCGCGCTTACCGATTCGATGGCCAAACCAAGAACGCCGAGACCACCGCGCTCGAAGCCACCCGCCTCGCCCCCGCAGAGATCGACTACACGCTCGACTATTTGCGCGTGATTCAACGCACCAAAAAGCCGGGAGACTTCCTCGCCGAACTGCAAACCGCTTACGACCGCTTCCCGCGCAGTCCCGAGATCGCGCTTTCACTCGCTCGCGGTTATGAGCGAATTGATGGGAACAATTCTGCCGCGATCATGCTCTATGAACGCTTCATCCAACTGGCTCCGAATCACTCGCTCCGCACCGAGGCCGAAGCCGCACTCTCCAGACTCCGCTAATCCGCTTCAGCTTTCCCTCCTCAGCTCTCCCTTCTCCCTCCTCAGCTCTCTCCAAAAAATACGTGGCTCGCATTGCGCAAAAATCAGTCGAAACGATCAAGCACCAGGTAAATCTGGTGGATCTCGTGTCTCCCTACGTCGAACTCAAGCGAGCCGGTAGCTCATGGAAAGGGCTCAGCCCGTTCACTCAGGAGAAGACCCCCTCGTTTTACGTTCATCCCGATCGCGGCTTCTATAAATGCTTTAGCACCGGCGAAGGCGGCGACTGCTTCACCTTCATTATGAAGGTCGAGAACCTTGAATTCCCCGAAGCGATCGAGTTCATCGCCAAGAAGTTTAACATCACCCTCGAATACGAGGCCGGTGGCCCCTCTCGCGAAGAGAGATCGCTACGTAAACAGATCTTCGAAATTCACGAACTCGCCACTACCTGGTTTCACCAGCAATTCGTCGAGTCCGAAGAAGCCGCGCCGGTGCGCACATACTGGCAAGAGCAGCGCGGCTTCACCATGGAGACCGCCGACGAAGTCAAAATCGGCTATGCACCCGCTGCGCGTAATGCGCTCGCTCTCCACTTGAAAGCACGGGACATTTCGACCGACGCGATGCATAAATCCGGACTCTTCTTTGCCCGCGACAACGAGAACACCCACTCCAATTTCAAGTCGCGCTTCCGCGGTCGACTGATGGTGCCGATTCGCGATGTGCAGGCTCGCGTCGTCGCCTTTACCGCACGTCAATTGGAGCAGACCCCCGCAGACGATCCCGCCCGCGAGGCCAAATACGTCAACTCCCCGGAGACGCAGATCTTCCATAAAGGACGCATTCTCTTCGGCATGGATCATGCCCGCACGCACCTCAAAGACGGCGGCAGTTTCCTGCTGGTCGAAGGTCAGCTCGACGCCATCCGTTGCTGGTCCGTCGGCCTACACACCGCCGTCGCCCCCCAAGGCACCGCGATTACCGACGATCAGCTGCACCTGATGCGCCGCTACCAGCCCAACACCGTCGAATGTCTACTCGATGGCGATAAGGCAGGCCGCAAAGCCGCACTGCGCGCACTCCCCCTCGCCTTTAAAGCCGGGCTCGAATTCCGCTTCCTACTCCTACCGGAAAAAGCCGACCCCGACGATCTGCTGCGCCAGCATGGAGCAGATGCACTAGAGCCCCTGCGCAAAACCTCGAAAAGCGCGATCGAACTCGCCATATCCGAAAGCCTACCCGAAGACCGCGCCCCTAGCACCAACGAAAAAACAACTGCCCTGCGCAACGTCTTCGACCTGCTACAGCACGTCGCCTCCGAGGTCGCCCGCGAAGATTACATTCAGACCGCCTCAAAACTACTGAATGTCGACCCACACGCCGCACTGATTGATTTCAAAAAAGCCCCCAAGCCTCAGACTTACAATAAAGGTCAGGAAAATCAAAAATCCGCCCCAAAAGTCAGCAAAGACACACTATTGACAGACGGCACATGGGAGCTACTTTGGCTCGTTTTACACTTTCCCGAACATAGTGCAGCAATCTCAGAAATAATTGATTACGATTGGATTAATAACACATCGCCAGCCGGCCGTCTCCTCAAACGCATCCTCGCCGAACTACGCGAAGGCCTCATTGAGGATACCTCTAACATCGAAAATCTCATCGAAACGATTGAAGACCGCCAACTTATGGCCGATCTTCACTCTAGAGACTTAGACATCGAGGCAGACCTAGCCGAGATGGAAATTAACAATCAGCTTAACTACATTTATAACAACTACTTAAAAATTCGACTGAAAACAATCAAGCAACGAGTCGCCAACGCCGCCCCAGAGGAACAGCAAGACCTCATGCGCAAAGTCATAAAAGCCCGCAACGAACTCGCCGCACCACACAAACTCGAAATTTAAACAAGTAGCCCTTCCAGACACCACCACACACATTATGCCCGCAGCGAAAAAGACCACCGCAAAGAAAACTGTGACTAAAAAAGCCGCCGCTAAAAAAGCCCCGGCCAAAAAAGTCGCGAAGAAAAAGGCACCCGCCAAAAAAGTCGCCGCTAAAAAAGCTCCGGCAAAGAAGGCTGCAACCAAGAAGGTACCTGCCAAAAAAGCCGCGTCCAAAAAAGTCGTGACCGCAGACGAGATCAGCAAAGTGATCGAAAAAGTCGCACCGAAGAAACGCAAACTCACTGCGAAAGCGCAGGAAAAGCTCAACGAGCGCATCCGCAGCCTGATCCGACTTTCCAAAGAGCAGAGCTTCCTTACTTATAAGGATATCAATCAAGCCCTGCCCGATAGCGTCAACAATCCCGACGAAATCGAGAACATCATCTCCATTCTTCAAAATCTCGAAGTTGAGATTCTCGACGATACTGAAGTCGAAGCCTTCAAGGCACGGCAGGAAGAGACCGAAGAGAAAGAAGTCCGCACCTCGCAAAACGACATCCTCGACGATCCTGTTCGGATGTATCTCAAGCAAATGGGTCAAGTGCCCTTGCTGACCCGCGAAGAAGAAGTCGCCATCTCCAAGCGCATTGAAAAAGCCGAACTACGCGCACAAGATGCCCTGTTCTCCACCGCGCTGACACTCGAATTCCAAAACAACATCGTCCAGAAGCTGCTCAACCGCGAAGAACGCTTCGACCGTGTCGTGCTCGATAAGAAGATCGAGAGCCGCGAAATCTATTTCAACAGCCTACCAGGGTTACTCGAGAAGGCACACAAGCTCGGCGAGCGCATCTACGCCGCATGGGACAGCCAACTCAAAGCGGCTGCAGAAGGCAACGGCCCCATCGAGAAACGCTCTCGCACTCGGATGAGAAAATACGAGACCGAGCTTCGCCTGACGCTCCGCAAATATTGCCTCAAGCTGAAGGTCTTTGAAGATTTCCTCAGCAATCTGACTCCGGTCTATCGCGAAATCACCGATCACTACGACGATCTCGAATCTGCCGACAAGGTATCGACACGCCGCAAGACAAAGGTCGATGTGAAAGCAATCGAGAAACGTCTCGGCGAACTCACCCTTGAGTTCAAGATGGAGGCTCGCGAATTCATGGAGATCATCCGTGAAGTGCGCACAGGCATGCGTCAGGCGCACAAGGCCAAGACCGAAATGGTCGAAGCCAACCTTCGCCTCGTTATTTCGATCGCTAAGAAATACACCAACCGTGGCCTCTCTTTCCTCGACTTGATCCAAGAAGGTAACATGGGGCTAATGAAAGCGGTTGAGAAATTCGAATACCGACGCGGTTACAAATTCTCAACTTACGCAACTTGGTGGATTCGCCAAGCCATCACCCGATCGATTGCCGATCAGGCCCGCACCATTCGTATTCCGGTGCATATGATCGAGACCCTTAATAAGGTCATGCAGGTGCAGAAGCAACTCCTCCAAGAACTCGGGCACGAGCCAACCGCTGAGGAAGTGGCCGACGAAATGAACCTTCCGATCGAGCGCGTGCAGTCCATCATGAAGATGGCGCAGCAACCGATCTCTCTGCAAAGCCCCGTGGGCGACTCGGACGACACCAACTTCGGTGACTTCATCGAAGACAAGGGAGCTGAAAATCCTTACGACATGACAGCCTACAGCCTGTTACGCGAAAAGATCACCGACGTCCTCGACAGTTTGACCGAGCGTGAGCGCAAGGTGCTCTCACTCCGCTTCGGCCTCGCCGACGGCTACTCCCGCACACTCGAAGAAGTCGGTCGCCAGTTCAAAGTGACCCGTGAGCGTATTCGTCAGATCGAAGCGAAAGCACTTCGTAAGATGCGCCACCCAACCCGAATCCGCCAGCTCCATGGTTTCTTCGAAGGCGACATCAATCTCGAAAAACCTGGCATGGACAGCCTCAAACGCGAAAACGCGAAAAAGTAAGCGAAACTCCCATCTAGCGAAATCGTTACCCACATCTCTAATGCGTACATATTCTCAATTCCTCATCTCCTGTAGCTGCCTGCTTGCGATCACCTTCACTGGTTGCGGCGGACCCAACGGCGTCCGTATTACTGAAGGTCACCATGAGCTCACCGCAGCGCCCGTAATCAACCACAATGCGCCGATGATCGTGCACATCGATCTATTCGAGCGCCTTGCCACAATTCGTAATGGCGTAGCACTCGGCGATCAATTCCTGATCGTCACAAACTATGCAGGTGTTGAAACCGCAGTGCTCAAAGCACGCCCGCTCCGTATCGGCAGCCCACTACTCACTGCAGACATCCTCGAAGGAGATCCGAAAATTAACAATACGATCAGCACCGCTGACGCAGCCCGCAGTATGGAGTTGGAAAAAATCTATAGCACTCTCGGCGAAGGCAACTAATACACATAGAATCCCAGTTCACTTATGAATATTCAACTCTTAGCATTTATCCAGAATCTCCGCGCACCGGAGCTGATCCTTATCTTCCTAGTCGTCCTGCTTCTCTTTGGAGCAAAGCGCCTACCCGAACTATTCAAATCATTCGGCAAATCGATCAAAGAATTCAAGAAGGCCACTTCTGACATTGAAAATGATGTCCGCAATGCAATGGACGCCGAAGATGAGCCAAAGCCCGCACCACGCGCCGAGAGCAAAAAAGTTGAAGCCGACAGCACTCCAGCAGTCGAAGCTCCCAAGAGCGACGCAGCCGAGAGCAAAAAAGAAGACGCTTAATCGCGACACCAGTTTATCAAAACCAAACGGGCGCATCGTAATGGATGCGCCCGTTTTCGTGCAGCTTAATCCACTTGCAGAATCAACCCTTTGAGGCAGTTGCTTTCGGGAAAGTTAAGCAGTGTCGGAAAATCAAACGGCTGACCGATGCGCGCAAAGATACGACCTTCGCGGCCGACTTCTGCGGCGGCGGTCGATACCATACGCTCGAAAGCCTCCAGCGCAATGGACTCGGATCGGCAATACGTCGCCAACACCCCACCATCAGGCAAGCAACGAAATGCGCTGACATGCAAGTGCTTCAACGCCTCCAGATCCGCCACCATTTCGCTCGGCGGGTCGAGTATGATGCAGTCAAAGTCACCGAGCGTGCGCTCCGCTAAAAAGGCCGCCGCATCGCAATCAATTGTTTCAATGAAGCATTCATTACGCTGCGCATTCGCACCGATCGCTTTCACACAGGTCTCGGAAAGGTCAATCGCCACCACATGCTCAGCGCCTGCCCTGAGAGCTTGCATCGCAAACGCACCGGAGTGTGAAAATGCATCGAGCACGACACGCCCCTCGCAAAGGCTGCCGACCAAAGAGTGCTGCTCGCGTTGATCTAAATAAAAACGCGGTTTCTGAGGCTGCATCAAATCGAGGCGATAGTTCACCCCATCGATTTCGACCCAGCGTCCCTTCAAATTATTACCACTCAATGTGCTCACTGTGCATTCCAGGCCGTAAGCCGCGCGGCTTTCAGGCTCATTGAGAAACACGATCTCCTGTGGCGCGAAGTGCTCTTTCAACAACTCCGCAATCATCGTCAGATGCGCATCCATTGCCGCAGTCTCTGCAGTCACAGTCAGCACTTCGCCAAATTTTTCCACGATCAACCCTGGCAGATAATCTGCATCGGAACTGATCAAGCGTTGGCAACCGTCTTCACCGCGACGCCCGAGTGCTTCCTGAATCGCATCGGCCACATAAGTCTCATCAAACGCCACACCCTCGCCCCAGCTAAAGCGCCGCCAAGCTGCTGCCGGATGACGGCGATCAAACACACCGCTGCCCAGCACAGCACCATCCGCAGCCACCAAAGTGGCCGCCGCACCGTCTGGCAGCGTCGTATCGGTAAGATCTAAGGCGTCCAAGTGAATCCACGGGTGCCCCGAAGCCTCTTCCGCAGTCATATTCTTTAAGCGCAGCACGTGTTCCTTTGAAATATCCATAAATAAAAAAACCTAGCGCGCCTGGCGATAGAGCCAGCCCGCAGCAACAAACATCACGACGTTCGGCAGCCATGCCGCCCATAGCGCCGGAATCAACTGTCGCTCGCCCAAGATCGTCGCAACGCTCATGAGAATATAAAAGACCAAGAAATACCCCATGCATTTGGAAATCCCGATCATCGGATTCGTCCGCACACCGGATACCGCAAACGGCACCGCCAACCCGACGACGACCAAGCAACTAAAGGGCGCGGCGAGCAGCGAAAAGTAACGCACCAGATACGCATGCACTGCCGGATTTTCCTCAGGCGGCACCGTCTCAATAATACGGCGCAGCTCAAACAAGGACAGCGTTTTGGGCTTCTTATGCAGCGTCAGCATCAAACTCGGATCTTCATCAAATGCCTCAAAGCTCTTTTCTTTAAAAGGAATCGTGCGCATCGGATCCCCCGTCTCCGGATCGAGCACCAACTCACGCCCATTCAGGAATACCCAATATCCCCGCGTATCATCGAAATATGCCTCACTTGCAGAGATGCGATTCAGCTCCTGGCCGTCGGATCCGCGCGTATGCACATTCACTCCCAGCCCCAGCCACGCGCGCTCACTAAAACGGTTCATAAACCACAAGCGCCCGTCCTTACGATTATCAAAGCCCAAATTATAGACCAAGCCCTGCTCCTTACTCTCGGTCGCTTCGTCCAACGAAGCATACTCGAGATTTTCAAAAAATGTGCGTGCACGCTCCACCGATTGCGGCACCAGCGAGGCAGTCAGGTAAAAAAGCAATCCAGACAGCAGCAGTCCTGCGCCCCAAAGCGACCGACTAATACGAAACAGCCCAGCACCCGACGCACGCATCGCAGTGATCTCGTTATTACGGTGCAAGGTGCCGAGCGAAAACAGCAGCGACACCAAAAACGCGATCGGCAAAATCGCAGGCAGATACGCCGGCAATGCCAACACATAGTAAAAGGTCACTTCACCCACGCTAGCACCAATATCCAAGAGATCCGGCAAGGAGTCATACATATTTTGAAGGATCAATATACCGACAATCACCCCAAGCGTGAGAGCGAAGCCGATGGCCCACTCCTTCAAAATATATCGATCAATCAAAGACATTGCTTATGTTCTACGACAGAACCTCCCATAAAGTCACTCCGTTTGAGGAGATTTTTTTACTGGCATGAATAATGCCCCTGCTACTTGATAGTCGCACACCTCATGGTTAAGAAAATTAAAGAATCCTGGAGCTCTCGTTTGGGAGTCATTCTCGCCGTGGCCGGCAGTGCCGTCGGCTTAGGTAATTTCCTCCGATTCCCCGGACAAGCAGCTGAATATGGCGGTGGCGCCTTCATGCTAGCCTACTTCATCTCCTTCATCATCATTGGCTTACCGATTTGCTGGGCAGAATGGACGATGGGCCGAATGGGCGGACAAGGCGGGTTCAACTCGACGCCGGGCATCTTCAACTACATCACCCGTATCCCAGCATTCAAGTATATCGGTATCATCGGGGTGCTGATCCCCGTCATCATCTACATGTATTATGTTTACATCGAAGCATGGTGCCTCGGATATGCGGTCAATTTCCTCGTGAGCGATATGTCGTTCTCTGCCGTCAGTGAATCGAGCGATTTCTGGGGCGGTTTTATCGGAGTCGGTGAAAACGGCAGCGCGCTGGGGTTTGGGCTCAAGCAAGTCGGTTTCTACCTGATTCTGGTCTTCATCCTCAACTTCATCCTGATCTACCGAGGGCTCTCCAAAGGCATCGAACTGTTTTGTAAATTTGCCATGCCGACCCTCGCGGTCATTGCAGTCATCATTCTGATTCGCGTCCTCACACTCGGCACTCCCAACCCAGAGATGCCAGATCGTAACGTGAGCAACGGCCTAGGCTTCATGTGGAATCCGGTCAAAAACGTGGTGGAAGTCCAAGATGAATCCGGCAACTGGGTCAAAGACCACGAAATCGTGGATCAAAGCACATTGGACGCGACCATTGCCGCCGCCGAGCGGAGCGAAACCACCCGTGTGACGCACATCACCGTCATCCAACAGCTCATGAATCCACAGCTCTGGCTCGCAGCCGCGGGGCAGATCTTCTTCTCACTCTCTGTCGGGTTTGGCGTGATCATCACCTATTCGAGCTACTTAACGAAAAAGGATGACGTCATTCTCAGCGGACTCGCTGCCGCCAGTGCGAATGAATTTTTCGAGGTTGGACTCGGCGGCCTCATCACGCTCCCCGCTGCGGTGACTTTCCTCGGCGTTGCAGGCGTTGCTGGTATGGGCACCTTCGGACTTGGCTTTAATGTGCTGCCGATGGTGTTCGCAAACATGCCTTTTGGCGGAGTGTTTGGCGCACTCTTCTTCTTCCTACTGTTCCTCGCGGCCGTCACCAGCTCACTTTCTATGCTGCAGCCCGGCATCGCCTTCCTCGAAGAAGCCCTGAAGATCAACCGCAAGCAGTCCGTCGTGCTGCTCGGCATGATCACCGTGGTCGGTTGCGGCTTTGTCGTGTATTTCAGCGAAGGCGTGAAAGCACTCGACACAATGGACTTCTGGGTCGGCACCTTCCTGATATTCGTGCTGTCCACTGTGCAGATCATCATCTTTGGCTGGATACTCGGCATCGAAAAAGGCTTTGAATTGGCGCACGCAGGATCGGCGATTCGGATACCCCGTATATTTAAATTCATCATGAAATACGTCAGCCCGCTGTTCCTCATCGTGGTGTTCGCCATGTGGATCGCGACCAATGTCTTCGGGCTCAATTTCCAAACTGGCAAAGCGGAATACAGCGACTACATCCGCGACCTCTTCATTGAGCCCAACACCGTCGCATGGCTCACTATTTGCCTCATCGGCGCTGTCGCAGCCCTCTTTGCATTTATCGCCTACCTCAACCCCGACTACAGAAAACTCACAAAAAAGGACTAAATCATGACAAGTAGCGGATGGATAATCATGGCACTCTCAGTCGGCTCGGTCAGCGCGCTGCTCGCGTGGTGCGTCTATAAGGTCTTCACCGTTCCCGAAGAATCCGAGCATGTGCACGGGTTCGAGCAGGAGCCACCCGACGTGCAGGAGTCAACAGGCCGAACGTCTCAGATCAGACGCCGAACTCGGCGCTGAAGGCTTCGCACGCATCGGTAAATGCGTTGCGAATCGGCGCCTCACAGTGCGACAGGTCAGTCAACGTTCCCACGTCGATCGCTTGCTCGATACTGCGGTAAAATCCGGATAAATACGCGAGCCCCAAATTTCCGGCACTGCCAGCGATGAAATGGACGATCCGTCGTAATTCAGCAGTGTCATTCACGGCACAAACCGTATCCAAGCTCAGCAGCTTGTCGGCACTTTCCCCTTGAAAGAGATCAAATAACTCACGCACCAAGGCAGTCGAATCGTCCTCACTATCATCGACCATCAGTAACATGTCGATTTGCTCACGATCCATCGCGGGGATCGACGGATCAAAATCAACTCCTGGCATATCAAATTCTTGGGACATAGCTAAAAGTGCGCCTCACGACTTAACCGAAGCAGAAAGAAGCGCTTCGATTCGAGGCATCACTCTGTCGATCGAATGCTGCGCTTGCAATCTTTCCATGCACTTCTTTGCCATGGCCGTGCCACCATCTGGGAGATTCATCATCCGCACCACCGCATCGGCCAGCGCTTCGGCATCTCCAGCCTCATACAGTAGAGCCGTCTCACCATCTTCTGCGATCTCCTGAATCCCTCCATCGCGCGCTAGAATTGCTGGCAAACCTGACAACATCGCCTCTAGAGGTGTGATCGGAAATGGATCATTACAATGGCTGGTAAACAGCAAGGCATCATAGTCCGCATACTTGGCAGCCAGCTCCCCCGGACGAATGCCGAGCATCCGCACCGAACTGCTTAAACCCGAGGCATCTATCAAGCTCCGCATCGCTTTACGCTCCAAGGGCTCTCCCAACCCATAGAAATCCAGCGACACATCGATCCCGCGCGCCTTCAACACCCCGACTGCTCTCAACGCGATTGCCGGAGCCTTCGCGGCATTCAACCGCCCCGCCCAGACGAACTTCCGAGCCGGCTGATAGTTGATTTTAAATAATAGGTGATTCGTATCCAACGCAGGATACAGCACCGGCAGCGAGGCAACTTGCGCCACACCAGCAGCCACCAAATGATCACGCAGACTCTCACTACTGACGTATGCATGCGATAAATCCAGATCTGCGACCTGCCCGATTGGAAAATGCCGCAAATGCCGCCGCGCTGCACCAATCATTTTTAAATACAATTGATAGCACTTCGTGCGCAGCCCCTGACTGCGCTGCCACCAGGTAAACCACGGGTCTCGATCAAACACTTGCGGACTCACCCAGTGACTGTGCAAATCATACACGATCGAGGTGCCCTGCTCCTGCAGTCCCAGCAAAAGCGACTTCGACAGACCGTTCATATTCCACACATAGACCACATCGGGCTGAAAGCGATCCACGCGGTTATACAACACCCGAGCGCGCGCGAGTTCCTGCTCATACGTCACCTTATAAGATGAGCCTAAAGTGCTCTCAGAGTCCTCTGCATCATGCAACATCAACTGACGAAACACGCCCTTCTCCCCCGGAATTCCCATCGGCGGGAGCCGATGATCCGACGTTAGCACCTGAAGCCGATGTCCACGCTTCGACAATGCATCAACCACCTGTCGGCAACGATCATCGTGCCCACTGGCGCCTAGCGGTGGATATAAAGCTGTTAAAATTAGAATCTTCACAGTGGGGAAAACTGATATCATTAGCCAGGAAGCGAAAAACCTGAACTAACCATCAGTTCAACTGATTTGAAGCGTTCGACAGAGACAACATCAGAGCCGTCTATCCAGCATAATTTCGGTTCTTCACGGATTTCGGACAAGAGTCGCCTGAAGTCTACTTTCTTTGCCGCATATCTGGCTTGAACTCGAGGCGTCAATGAGTCCGCTCATTGTAGTGATTTAGAGGGTTGAGAAGGTGCTGGTTGTCGTTTTGCT
>CAJQOS010000021.1 GCA_905479975.1 uncultured Puniceicoccaceae bacterium | reverse complement strand
TGGGTGCAGGGACAGGATTTGAACCTGTGACCTTCAGGTTATGAGCCTGACGAGCTACCGGGCTGCTCCACCCTGCAATAAATTTATTTTAGAAACGAATTGAAGCAGAAACTCGTCTCTCTTCGTGCGGCTTGCCGTTTGAATAAGTTGCGGAATAAATGCTGATGTCTGCTCGGTGTAAAGGGCTATTTTCATAATTCGTGTTTTTTATTTTTTGAAGGGGTTTTGAGGTTAGAATTCGTGTCGCGCGAGTGCCTCAGGAGACTGGTTCGGAATGTGTTGCCATTTGAACGAGGTGCCTCGCGAGACGCGACTGCGCCACCTTTTAGCTGTTTTGTGAGATTCCTGATTTTTACGCTTTTCCTTGTGCCTCGAATCGACGACAAGTGTGGGCATGCCTTGGTATATATACCACGCCTTGAAGCAGCTATTCCCTTCGGGGCGCTTCTTTTCCTTTTTCTCACTGATGTCGATCGTGGGCGTGATGCTTGGTGTCTGCGTGCTGGTGATCGTGCAGAGTGTGATGAATGGCTTCGGCGAGGGCATTCGCTCGCGCTTGGTCGAAACGCAGGGGGACATCCGGATTCGCTCGAATGAGGTCGTTTACGACTGGGAAGAGGTGACCGAGGATCTATTAGCGGAGGATTATGTGATGGGTGTGGCTCCGTTTGCGGAGGGGGTGATTATGCTGCAGCATGAGAATCGTCCGCAATTTCCGATGATTCGTGGGATTGATCCAATCGCGGAGGAGGATGTGATCCCACTGCAAAAATTCCTGACTTGGGGCGACTTAGAGGAGTTTGATGACGATGGGGTCTTTCTGGGAGAAGGGCTAGCACGCACTTTAAAGGCGCGTCCAGGGTCGGTTGTTGAAGTGTTTACGCCGCTGATGTTGGAGCGTTTGAAGGAGGATGAGGTGCTACTGCCGCGTGAATTTACGGTGATTGGGCTGTTCCGCACGGGGTCGCCACAGGTGGATGGTAATACGATGATCTCGACGCTGCGTGTGATGCAGGAGCTCTATGGTCTGGAAGACGGGGTGCATGGTTTGGTGCTGAAGCTGCGCCCTGGAGTAAAGGCGGATGTCTTTTCAAAAGAATTGGCAGGGCGCGTGCTGCGTCCGGGGCTTCGGGCGGTGAGTTGGATCGAGTCGAATCGGGAATTTCTATTTGTGATTGAGCAAGAGAAGCGGGTGATTTCATTTATCATCATCTTCATTATTTTGGTGGCGTCGTTCTCGATCGCGATTGCGTTGATGATGGCGGTGCTGCGCAAGACGCGTGAGATCGGTCTGTTGGTGGCAATGGGCGGGCGTCCGCATCAGGTGGCGTATAGTTTCTGCTTTCAGGGGTTTGTGATTGGCACGATTGGCACTGTGGTGGGGATTGGCTTGGCGATCGTGTGCCTGCACTACCGTAGCCCAATACTTGCGGGCTACGCGTGGTTGACTAATTCTCAGGTCAATTTCCTTGGTCAGTATGATGTGTATGAAATTCCAGTGCATTATTTGATGTCTGACTTTGTGGTCGTGACGTGTTTCGCGATTATAATCTCCACGTTGGCGGGGTTGTTGCCTGCGTTGCGTGCTGCTCGATTAAAACCTGCTGATGCATTGCGTAGTGAATAATTCAAACGATATAATTCTTGAGGCGAAACAGCTGGGGAAGTCCTTTCCTAGCCCGGATGGTGCGATCTCGGTGTTGAACGGTATCGACTTTGAACTGCGACGTGGCGAGAGCGTGAGTATTCGCGGTGAGTCGGGCAGCGGTAAGTCGACGTTGCTCAATGTGCTGTCGGGGCTGGAAACCGCGAACACAGGTGAGTTGTTTTGGAACGGGCAAAAGGTGTCCGGACGTTCGCTTTCGTGGTTGGCTTCGCAACGGACTGCTTACATCGGATTTGTGTTTCAGTCCTATTATTTAGCACCAGAGCTGAATGCGCTGGAGAATGTATTGTTGGGCGCGCGGATCGCAGGGCGTATCAATAGCACGGTGAAGGATCGTGCGGAGGCGCTGTTGCAGCGGGTCGGGATGGGGCATCGTTTGCGGCATAGCTCGACGAAACTTTCGGGGGGGGAACGTCAGCGCGTGGCCGTGGCACGTGCGTTGATTAATGATCCGCCGCTGGTGTTGGCCGACGAGCCGACTGGGAATCTCGATGAGGCGACGGGCTTGGCCGTGATGGATTTGTTACTCGAACTGGCAGGTGAAGAGGCGAAGAGCCTGGTGTTGGTGACGCACAATCCGGAATTTGCAAAGCGCACACAGCGTCAGTTGACCTTGCACTTGGGGCAATTCAGTTAATCCGAATCACTTGGGATGAGTATGGAGAATCAAAAACTACGTATCGGATTTATCGGAGCTGGTGCAAATACGCGCCTGACGCATATCCCGGGCTTTCATAAGCTGGAGAATGTGGAGCTGTCAGTCGTCGCGAATCGCTCGCGAGCTTCGGCGGAGAAAGTCGCCAAGCAGGAGGGGATCAAGCGCGTCTTCGATACGTGGCAGGAGGTGATTGCCGATCCGTCTTTGGATGCGATTTGCATCGGCACTTGGCCGAACATGCATGCGGAGTTAACGATTGCCGCGCTTGAAAGTGGTAAGCATGTGCTGTGCGAAGCGCGTATGGCCTGTAATTTGGAGGAAGCTCGCCGTATGTCTGCGGCCGCTCAAGCGCATCCAGAGTTGGTGGCGCAGATTGTGCCGGCGCCTTTTTCGTTGGATTTTGATGCGACGATTCGTGAGATGATCGCAGCGGGGAAGCTGGGCGATTTGTTGGAAGTGCGCGTGGTGCATACGGGGGGCCAATCGGCTTCGCCGGATGCGCCGATGACTTGGCGGCAGGATCGCAGCCTGAGTGGTAACAATACTCTGACGATGGGGATCATGCACGAGACGGTGCAACGCTGGGTCGCGGATGAACCGGAGTGGTTGATCGCCGATGGGGCGGTCTTTCAGGCAACTCGTCAGTATCCCGATGCGACAAATACAGTTAAGGTCGAGGTGCCGGATAGCTTGAGTGTCTTGGGGCGCTTAGGGAAGAGTCACGCTCGATTGATGTATCATTTCAGTGGCGTGGAATCGGGGAAATCGCGGATGGAGTTTCGTTTGAATGGCTCAATGGGGGCGCTGCGGTTTGATGCGTTTCAAAAGCAGCTCCTTTTCAGTGAGGCGGGTTCTACGGAAGAAACGAAGATTACGATTGCCCGTGGCCAAAGTCGTGGTTGGCAGGTGGAGGCGGACTTTGTGCGATCGCTTCGTGAGCATGTTCCGGTCGAGTTGACTTCATTTGAGCAAGGCGTGCGCTATATGGCATTTACCGAAATGGTAGCTGAGTCTCTGGCGAATGAGTCTGCCCGTGTGTTTTGGCCTTTGAGCTAGTCGGGGATGATCGGTCGTGCGCTCTGCACGAAAACTTGGAAATAGCTGGTTTTTCTTGTAAGCAAATGGCATAGGAATGCCTGCACTTACTAATACCTATTGATAGCCCCCTTCTAATATGGCCGAACGACAGATTCTTAGCACTTACGAAAAGGCACTCGCCCTCAATCTTGATCTGAGCAAATACGGTGTCTTTGCCGAGATTGGTGCGGGGCAAGAAACCGCCAATTGGTTCTTTCGGGTCTCTGCCAGTGCGGGCACGGTGGCGAAAACGATTTCTGCTTACGACATGACGATGAGTGATGCCATCTATGGTAAAGCATCGCGTTATGTCTCTCAATCGCGTCTCAGTTCGATGCTCAAATATGAGTATGATATATTGGAAGAACGGCTCGGTCCTGAACGTGGCGATGACACGACCTTTTTCTCCTTTTGTAATACAGTTCGTGCTCGTGGTTATAAAGATACCGCAGAATGCCATGGTTGGTTGGGAGTGCGATTGCAGTTGAAGCCGAACACGCCCCCTTGCGAAATCGTGCTACACTTGCGCCTGTTGGATGAGACGAGCCAGGATCAGATGGATGCGCTTGGAAAAGTCGGCGTGAATTTGATACATGCGGCGTTTTATTATCGTGATAGTTTACAGAGCTTCGTCGAGTCGTTGGCGGATGGTCTAGTCGCTGGACGCGTTGAAGTTGATATGTTGCGCTTCAGCGGAGAAGGCTTCCGCTATGTGGATAATCGTCTCTGTGCGCTGCAACTCGTGCAGAGTGGTCTGACGGATGCTGCCATGTTTAATGAAGCCGGCGAAGTCGTTCAGGCTGCGGATGCGCTATACAAGCGTCCGATCTTGCTGCTGCGCGGTAGCTTTAAGCCCGTGCTTAAATTGCATTTGGATATGATTCGTCAATCGCGTGCGGTGTTCTCAAATGTGATGACCGAAGAGCAGCAAGAGCGTGCGATCGAAGTCTGTGAGATCAGTATGAACAATTTGTTGCGCGATGGGGCAGTGGACCATGGTGATTTCCTTGATCGCGCAGATGCATTGCAAGCGCTTGGTAAGACCGTGCTGATTTCCCGCAGCGCAGAGTTCCATAGGATCGCGACATACTTGAGTCGTTACACTGCGGAGCCCATTGCGATTACGTTGAGCATTGGTTTGCTCAATGAGTTGTTCAAAGAGAAGTGGTCGGTGAATCTCGCCGGAGGTATTTTAGAGTCCTTCGGGCGCTTGTTCAAAAACCGTGTGCAGCTCTTCGTCTATCCATGGCATAATACGAAAAGTATGGAGCTCGTGACTGCGGAAAATTTTAAGGCTCCGGAGAATTGGCAGTTCTTCTATCAACACCTGATGCAGAACGGTCGCATTCGACCGATCGGTGTGGGTGATCCCGGCTTATTAGCGATGACTAGTCGCAAGACGATGAAGCTTATCGATGCAGGTGGCACCGATTGGGAAGGGTGGGTCCCGGAAGAAGCGCATCAAATGGTGCGGCGTATGCAGACCGGCAGCTAGTTCGAAGGTGCATCGAATTTGAGTTGCAGATACGAACACTGTTCCTGTGGTGCGTCCCAATACCCCTTTTATTAACAGTTTTGACTTCGATTATGATAACAGTGACGGGGTGACCGCCGGTAGTTATGATTTTGAAAGTGTCGTCGATCACGCATAAGCCATCGCTAGGCGCTAGGCGCTAGTCGATCTCGTCGCGAAAGCATCGGTAGCCGATTATTGAAACTGCGAGCCCTAAGAGGGCGATGCCGATCATCATTACTATGTCCATTCCAGTTTTATTTGAGTGTGGAAGTGGACGAAGTGGATGCGCTGAAACCCCCTAAACTGTTTCAACGCACCCCCTCGTCCGAACCATGTGTGATACCCATAAAACAACATGATGGCATCATTGTTGTGGAAGAGTTCTAGTAGGGCGAATTTTTAAACTAGTCCTTTGGGACTAGTTCGACCGTTTGGTCTTTAAAGGTATTTAAGATGCTGGATAACTATTAATCTTACTTTATTGCTCAGCTTTTAGTGGTGATACTTCTGTAAATCTATTGTATTGACATTGTTACTACACTTCGCACTTTTCCTTTTGTCGCATGCGACGTAATTATGAGTAGCGAAACTACAAGCCCCTTAACTTTCGACCTCCAACAAGACCTGCTTAATAAACTTAAGCAGGTGCAAAAAGAAGTCGGAGCACGTTCTCTTAGCGAAGTTGTTCGCTATGCAGTGAGTGTTTTCGATTCATCAGGTCTTGATCTCAAACCATCGTCGCATCAGCAAATCTCCGTACGTTTGTCTTCTGATCTTCGTCAGCGACTTGTTCGCCTGAGTAAGCAAAAGAAGGTAAGTGTGGGTGAACTGTTGCGCGCAGCACTAGATTCTCTACCAACCGAATTGTCGGACTTTAACCTCAAACAAACTATGCCGAAGAAAAAAACAACTACTAAGAAAAAGGTGGCCAAGAAAGTCGCCAAGAAAGCTCCAGCCAAAAAGGCTGTAAAGAAAGCCGTCAAAAAAGCAGCGCCTAAGAAAAAAGTAGCCGCCAAGAAAAAGGCAGTGAAGAAGGCCGCTCCAAAGAAGGCTGTAAAGAAAGCTAAGAAAAAGGCGAAGAAGAAGTAACCACGCTTTTACCTAGATTTAGAGGCTAGGCTTGCTTTTGCTTAGGCAGAGGTTTTGATTCTGCGCTCTCGATACATCGCTACCCGAGCTGATGTATCGAGCGCGCATTTTTTTGTCATGACTAACCAAGCTAAACTATCCTCCTGGGCCAGCAATATCGCTCCGTCGCCGACGCTGGCTGTAGATTCAAAAGCAAAAGAGCTCAAAGCAGCAGGCGAGGACGTCTGTGGCTTTGGTGCCGGTGAACCGGATTTTGATACTCCAGAATTCATTAAAGAGGCCTGTATTCAGGCGATTCGCGAGGGGAAGACCAAATACGCGCCTGCGCCCGGCATTCCTGCGCTGCGCGAGGCATTGGCCGCGCACTATCGCACCAACAATGGCGTCGAAGGCGTGACTGCCGCTCAGATCGTCGTCAGCCCCGGCGGCAAGTATTCTTGCTATCTTGCGATTCTCGCCGTGGTGAGCCCAGGCGATGAAGTCATCATCCCTGCGCCTTACTGGGTCAGTTACCCTGAAATGGTGAAACTCGCTGGTGGTGTGCCAAAGACTGTTTTTGCTGGTATCGAGAGTGGTTTCAAGATTACTCCGGCTCAGCTCCGTGCGGCGATTACGCCGAAGACACGCATGGTGATCATCAATAGCCCGTCCAATCCGACTGGCGCGATCTACTCACCCGAAGAGCTCAAGGCGCTGACAGAAGTCGCAGTTGAGGCAGGCATCTACATCATGTCCGACGAGATCTACGAGCATCTCCTCTATGATGGTGTGAAGCACGTCAGCCCTGCATCCTTCTCCAAGGAAGCGGCGGATTTGGTCATCACAGTGGCTGGATTCAGTAAAACGTTCTCAATGACAGGCTGGCGCCTCGGCACATTGATGGCTCCTTTGCCTGTCGCGAAGGCAGTGGCAAATCTGCAGAGCCAGACCAGCTCGAATGCCACCACATTTGCACAATACGGTGCATTGGCTGCGATGCAGAACTGGGACAAATCGATGGAAGCCGTCAACGGCATGCTGGAAGTCTTTGATGCGCGTCGTTTGCGCCTATTGGAAGGTCTTCGTGCGATTCCAGGCGTCGAGTGTGCACGTGCGCAAGGCGCGTTCTACCTCTTCCCAAATATCGAGAAGCTCGGTTTAACCGATAGCGAGTTCGCGGCACGTATCCTCGAAGAGGAGAAGGTGGCAGTCGTTCCTGGTAGTGCATTTGGAGCGAATGGATACATTCGCCTCAGTTATGCGACTTCTGACGACGTCATTGATAAAGGCCTCGAACGCCTCGCCCGTTTCTGCGCGAAACTGGGCTAAGTTTAAAGGCGGACCATCCAGTTCGCCTTTTTCTTGTCTGCGCTGAGCGCGGGCATTTCCATTTTTCAAAACACTACAAGACCTACTCATTATGAGCGATAAAGCTAAAATTATCTACACCATTACCGACGAAGCGCCGGCACTTGCCACGCATTCGCTGCTTCCGATCATTGAAGCATATACTAGCGCGGCTGGTGTGGCAGTTGAAACCCGCGACATTTCCCTCGCTGGCCGTATTCTTGCCAATTTCCCAGATGCGCTGACTGAAGACCAACGCGTCTCCGATGCTTTGGCTGAACTGGGTGACCTCGCGAAGGCACCTGATGCCAACATCATCAAGCTTCCAAACATCTCGGCTTCAGTGCCGCAGATGAATGCCGCCATTGCTGAGCTTCAATCTCAAGGCTTTGCACTTCCTGAATATCCGGAAGAGGCGACAACCGACGAAGAAAAGCGCGTCAAAGGTATCTACGACAAGATCAAGGGCAGTGCGGTGAACCCTGTGCTCCGTGAGGGTAACTCCGACCGCCGTGCAGCGGGCGCTGTTAAGCAATACGCAAAGGACAATCCACACCGTATGGGTGCGTGGAGTGCGGACTCAAAGTCCATTGTTTCTAGCATGACGGCTGGCGATTTCTTTGGTAATGAGAGGTCGGTCACGATTCCCGCCGCCACCACCGCTCAGATTGAGCTGGTTGCTGCGGATGGTAGCATGTCCGTGCTTAAGGATGGCCTCGCACTACAAGCGGGTGAAGTGTTGGATGCGACGTTCATGAGTGCCGAAGCACTGCGTGAATTCCTCGCTGGCGAAATCGCCGCTTCGAATGCAGCTGGCATCTTGTTCTCATTGCACATGAAGGCGACGATGATGAAGGTCTCCGACCCGATCGTTTTCGGTCATGCCGTGACTGTCTTCTTCAAGGACGTATTCGAAAAGCACGCTGCGCTCATTGATACACTCGGTGTGGACGTTAAAAACGGCTTCGGCGATCTGTATGCGAAGATTGAAGCACTGCCAGCTGAGAAGAAGGCAGAGGTCGAAGCAGACATCGCTGCGGTCTATGCAGCTGCTCCAGATATGGCGATGGTCGATTCCGACAAGGGCATCACCAATCTCCACGTGCCCAGTGACGTGATCATCGATGCGTCGATGCCTGCTGCGATTCGCACATCAGGTCAAATGTGGAACAAGGCTGGTTCACTCCAAGACACCAACTTTGTGATTCCTGATCGCTGCTATGCAGGTGTGTATGCGGCAACCGTTGACTTCTGCAAGAAGAACGGCGCGTTCGATCCAACTACTATGGGCACTGTGCCAAATGTTGGACTCATGGCCCAAAAAGCCGAAGAGTATGGTTCGCACGATAAGACATTCGAAATTCCAGCAGCTGGCACGGTTCGCGTAACAGACGCCGACGGTAACGTGTTGCTTGAGCATACTGTGGAGCGGGGCGACATCTGGCGTGCATGCCAAGTGAAGGACGCACCGATCCGCGATTGGGTGAAGCTTGCTGTGACTCGCGCACGTGCAACGAAGACACCTGCGATCTTCTGGCTCAATGCAGAGCGTGCCCACGACGCGCAACTCATCGAGAAGGTGAACCTCTACTTGCAAGACCACGACACCGCTGGCTTGGATATTCGTATCCTCGCACCGATCGAGGCGACTGAGTTGACATTGCAACGCGCGAAGGATGGCGAAGATACGATCTCCGTCACTGGTAATGTCTTACGCGACTACTTGACCGATCTCTTCCCGATTCTTGAGCTTGGCACCAGTGCTAAGATGCTCTCCATCGTTCCTCTCATGAACGGTGGCGGCCTCTTCGAGACTGGCGCAGGTGGTTCAGCTCCGAAGCACGTGCAGCAGTTCGAGAAGGAAAACCACTTGCGTTGGGATTCCCTCGGCGAATTCCTTGCACTCGGCGTTTCTTTGGAGCACCTCGCTGCTGTATTCAGCAACGAGAAGGCGCAAACACTTGCGGACACGCTCGACGTGGCCAACACCCAGTTCCTCAAAGAGAACAAGTCGCCTTCGCGTAAGGTCAACGAACTCGACAATCGTGGCAGCCACTTCTACCTCGCACTTTACTGGGCACAGGCACTTGCCGCTCAGGATAAGGATGCCGACTTGAAAGCACGCTTCACACCTCTGGCTGAGGCATTGAGCGCCAACGAAGCGAAGATCGTTGATGAGCTAAACGCCGTTCAAGGCGTGGCAATGGACATTGGCGGTTACTTCCGCCCTGACTTGGCAAAGGCTCAAGCGGCCATGCGCCCGAGTGAGACGCTCAATGCCGCACTTGCTGCGCTGTAAGATCTTCATTCTTTAAAAACAAAAGCCCCGTCGCAAGACGGGTTTTTTTGATTTATCGTCTGCTCTGAAACTCAGATGGGCTCAACACTACGACATTATGGCGCTGATTCTTCGGGAAATGTTTTAGATTGCCCGTGACCAATTGGACATTTGCAGTTGCCGCGACCTCAAGCAAGCAGGCGTCGTAGGGATCGGGCAGGTCTGGGAATGTAAAGGTTGATGTGATTCGTTGTGCGGAGTGAAAAATGTAATCGAGTATCCACTCGCGCTCTTCTTGGCGGATGAAACGTTCTAATTTAGGGCGACGTAGGACTTCGCCGTATTCGAGGAAGATCCGGTCGTCTAGAACCAGCTGAATTTGTTCGGTTCGAAGTGCGTCGATGATGCGACCAGGTGGGTTGCTCGGAGAGAGCCAGCCGGTCACGAGCACATTGGTATCGAGGACGATTTTTATCACGAGCGAACGGCTTCGATTTCAGCTAGAATTTCGGCTTCGCTAAACCCACCAGCTTCGGCAGTGCGGCGGCGCACATTACTGACAGATTCGGAAAAGAGGGCTTTTCGCACTGCAGTAACGACAGTATCTAAGCTTTCAGAGGTCACCTCTAAAATCAATGCACCTGGTTTTCCGTCCTTGGTCAATACGACTTCCTTTTCCTTGGAGAGGCGAGACCAGAGGTTCTTTGAGTGCTTTAGTTCGCTGACCGCTAAATAATCCATAGCTCCTGTTTCGCTCTCATATCGGAGTTCTGTCAACTGGTGACTCGTTCGATTTTAGTCGTTTTACCTGAGTGGAAGCCGTTAAATTTTTTTTTTTTGAACGCTGAGCCCTCTGGCACGTCTAAGCCTACATATAAACTTAGTATGTAGTAACTTTGTTTGTTGTTTGTTTGAGAAGCGCCGTCCGAATATTCGGGTGGCGCTTTTTGTTATTCAATGACCAGCGCAGCGGCTCCTAGTATCGCTGCATCGCCCATGGGTAGGGCGGATTCGATGATCTTGATCTTGTTTTTGAACGGTGGGATCAAGTGTTGCTCGAACGAGCTACGGAGGGGGTCTAGTAGGATGGGGCCAGCTTTGACGGGGCCGCCGAACAGGAAGAAGGCGGCCGGGCTGGTGACCAGTGCGGTGGATGCCAAGGCTTCTCCCAGCAGGCGGCCGGTGAAGTCCATGGTGGCTTGAGCGACGGGATCGCCATTCTCGGCTGCTTCGGAGACGTCTTTAGCAGTGAGCTCGCCGATATTCATGTGATCGAGCGAAGTCGAGCTGCCGAGCTGAGCGAGCATTTCGAAGAACGTGCGGCGGATGCCAGTCGCTGAGCAATAATTCTCCAAACTGCCGCGACGACCGAAGCCGCAGTAGCGACCATCGGGAATCACACTGATGTGGCCCACTTCGCCAGCGAAGCCGTCGTGTCCGTAAACGAGCTGATTGTTGACGAACACGCCACTGCCCAGGCCAGTGCCGAGTGTGATCATGATAAAGTCCGAGTAGTCTTGAGCCGCTCCGAATATTTTCTCTCCGATGGCGGCCGCGTTGGCGTCATTGGTCAGATCAATTTTCGGTAAATCCAGTCGCGCTTCCATGAGCTCGACGAGCGGAATGAGGCCTTTGAAGTTGAGGTTGGGGGCGTGTTCGATGGAACCGCTGCGGTGGTTGCCATTGGGAGCACCGATGCCGAGCCCCAGCCACTCGATGTCTGTGTGGGCGCTGTCACTTGCGGTTGCGGTCATCACCGCACGCACGGCTTCGGCTAGGCGATCGGCGTAGAGCGTTGCGTCGGTATAGTCGCTGGTCGGGAAAGTTTCTTTATACAGAACGATTCCGTCTGCTGATACTGAGCCGACACAAGTATTAGTGCCGCCGATGTCGGTGCCGAGTGAGATTTTCATAGCAGGTGATTCATTGAAAAGTGGAGAGAGCTTTGAGGAGAGCTGACTCAAAAGAGTGGATCACTTCCAGAAAGAGGGGATTCAGAATGATTGGAAGCAGAAAATAGGTTGATTCTGATTGTTACAGGTTCTTGCGGAGACGGTATTAGCTACTATGGTGGTTAAATATATGAATATTTATCTTTTGCGTCATGCCCAAGCTGAGTCGAGTTACCCAGATAGTGAGCGTTGTCTCAGTGCGAAAGGCCGCGCGGATGTTGAGCGCTTGGGGCAGTTCTTACGCTCGAAGGAAACATCGCTACCGCCAGTGTTGTGGTGCAGTCCCTATCGTCGGGCTCAGGAAACGGCAGGGCTGTTGCTGGAGACTTGGGGCAATGCGATCGAGCAACGTCGAGATGAGATGAGCTTAGAGCCGGATATGAATCCAGCGTCCGTTGCCGAGGGCTTGCTAGAAGTCGGGCAAGACGTGCTCGTGGTCGGGCACAATCCGAACATTTCGATTTTGGCCTCGTTGTTGTTGAGTGCCGAGCGAGGACGCACCCGCACTAATTTCAATACCTGTAATATGGCCTGCTTGGCGGTCAACCCGATTGAGAACTTCGGCGAGGTCGGGCCGTGTGAGTTGAGTTGGATGTTGGATCCTCGGATGTTGTAGGATTAAAGAAACAGGAAGCCGGCTTTTTATTGGTTATGAGGTTGAGTGTCGCTCGGTCTTTCAGTTTCGTGGCTCACACTTATGAGCACAGAAACAGATTTACAGGAACGTTGTGGATGCACTTGCGAGTTATGCAACGCGACCGAAGACTTGGCAGTGTATGAAGTGCCGCCGACATCCGATGGCACCGCTGATGAGGCGGTATTGCTCTGTGGTCACTGCCGCGAGCAAATTGCGAATCCTGAGAAGGTCGATGTGCATCATTGGCGTTGCTTGACCGAGAGTATGTGGAGCGAAGTGCCCGCCGTGCAGGTCATGGCTTGGCGACTGTTGACGCGACTCGGTGAGAACGAAGCCTGGGCGCAAGATCTGCTCGATACCTTGTTTCTCGAAGACGATGTGCAGACATGGGCCGAGGCTGAAGCTAAGGAGGCCGCGTCCGTTCTCAAATATATCGACTGCAACGGTGCAGAGCTCGCCGCGGGTGACACTGTAACGTTGGTCAAAGATTTGGTCGTCAAGGGCGGCGGTTTTACCGCGAAACGTGGCACTGCCGTGCGTCGTATTTTACTAGATCACAAAAATTCGGATAATATCGAAGGCCGTGTGAATGGGCAACATATCGTGATCCTCACGAAGTATGTGAAGAAGGCGTAGGGCTTACTGCGCTACCAACGCATCCAGCATCTCGAACAGCACGGTTTGCATCTGCTCGTAGGTGAATTCAGGTTCGGCTTGCATGGTCGCGGCGTCTTGAATGTAGGGCGCGTCGACGAGTTCGTTGCTGCAGGCGGCGATGAGCAAGGCAAGGCTTTGCGGTGTCATCTCTAAATGGCATTGCAATGCTAACACGCGGTCGCGGTAGAGGAAGCCTTGCTTGGCGCAAGCCGCGCTGTGTGCGATGGCCTGCGCGCCCTGCGGGATGTCGAAGGTGTCACCGTGCCAGTGTAAGACGCGTAGCGCATCGGGCAGTGGCAGTGTGGCGGGGCAATCCGCACTGGGTTGGATCGGAAACCAGCCGATCTCTTTGTTTTCGCCTGCAGTCACCTGTGCGCCGAGGGCGTGGGCGATCAGTTGTGCGCCCAGGCAAATGCCGATTACATGTTTGCCAGCTGCGATGGCGCTGCGGATGTAGGCTTTTTCTTTGGTCAACCACGGGTAGATCGCGTCTTCGTGGAGATTCATCGGCCCGCCCATCACTAGCAGCAGATCAAATGACTCTAGCGAGGGCAGTGGCTTGTTTTGAAAGACAGATTTGATGACGAGTTCGTGGCCACGTGCTTGCGCCCAGACGGCAATGGTGCCGGGGCCTTCAAAAGCGATGTGTTTTAAGCAGAGAATGTTCATACGTTGTAACCTTGTAGTGTTTGAAACTATAAAAGCATTGTGGATCGAGTTTGTTTTTATCGATTTTCTCGTTAATTAAATGATGTTATGAAATTGCCTCGTGGATTTTTGATTTTGTGTGCCTTGGTCATTCTTGGAGGATGTATCGGCTTTTTTCTTTCGAAATGGCAGTGGATAGACGAAGCGCCAGGCATTACCACCGACACTTCCTCCGGTGAGGTGGTGATTCACTTTCCGGAAGTTCTTGATCAAATACCTGCGGCCTGGGGCGTCGAGTTTCCTGCTGATGCGATTCCAGGAGAAATGGTGATGCATTTTACCAGCCGCAAAAATTATATGGCATATTTAAAAATGCTCTCAGATGCCGGCCTCGCTCCCATTGGGCAGATCGATGAGTTGCTGGTCGTGCGTGTCGGTAAAGATGCGATGTCGGGGCCGAATCCCGGTCTCTATGGTGGACAGGGGAGTTTTTCGTATCGTGTCGAGCGTCCGTTGCCTCCGGTTGAAGTTGCGCCGGAGTTGTATGCGCAACTGCGCGTCTTTGGAGCGTCGGCACGGACGGTTGTCGGTGGTCCGGTTGAGGGCGATGGCTCCGGTGTGCTGGTTGGGATTTTGGATTCGGGGATCGAGGCGCACTCGCAGTTTGACGATGTGTATATCGTGCATATCGATTTGGCGGGCGGTGGTGTGGCTGGTCCCGGGGCAACGCATGGCACCGCAGTGGCGTCAATTATTTCCGGTTCAGAGGGCATTGCACCTGCTGCGGAACTCTTTGTGGTGCGTGTGTTGGATGATGAAGGTCTAGGGAATAGTTTTCACGTGGCAGAGGGCATCGTGCAGGCGGTTGATCTTGGTGTCGATGTGCTGAACATGAGTTTGGGCGTGTATCAAGACACTCAACTTTTGCGCGAAGCGGTGCGCTACGCTGCGGATCATCATGTGATCATGGTCGCGGCTGCGGGGAATGATGGTTATACACGGATGCCGTATCCTGCGGCATATTCGGAGGTGCTGTCGGTTACGGCGGTGGACGGAGTCGGGCGTCAGGCGCTATTTCCGAATCAATCGGATAAGATCGATTTTGCCGCGCCGGGAGTCGGCGTTCTGACCGCGAAGGAAGATGAGGGCACGATGTTGTTTTCCGGCACGTCGGCAGCGGCACCGTTTGTCTCTGGCACTTTGGCGGCGATTCTTTCGGCGGATAGTAATCGCAGCTCGAAGGAAGTGGTGGATTTGATGCAACGCTATTTGGACGATGCCGGTGCGCCGGGAACAGATCCGGTGTATGGTGCAGGTGTGGTGAATTGGGATCGGCTGCGCGAGCGAGACACCGCTGCGATTCTGGATGTCGCAGTTGCAGACATTTATCTGCCACCCAATGCGCAGCCAGGCACGACTATGCCGGTGGAAGTGATCGTTCAAAATCGGGGCACGAGTTGGCTGACCACTTCGACGCTCTCCGTTATTGTGGGCGAGTCCGATCCTGTGGATTTCACGATCGGCACATTGGGGCCAGGGAAAACGACGACTCGAAAAGTCTATACGCAAGTACCTTCGATCGATTCTGAGGATAGTTTGGACATCGCTGCTCAAGTCTTGCCAGAGGAGCCGATGGATGACGTGCGCTTTGAGAATAACACAAAGGCCGTGTTCTTTAAGCCGGTTCAGCAGTAGCGATTGGCTGGATGGATGCTGCCGGTCTTGCGGGGCATATCCTTATACATATATTTGTATCTTCAAATTAACGTCATTAATGCACTACTAAAAGTTCCTCCCCCTTGGTAAGGGAAGCTGATTCGTGCGAACTTCACGACTCTCCGACTTATGTAGAGCTTGTCCCACCAGGGGGCGTTTCTGACGGCGGTGTTTTTTGAAAAAACATACACCCCGTTCATTTTGACATTACCTCGTTGTTCCTGACGCGATTCTACGCCTCAGCCGCGATTTTAGGGTAAAATGCGTAGTTT
>CAJQOS010000020.1 GCA_905479975.1 uncultured Puniceicoccaceae bacterium | reverse complement strand
CTTATCGCCGAGGTCGACGCCGATTATCGTTCTGAATTGTTTCTTCTGAGGCTGTTTTTTTGTAGTTTTCATAAGCAGACAAGATCACAGGTCGCTGGCGCGACCTCAAACCTTCTCATCCTATCTGCGCTAGAGGGCCCTGCGGGCGAGGTGGGGAGCCTTTTTTAACCTAAATGAGTTCTTAAGCTGAACTGATGTCGTTTTTTGGGTCACTGACTGTGGCTTCTGCCGCTTGGGCTCAGTGCGGCAGCTGAAGCAGCCGGTCCTTGGGTACGTTGGATCGGCTGTCTTTAGCTGCCGTTCTTTTTTGCAGTGGCTGGGGTCGCGCCGCACCCAAGGATCAACTAGGCCTTGTGCGCTCCCCAATCTCCCCCCTCTAGCGTAGCGGTTGTATCAAATTTAATTTGCAAGGGCATTATGCTTGGCAGGGGAGGAGTTTTGCGTGGTGCATTCATGACGTTAACTTGATAATACAAAGATATGTATAAGGGTATGGTCTGACGGGGGGAGGGAGGCCCAATGCGACGCGCCCCATGCAACGCTCCCCGATCTGAGGCCACAGTGTCGACGCTACGGGTAGCAACTAAAGCATCGACTCTGCGATCAGAACATTACACATCTGTAAATAACGACTCTACTATGCCTCAGTTTGACTACAAAGCCCGCCAGCCAGACGGCAAAACCGTGACCGGACGCATTGAATCTGCGGATCGGCGCCAAGCCGCGCAGCGCCTACAGGAGCAAAAGCTGAGCCCGATCACACTGAAAGAGGTGAGCACGAGCAAGCCCTCGGCATTGAGCAAGCTGCGCAGTAAAACCAAATCGCTGAAGAGCCCGAAGCCCCGCGCGGCCAACGGCGAATCGGCGAACCCGCACAGCGGCGGCACGCCCAGCCGCGAAAAGATCGGCTTGGCCCTGCTCACACGTCTGCTGGAACTACACGCCTCGGGCCTACCGATGGGCGACTCGATCCGCATTCTGAGCCAACGCCTGAGCGATCCGGAGCAGAAACAGCTCGCCAGCTCGATCTGGCGCGACTTGAGCGAAGGCGCAACGCTGGCCGGCGCACTCGCCCGGCAGCCCAAATATTTCTCCGGATCCATCACCTACGTGATCGAAGCGGGCGAAGCGACCGGCAATCTCAGCCCAATCCTGCGCAAGGTGATCGACTTTCTCGAAGAGAAGCAGGCGATTCGCCAAAAAATGATCACCAGCATGGCCTACCCCGGCTTTATCTGCACGGTGGCGTTCGGCGTGGTGATCATCTTTCTGACGGTGCTGCTCCCACAGATCCAAAATATGCTCGACCGGCTCGGCGGCGAAATGACCTGGAGTGCGCAACTGTTGATGGACGGATCCGACTTCATGATCAAATTCGGCCCGATTTTAGTGATCGCCCTCGCGCTCGGAGCAGTCGCCCTGGCACAATGGCGCAAGAGCGCCACGGGACGGCAACGCTCCGACAAATGGTTTTTAAAAATACCGCTATTGGGGAGAATTTTCTACTACTCCGACCTGTTTCAATCCGGCAATCTGATCAGCACACTGCTGGAGAGCGGGATTAATACCACGGAAGTGCTACGCCTGACCGAGCGCACGATTAAAAACACGGAACTGCGCGAGCGCTTCCACACCGCACGCGGGCAAGTCAACGAGGGTCTGTCGATCGCACAGGCCTTTAAGCGCAATGAATTTATGCCGGACCTCGCCGTCGACATTCTCACTGTGGGTGAGAACACCGGCAATCTCGGGCACAGCATGACCGAAGTGACGAAAGGCTTCCGCAACGAACTGACCAAGCGCCTCGCCCTTCTGACCAACTTGGTGGCCTCCGGCGCATTGATCTGCGCTTTTATCATGGTGGCTCTAATCGCCATTGGCATCGTCACCAGCGTGTTTCAAGTCAGCCAGACCCTGTCGGTGTAATCCCCCGTCAACGGTGCTTCCGTAAGGTCGAGACCACGATATACATCCCCAGAAGGCCAGAGACCAAGAAGCCCAAAATACCGATTGCGGGAAATCCAAATAGCAACGGCTCCACTCCAGTGGTAATAATCAGCGACGAGCCAATCAGCAAGGAGCCAATAATGATGCCCACCGTCAGGCGGTTCATCGACGCATTAAAGGTCTGTTCCAAATTTTCCGTGCCGGTATGGTGGAAGTTAATTTGCAGGTCTTCTTCCTCAATGCGCTGTAAAATGCGCTGCATATTCTCAGGGATCTGCTGCATGCGCCGCAACATCGACAGCATCGGATAGAGCGTTTGCCGAGCGACACTGCCGGCGCTCCAACGCTCCTTATTCAGTTTAATAAGGAACGGCTTGGCGACACTCAAGATGTCAAACTCCGGATCCAGCGACCGCGCCGTCTCTTCCACACAAAGAATAGCCTTCGAAAGCAGCGCATAGTCCGGCGACACCTCAATGCCATTGCTGCCGAAGATATACAGCATCTCCAAGCCGACCGTGCCGATCTTCGTGCCGGAAGGGCCGAAACTTCGGTGCCTATTTAGGAGAAACGTCACCTCCTTCTCCACGCGGCGCCGATCGATGCGTCGATTGTTGACCGCCATGCGTTCTGCCACACGAATCACCTTCGCCGCGTTGCGATCTGTAATTGCGGCGAACAAGTCCACCAACAAATAACGCATCTCCAGTGTAATCTGCCCCGCTTGCCCCCAATCCAGCCAACAAATGCGCTGATCCGGTGTGATCAGCATATTACCGGAATGCGGATCGGAGTGAAAGAAACCGGTGCCGACGATTTGATGAAAGACCGACTCGCCGCCCTGCTTGGCCAACTCGCGCGCCTCGGCCTCCGGCAAGACCGCTTGATCCGGCGCCACGCCATCGACCCACTCTGTCACCAGCAAACGGCGCGTGGTAAACGTGGTATATACCTTCGGCGCAAAGACATGCGCCTGCTCCGTGTTGAGTGCTCTAAAAATCTCCGCATTGTCTGCTTCGTTTTTGTAGTTGAGCTCTTCTTCCAAGCGCTTCTCCGCCTCGCTCACCAGCATCGGTAAATTATACGGGCGCAACTCCTCCACGCGTGCATGCAACTGTTTGGCGAACCAACCAATAATCTCTAAATCCGCCGAAATCGTTTTGTGAATATCCGCGCGCTGCACTTTCACGCCCACCCACTCGCCGGTGGAAATCAGCTTGGCCTTATACACTTGGCCCAAGGAACCGGCAGCGACCGGAGTCGGTTCAAAATGCGCAAAGACCTCATCGATCGGGCAGCCTAGATCCTTCAACAGGACGGGCTCAATCTTTTCAAATGCCTGCGGCTCCACCTGACTGCGCAGCTTCTTGAGCTCCATGACCAACGGCTCTGGCAGGCGATCCGGGCGGGTGCTGAGGATTTGTCCGAATTTAACAAAGATGGGCCCCAACTCTTCACACGCATTACGCACGCGCTCGTAAGGCGTTAAGTGCGTGACCTTTCGCCGCACGAGATTGCGCAGCAGAAACTGCGGCGTATCGAGCTGCAGCAGTAAATCCTCAAACCCCCAACGCACCAAGATGGCGACGATCTCCGGAGCACGGACTGCGTTGGATAGATAGTTAAAGGGCTTCAAGTGAGTTGTTCGTTGAACGTTGTTTGTTGTTTGAAACTACTTCTTTGCAGTTCGAGCCAAATAGCTCGCATAGCCATTCGAAAGAGCCGACGACTTTTCAAAAATCACTCTGAAATTTGCTAACTGCTCGTCAGAAACCATCCCCTCGTCGTTGCCAGTGATCAAATGATCTAGGCATTCATGCTGAGAGCCCAAGCTATTGCGAATAAACTTGGCGTTATCGAGATAGTGCCGCCGCCCAAAACCTTCCGCGATATTTGCAGTGGTCGAACGCGCAGCCCGAATCATTTGATCCGCAAGTCGATCGCGCTCTTCTGCGGGCAACTCTGGCACAATCTGACGAGTCAAAAAAAGACGCAACTCGCGACATGCCTGCCAACACTCTAAGTCCTCAAAACGATCAATACGCCCCATAAGATATAAATGCCCTCCTCAGCAACAACCAACCAACATCCAGCAATAAACAACCAGCGACTAGTCGCCGTTTGGAAACTCCTTATGCAGCTTGCCTTCGAGGTCGGTCACACGTGCGGCGAGGGCATCATATTGATCCCGGGTCACGACATTGGCGCGGTTGAGCATATCGATGAAGAGCTTACTGGCTTCGACCTTGGCCTTCTCGGTCTCCACTTTACCCTCCTCCACGATTTTCTCGGACATGGCAGCAGCTTCCTCTTTGGTCAGCTTGCCCTTTTCCACTAATTCATCGAGCGACTCCAGAACCTTGTCCTTCGTCACGACGGCCAGACCTATGCCAGCCAACATTGTTTTTTTAACGAGATCGATCATAACAGTGACAAGATATGCTCGTTCGCGTGAAAGACAAGAGCGTAAGGTCAGTGATACAGAATTGCTACACCATCGGCCAACAAAGAGGCTCTGCTTGCGCGATCGTCAGCTATAGGAGTGTGGGCGACTCGCCCACGTTGAACCGATGTGATGCAAACGAGGGCGAGTCGCCCTCACTCCTTAGAATGAACCAACAAAAAAGCGGGAGCGCCCGAAGGCACTCCGACTCTTGAAATTAATCAAACGGAAAGACAGGATTAGTGCCCCTTCACCGGCTCTTCGACCTCTAGACGGAAGAAGCAACTACCAGCCTCATCGACAGGCAAAGTAGAGCGATAGACCACTTTCTCAACATCGGCAGAGATATCGACCGTGCCGACATATGTTGCAGCATCGCCATCAAACGACAGGTTATAGCTCTCCTCTACGATAAACTGGTAACCACGAATCGCTGCTTCTTTCGTGCGAACGTATTCAACGAAATAATACGACTCATCCTCAACCACTCCAATATATTGGGTCACAATGGCTTGATCATACGAATCTTCATCAAGACCGAGCGCAAACTCAGCCCAGTTTGGATAGCGGTCTCCATCATCATTCTGATTGAGGTCTGCTGGAGCGGAATTTAGCGCTGCAGTCGCCAAGAAGCCGAACTCCCATTCTTCATCTAGGTAGACTTGGTCACCGACAAGATCGACAACGCCATCATCCCAACGCAAGCGATACGGATTACCTGCATTATCCTGATAGGCTCGAACATAGTAGAGACCTGCAGCGCCAGTGACATCGTATACCACGAGTTCATTATCATCCGTCGTTTGCAGACGATCAACTAACTTAGGGCGACGCTTCTCAATACCAGAACCGTCACCTTCCAATGGGTCTGCCAAAACTAACTGATACAATTCGATATCAATATCACCAGCAGCATGAGTAAACTCACAGTCGACAGTCAGCGATACGCTCGTATCCGAAACGACGATTAGATACCAGTCATCATCAAACTGAGTCGCATAACCATCGACGTCTTCGATCCAGATGCCTTCTGAACCACTCAGATCATACGCCTGCTCAATGAAATTATTCATCTCATATGCATCCACATCTGTTGTCTGATAGGTGAAATCATAGCTATTACTTAGATTGTCTCCAGTGATATGAATGTAGAACAACGTTTCAGTTGGGTCGATCGGCGTATCGATGACTTCAGTATTTTCGGTCGTTGCAGCCGTTGCGATAGAGGCCAGAGAACTATCGAGCAACTCCACATCGATATTTCCATCTTCGTGGATGAAATCGAGCGCCATCTCGAAACGTACTTGCCCGGCAGGAACTGTCAATTGATACCAATCATCACCTTCCTGAGTGCCATGCCCATTATTATCAGCATCCAAGGACGACAGCGCACCAGTGCCGTTGATTGAAGAAATATCGAATGCAGTTAAGTCACCCGTGTCGTTCACCTCATAATTATCAACATTATCAGTGGACCAAATGAGATCATAGGTATTCCCAGAGATCGGCCCCGAGACTTTAATGTAATATGCCAATACCTGAGGAGCCACCGACACCGTCAGCGTCTCATTATCATCACCACTATTCACCGTCTGAATGCTGCTACCTGTTCCATCTAAGATCTCCAACTCAAGATCACCATCCGCATGCAAGAACGTAAGATCCGCATGCAAGTGCGTGCTATCCTTTGGAGTGACCACACGATAATAATCGTCGTTCAATTCAACGCCAACACTCCCGCCAGCCACACTCAGCAGCACGCCGGGGCTCGCGCTAAAATCGTATGCATCTGCGATTTCATTATTCACCTCGTAGAGATCATCTTGGAAGCCACGCCACAAGAGCGAGTAGTCATTACCAAAGTCATCGCCACTGACTTGGATATAATAAAATCCCCCAGCCAGACCACTCAAAGCAATCGACTCATCGTCATCCGCAGTCGCCGCTTCTTCCAATAGATTGTTGGAAGTATCATAAACAGCTAAGTTCAGGTCTCCCTTAGCAACTACATTTGTGAGATCAACGAACAGGTAATTGCTACCCGATGGAAGACTCACCAAAAACCAATCCTCGTCAAAGGCGACTCCGGGAACGGCAACACCTTCAGAGCCTATCAGCGAAGCGGCAGTGCCTGAATCATTATTAGGCTCATACGTGTCCTCTGCGGTGCTATTCCAACGCAGTGTATAATTAGTCCCAGCATTGCGGCCACTCACATGCAAGTAGTAGAGTCCATCAGTCAAACCAAGCTCTGAGATATCCTCATTGTCTGTGTCGGAATCAGCGATAGCGATAGACGTCGTCACAGTCGAGTCCCACAATTCTAGATCTACATTACCCTCGGAATGAGCGAACAGGCACTCAATCCTGAGAATATCATCTCCTGGCGCAACCGTCAGCGAATACCAGTCTTCATCCAGCTGAACTAGGTCAGGAATGACTTCCAGCTCGACTGTATCCAACGAGGCAGCGGAACCAGAGTCATCATTATCTTCATAACCATCATCGGTCAGGCTATTCCAGATAAGATCGTAAGTATTACCATCTAAATCACCAAAGACTTTCAGATAATAGATGGCAGCAGGGCCATTGTAGATAATAGTCTCATCATCAGTCCCAGAGGTCGCACCAACGACCCGAACCAGTTGCCCATTTATGTCCGTGAACAACTCTAGGTCGATATTGCCATCCGCATGCGTAAAGATCGCTTCAACGAACAACTCTGTATCCACGTGCTCGATGATATACCAATCTTCATCCAACAAGGAGCCGTGACCTTCAAAGTCAGACAGGAAGGTCGATTCCAGTGCCCGAAGATCGTAAGCCTCATCCGAATTATCATTTTCCTCGTATGCATCCTGAACCAGACTGTCCCAAGTCAAGCCATATGCATTACCAAAATTATCACCATAGACTCGGATGTAGTAAGTGGCACCGAGTGGATCTGATCCGTAAGTGATGGATTCATTATCATCATCGCTATCGACAGTGACCAACAATCCATTGGAAGCATCATAAATCTCGAAGTCGATATTGCCCTCACTGTCCGTAAACGTGAGATCTAGCTCCAAGCGAACTTCGCCCGGCTGAGTCTCTACGATATACCAATCGTCGTCGAATTGAATGCCCGCTTGCTCGATGCCTGCATCCAATGTCAAGTCCCACGCATCGCCGAACACATCATTGTCTTCAAACGCATCATCTTCTGCTGCATTCCAAATCAGATCGTAGTCATTATACAGATCGTCGCCAAAGACACGAATGTAGTAAGTGCCGACTCCCACTGCAGCCTGAACATACTCACTGTCTAACGATGAAGCCGAATCGGCGAGCAAGTCTCCAGAACCATTATACAGCTCTAAATCAATGTTGCCATTCGCATTTACGAAATCGACCTGAACCGCAATCAATGTCGATGCAGCATCCGCAGTAATCTGATACCAGTCTTCGTCGCCTTGAGTCGGCACGCCAATAGCAGAAATATATAACTGACCATTGTTACTCAAATCATAGGCAGCACCCCGAGTATCATTTGGTTCGAAGACGTCTTCATGGCGATCAAGCCAATACAAGTCATACTCATTCCCTAGGTTCGCTCCGTAAACACGTATTTGATAGGTCCCAGCAGGAAGAGGCGCGTTGTAGTTAATAAACTCATTATCTGTCTGGCTTTCAGAGCGTATAATAATCGAGCCGAAGCTATCATACACTTCCACATCGATATCGCCATCCGCATGCGTGAAAGTCACATCCACATCTAAACCTGCATTATAGTCTTCGATGGTTATCTCAAACCAATCATCATCGGTCTGCGTCGCGAGCCCCAACAGATCAGTGAACCACACTTGATCATCCGTCAGAACGTAGCCTCCATCAAATGAGTTGTTCGGCTCATACGCATCCTCAACGACAGAATCGAGTTCCTCCTGCGTGAACGCCGCCCACCATAGGTCGTATTCATTACCCGCATTCTCGTAGTGGATTTGGATATAATAGTCACCACTCGCAGGCGAAGAGTAAGTCAAACTTTCGATATCAGTCTGCGAGATCGATCGATCGATCAAATAGCCGTTTGCATTATACAGCTCTAGATCAATATCCCCCGCTAGCGGATTGAAATTGGTGCGAATATCCAACTCCGCGACGTTCGCTGGAACGGTAATCTTATACCAGTCTTCATCCCGCTGAACTCCGGGACCATCGAGCTTACGTAACCAACTACGCTCCCAAGCACTCAGATCATAGGCCTCTGCAAGCTCATCATTTTCTTCATAGGCGTCATCTTCAAGCACGACCTCCCAGAACAGATTATATTGATTGCCAACACGATCACCTGTAACTGTGACCGCATACGTGCCAGGGATGGGGTCGTCCCAAATAATTGATTCAGTATCGCCCCCATCGGCGGAAACAAAAATTTTATTTCCATCTTTCTTGCTCAAAGTCAGGTCAACATTACCAGCCGAACTATCCGAAGTGAGAGACAGTAACAATTGCCCAGCACCTTCAGGAACTGAGATCTCATACCAGTCGGGATCCAACTGTGTGCCTAGGCCATCAACAGATGCCAGCCAGAAGCCAGCGTAATCACGCAGGTCAAACAATTCCTGGAAGTTATCATTCTCCTCATAATTATCTTCCACCACGCCATCGATGATCGGCGGCACGGTTGAAAGTGTGACTCGGAAGTCATAGCCACACAACGCGCTGATATCTGTCAGTGGATCCACTCTGATGAAGTAAGTAGAATCGCTGGGCTGTTGAATGGAAAGCACACCTTCGCCAAAAATAGTGGTCACGTTACCATCCACCTCGGTATTGATCGCGACCGCATCCCCCTCAGAATCAAAGATTTCAAAGACCATGAAGCCACCATCAAAACTCATATACTCAATAATGATCTGCTCGACAGCCGTGTCCGAATTCGCCGAGAATTTGAACCAATCCGTATCCGAACCATTGGTGAAATTCTCCTGCGTCGCATCCTCGCCATAGGCCGCGCACGTGCCGATCCCGTCCACTTCAGATAGCCAGTTGTCGATAATTGTATCACCGAGGTCAAAGGCATCCTCCATTTTATCATTCTCGATATCATTCCCCTCGTCATCTTGACCAACGACCTCGTAACTATCGTCACTTCTAGGCTCGATAATCAGATCATAGCTATTACCAGCAAAGTCACCGTAGACACGGACGTAATACGTGCCTGGCTCAACTCCCATAATCGCAACATTACCCTCCGGACTGAAATTCTCTGCAAAATCAGCAGTCGAGACACCTTCATGCACTGTGATCACTTCATAATCATTATCGGTCTCAGAAACGATAGAGCCATTCTCATCGACCACCTCGATATCGATATTACCCTCAGTATGGACAAAATCAGCGCGCAGGTAGAGCATCCGCGTGAAGGGATCTGCAGCGATGTCGATTTTATACCAGTCTTCATCCTTTGAGATACCCTCGCCCAAATATTCGGACAAACGAGAGCTAAAGGCACCAGTCAAATCGAACGCAGTTTCCAAGGTGTCATTCTCCTCATATAAATCATCATCCCCCCCGGTTAAAGCAATCGAAGACCAGCGCAAATCATAGGTCGTATCCACCGTGCCATCCGAAACCGATGCTCTGATATACATCTGACTTTGGCTGGCAGTATAATTACCGGGCAAACGGAACTGTATGATGCCATCTTCGGCAGTCGTTGATCCTAAAACGGTGTTGTGATAATTGAGCAACTCAAACAGAATCGGCCCTTCACTCGCATTATATGTGACCTCAACAGTAACAAGCTTATCAATAGTGGTGAGCCCATCAGAATGCGCATCAATAGAAAAATAATCCCTGTCAGAAGACTTAAAGAAAGCCAAGCCCATGTAATCGGAAAGCCACGTATTCTCGACCTGTTTTAAATTCGCGGGGGCGCTACCACCATCCGTCTGCGATGCTAGATAATTGGGCCAATAATTATCTTGTGTCGCCGAAATCGTAGAGGTGCCGCTAATCGCAAATCTAAACTCTTCCGTCTCTCCAGCTTCATAGCTAACAATAACCGTGTCCGTATGCAGCCCTCGATTGTTCGGAACATACGCGACCCTCAAAGTATCGTCAGTGGACCCACCATCAATGGATCCCTTCGGCTGATTAGTCACACTGAAGTCGTCCCCAGATTCCAAGCTCACAGAGACATTCGTAATCTGAGAGGCATCTGTATTAACGAGATAAAACGTATGTTCTTGCGGCGCATTTGCCACATAGGAAAACCCAAAATCAGTGCCATTATTCGCCTGAGTATTCACATCCCCTAGAACGATAGGATTCTCATGCTTATAATCCCCCTCACCCCCAGTTACATTAAGAGGTGGAACGGGTAACAGCCCGACGATCGAGTATTCACCGAGGCTCGCATAATCAGAAAAACCAACAACGGGGTCAGCACCGCGCCCAGCCCCTTCAACAGTGATATAGTAGATACCCGCAGAAACGGTCGCGGTGACAGTCGATTCTAAGAAAACAGGGCCATCCGCAGTGCCGGTCGCAACCAATAGGCCAGTTGAATCTAATAAATTTGCTTGAACAGCCAAATTCGCGCCTTGTGTGTTCGACCCTGGCTGGGAATCGGATGAATCCACATCCAATGGTGACACTGTCAGCGAAATCTCGCCATCTGTGCTCGCGAAGCGAAAGAAATCAATATCATTCGAACGTGAAATTAGTCCGGTACCGCCGATTAAATCAACACCGATGGTGCCCAAAACCCCGACGGTTCCACTGATCGAATCAGAATAATCATCATCTTTGAACCCGAAGCCGTTACGGTTTCCGCCGATTATCAACACATCATCCTCTTGGTTATTGGCTAAATCATACTCACCCTTACTCCATTGATCGACTTCATCATAGAGGCTATTGGAGAAAGGGGCTCCCATAATTGGCCCCCAGCCTGGTGCATATCCAGCATCATGCCCAGGATAGTATTCCACGGTCGGCTGCCCGTCATGAAACAGGCCGAAAGCGTGCCCCGCTTCATGTGAGATCGTGGTCGCACATATATATTCAGACAGATTGAACACCCAAACGACGGGAGAGTTATCACGAAAAGAGAATAAATATGCGACACCACCGGAGCCTGGGGCTGCGTCATCTGTCGGCGTAATCACCACATGTAAGCGTTTATCAACATCAGCTGAGTTATACACCGAGACATCAGTCGTCACGGTAATATCGAATGGAGCAAAATCCTCCGCAACGCGTTGCCATACCGATGTCACAAACGAATCATCATTTGCTCTGGGGTGCGGCAAGGCATCGATCAAGTCACCACCATTCCAGCGTGGGTGGGTTACCTCTTCGCCGTCGAAATCGCAATAAATCACAAACTCCGCACCGGGAAGACTGTCGAGTGCAATCGCTTCGGCAATTCCCGTCAGCGGTGCATAAGCTTTCTCGCTCAGATCTGCATTCCCCGTCACTTGCGGATGCTTAATTCCAGTCTCCGTATAAATCGCATCTTTCTCAGCACAGTAAAGATCACTAATCGTCGTTTCCTCAACGAGTAAGACCTGAGCATCATTAAGATGGTAGTGCTCCTTTAGAGTTAACGCGCGTGAATCGCCAAAAAATAACACCTGTCCCGACAAATCGCCATGACCATTCACATCCACCAATAACCGACCTAGGCCATTATCTAACTTAATTGCATACGAACTGGCTTTCGTATCCTCCAACAACGCAGTCACCGAACCCGACAACTCCAAATCTCCAGCATGCAGTGTGATCTGCTGCCCCTTACGACTTCCTTTAAGAATATCAAAAGAGCTACGCGGGATCACGACATCACCCTGTTCGGCAACACCCTTGAAAACATAATCTAAACGCGGCTGAGTCGTGAGCATCGGCGCAACGGCCACTGGCTCTTCAACGGGATCAGAATTACAATGCGCACAGTCCGCTGTGTGCGCATCGGCCGCGGCTTCACTCGTGGGCTCCGGTATCGCGGCAACTAAAGTTGTCGTTTCCGCAGATACTAGCTGCGGCTGATCCGCAGCACTCTCTTGAGTTGAGGGCTTTAACAAAGCAAACGCTCCAATAAGGAGCGCAGCGGCAAGGGGCAACAGTAGGAACTGTTTTTGTGACTTTAGAGCAGACATTTGTAACGGCACTCAGCCATAAACGACTAACGTATTATTTGAATGGCCACTCAATCGGCCAGCGACTTTAACCTTATTAAAAAAGTAAAGGGAAGCCAGCCGCTGGCCGGCTTCCCTTGAGAGATTCCGAACTATCAGAGAACTTACTCTGCGACAGCCTCGATCGAACGATTCACGGTGCCAGCAGGCGTCATGATCGTAGGATTCTGGAAGAGCGAATTCGCGTTCACATTACGGTAGTTCTGACGTGATGGCGAGCCACCTGGGCTAACCAGATTCGCAGTGACGAAGATCAACAGATTGCGCTTTTGACGAGACTCACCCTCGGAGCGGAAAAGGCGACCGATACCTGGGATATCCCCAAAGAATGGCACCTTGTCGTTCACAGTTTTCACTTCATCACGAGTCAAACCACCCATCACGACCGTCGCACCATCAAAGACAGTGACTTCAGTGGTGATTTCGCGAACGGAGAAAATCGGTTGATAGAAGCCAGCTGGAACCGTCACCGTCTGACCGCCTTGAACCGCGACACTGGGGCCACCGTATTCGACGAATCCTTCGAACTCAGTCACACGTGGCTCAAGGATGAGGCTGATGGTGTCATCGTTCTCGACGTTTGGAGTGACGGTCATTTCGACACCGACGTTACGTGTCACGAAGTCCTGCGGGGTGCCCGCAGTGATGGAGATACCGCCGCCACTGCTACTACCGCCGACGTTATTATTACTACCACCGGACGACACGGTCGATTCGATATCGCCATAACTTTCAGGGTAACGCAGCTCTTGAGCCACGGTGATCGTCGCACGTTTACCGGAGAGCACGGTGACCTTCGGCGCACTCATCAGATCGCTACCTGTCTTACGAGAGAGCGCATTGATCGCGAGATCGACATCTGCCCCAGCAACTGACCACCCCGTCGAGGTGAACGCACTCGTCGCACGATTCGCCAAGTCGATGACCGAAGTCAGGTTTGGAGCCGCATTGACTGCAACAATCTCACCGTCAATACGAACGGCAGATGCGTTGAGTCCAGTGGTAAACGCTGAGCTCAGATTACGGTTCTGCGTGGTAAACTCGCGAGCGTTATCATAAGTCGGGTTGCCATATTGGTCCAAGACAGGGAAGCCCTGACCATCGACGATGAACTGATTGCCATCACCAATCGTCCAGTCAAAGCCGAGCTCTTCGAGATCGCCCTGTTGGACTTCGAGGAATTTGGATTCAATTTCGACCTGCTTCACTTCGTTATAGTTACGAAGGATGACGCGCATGCGCTCAAGGTTGCGGCTGGTTTGAGTGACGATGAGTTGCTCACCATCGAAGGCGAGGCTGGCACCTGGAACGTCGAAGTTGACACCGGCGCTCTGGAAGAAGCCCTGAAGCGCTTCAACTTCGTCAGATGCAGACGGAGCACTGGAGCCACCACCGGAAGGTGCTGCGAATGGATCGACAGGGCCACCACCGGAAGAACCGCCACCATCACGGAAGCCGGTCAAGCGAATGACGGTTGCACGAGAGATCGGGAAGAACTCAGTGATATTAGAAGACTCACCACCGGTCGCATCGCTGGCATCGACTGTGACTGCATCCGAGCCGACGCTGTATGCGAAGTTCACTTGCTGCGTGACGAACTCAAGAATACGATCCAAGTTCAAGTTACGCAGGCTGATGTTGACGCGTGGGTTGTTTTGATTCGCATCGAAGAGTGGCACGATGTTCACACCGACACCTTCCGGATCATACTCAACCGAGAGTTCCGACAGTGTATCGATCACACGCGTCAGCTCCATACCAGAGAAGTTTACCTGAGGGATCACGATGCCCTTCATTTTCTGGAGGATGCCACTGGGATCCGGGCCGACTGTCGTTGTATCCTTGTTGATATCAAAGACCTTTGGACGCTCCCAACCTTGATCGACCTCTGTCAGCATCTGCTCACGTGTCTTGTATTGGTTCTGAGCGTGGATATCTCCAAGGATTTCAGCAATACGAGTTTGGTAGAGCTTTGCTTCGGCATTGTTCGCATCGCGCGCTTCAACTTCTTTAAAAGTCGCAGCAGCACCATCGTAATCGCCATTCAAGTATTGCGCGCGGCCACGTGTGAGTAGATCGCGAATGATCTTACTTTGCGCTACGTATTGAGGACTGATGTCCTGAATCGAGAGATCATACGGGTCAGAGATCTGCTCATCGAGATCCGTTGCCAATGCATTGGCAGTTTTTGAGTGACCACCTGCGGCGCGATACTCTTCGAGGAGTGCTTCGGCACCTTTGGCATCACCAGATGCAGCCAGTGCGCGCGCTTCGGTCAAAACGATGTCCGCTTGAGCGTCCTCAATATCCTGAAGCACTTCCGCAGTGGAAGTGTTAAGGGTCAGGCTCGCACTGGCAGCATTGAGAAGCCCCGCGGCATCTGTATAGGCACCAAGTTCAGCAAGCTGGTCTGCTTCAACGATCGCGGTTTCAGCGTCTG
The DNA here is from genome assembly GCA_905479975.1 of uncultured Puniceicoccaceae bacterium. GTDB lineage: Bacteria > Verrucomicrobiota > Verrucomicrobiia > Opitutales > Coraliomargaritaceae > Lentimonas. The sequence continues at coordinate 32,957 of CAJQOS010000020.1, read as the reverse complement.
CGATCTTGGCATCCTGATCGGCAGCGGCTGCGGCGACGATTGAATCGGCCGCGGTAGTGGCGGAGGCAGGTGCCCCTGCGGTTGGCGAGGCCTGCATGACAGCCTCGACAGAAGCCTCTGAGGCTTGGCCGAATACGGCAGCCCCATCGTCTTGGAGATCCAAGTCTTTGTTGATCGAAGCCAGTAGGCGCTGAACATTCTCATCGTCCGGAGCGATCTTAATCAGCTCCTCCGCCTTTTCTTTGGCAAGGTCCAGATTTCCGGAATCGCGGGCACGGAGGGTTTCAGCCATCAGCTGAATCTTCTCAGGTGCGTTTTGAGCGTCGGCCATTTGGGGCGTAACGAAAGTAAAAGTTCCAAGCGCGCCTGCCATCAAGATGGCCGACATGCGCTTTCGTGCAGCGAGGTATTTTTTCATATTTAGATTAAGCAATAGTTGCTGTTTGTTAAATGTTGTTTGGTCTTAAAATGCGAAGTCAAACACGTCACTATTCGTGTCCGTGCTTTCTTCTGTGGTGCTGGGGATAATGGTCTCTTCACTTGGGGCGTTGAGATGCAATTGCTTCGTCTCGGCCTCAATCTCTAGTTCTTCGTTGCCTAGTTTCTTCACTGTGACGCTCGACTCTTCAAGGTTTATTTCTTCCAAGACATACTTGCCAAGTGCAGTTTCGAAGGCTTTTGGCGCCTCTTGCAGGACAACTTCGATCGATGCATCCTCGTTAGAACGCAAAATCACCGTGGTGCGATCGTTAAAGAGTCGCTCTCCATGAGTCAGTATGACTTCTTTGCCGGAACGTTGATCCAGCAAGGTGGCAATCACGATCTTAGAGGTATTGCCGTCCTTGTCCTTGACGCGATCAATGGTGAAATTGACGAGCGTGAACTCGGACTCTGGCTTCTCTTGGCCGACACGAGCGCGCACTTGCTTCTGCTTGTCTTCATCAAACAAGAGCAACAGGCTCTTAGAAGCATCGCTTAAATCCTCCTCAATATAGCCTTCTAGCTGAATACGATATGGCTCACGCTCGATTTCAGCGAGATAGAGACCGAATGGCGGCGCTGGCACTGACTTATCGATGGGCGAATCAAAAATAAACTTACCATCGTTATCAATCCAGATGGCTGGCGGCGTAAAGACGTCGTAAAGCTCCAGAGGCGGCTGCTTCGAGGTCTCTACCGCCTCGGGCCAAGTGGCGGTGAGTGCCGTGGAAGTCGGCACTGGAATCACTTGATACGGACTATCACCGGGTTGACTAATCTCCGGCGTAGCCGAAGGCAGTTCACCAGATTTCATCACGTAAAACCCGACACCCGCGAGGAGTGCCAATAACGCCACTGCAAAGAGCAGTTTGTCGTATATTTTATTCATATGTGATTAATTAGGGTTTTCCTCGGAGTTCGAGGGCAGGATGATTTCGATAAATTCAAGAGTCACGGTAAAGCTGGATTCTGTCTCAGAAACAACAGGTGTTTGGTTCGCCGGGGCCTCAGACTCGGCTTGAGCGCCAGTGCCAGAGGAAGCACCGCCAAAGACACTAAAGATGTCGTCGATATTACTGGCCGCATTCTTACTGCCCCCTGCGTCTTTGCCGCTGGTCTTAGAGCGACCGACCTCCACACTGCGAACAACAATCGGCAACTCGAACTCGGCGAGCTTATTCAAGAACTTGCGCAATGTCGGGGTATAACCGGAAAAAGTCACACGAAACGCGAGCGTATCGATCGCACCCGGCACGCGAGCTGAGACGGCTGGGTTAATCCGAAAGCCCTTAGCATCGGCCCCTGCGTCTTCCAACACCTCACGCTCGACGACTTGGATCCCTGCAGGATCGGACGCGATGAGCTGATTCAAGATGTAACTCAACACCTGACGCTGCTTATCCAGCTGCGGCACCAGCACAGGATCATCCCAAATATTCGTCTCGGAAAGATATTTATCAAAACCAAATGCAAAATCAGCAGGCACTTCAATCGCTGTGATTTCACCATCAGCCGCATTCGCATTCTGATGCTTCGCAACTTGCCTCCTGTAGTTTGAAATATACTTCTGCAAGCCAGACATGACCCGCGTGCCGTCATTCGAGATCGTCAAACGTGAACCACGCTGTAACCCCTCCCGAATGCTTAGCAGTTTAGCGCGTAGCTCGTCCGCATTTTTCTGTGCGGCTAGCACATTTTCAGGCGTCGGCGCCGGCGTTGCATATAGTAAGCCTTTAACTTGGCTATCTGCACTCGCAACTTGCTTCTTCGACTTCGCTAATTTGCCGGACTCCATCACCACCAGTGCGCTGCCACCCGCAAAAGCGAGCACGCCAACCGCACATAGGATACAGAATACGGGATTTTTCTTAAATAAACCCATAGGAATTATAGTGGTTTAGTCGGATCGACGACCAAATTGATACTGAAAGGGAGAACGTTCAGGCCTTTATGCAACTTCGTCCATGTAACGACAGGCGTATGGGAGGACACGATAAATTCGGAGTCTTCAAAACTGGAACGCAGGCTCTTCAACTGATCGGACAACGCATCTTCATCGACATTCTCAGTGCCATTCGCAGACTCTCGAACAAGCAACTCCCCTTCGACAACCACTTCATAAGATGACTTCCCGTCGGCAGTTTGCTCACGCACGACGTTCAACTTATCCAGCCAAACATCTTCAGCCGCATGGAGACTGTTCTGCATCTCAGCGAAGAACTTAATCCAGTTCGACTTCGAGTTCACCAAGCCTTCGACGCGTTGAATCGCAGCGCCCGCTCGCACTGCCTCTTCCTTATAACGCATGATCTCGGACTGGTGATTCTGCAAGGGCTGCAGGCCGGACTCGATTGCCTGCACCTGCTCAGAGTAAACCGCGTTCGCGTTCATATAAGCGACCAAGGCGGGGAACGGCGCGATCGCCAAGCAGGCCGCTGCAAGCAAAAGAAACGGCTTCTTTCGGGAAAATGCCATCGCGCTCTGAATGCCCTCTGGCAGCAGATTCACACCTGCCGCACTTGGAACCATCCCTCGGCACGCTTCACCGATAATCTCACTGGTCTGCAAGCGCAGCACCTCGATCTCGGTATCGATCGAACCATCCAAGGTCACATTTTGAAGTGGATCAAAGAACTCAACCTCAACCTTCTGAGTGGTCGATAGTTGCTCAGCCAAGCCCTTCAAGAGCGAGCCTCGGCCATTCAGCAAAATACGCTTTGGAGCCGCGCCCCCCTTCTGGCGGCGGTAGTTCACAATCGAGCGTGTAATCTCTTGGCTCATGCGGCGCATGAATGACTCGGAGCAGGATGTCAGCAGTTTCGCGCCGGAATCGTCGTCAGAGTAACCATTGTTCTCAGCAAAGAACTTATGCTTCACCGCCTCTGCTTGCGAAAATGGCTTACCGAGGCTATCGGCGATATTCTGTGTCAGCGAATTGCCGCCCAACTGAATGTTACGCACGAAAAACCCATCTGGATTGCGAAAAAGTAGATTGGTCGAACGCGCACCAATGTTAATCAACAACACATCGTCATCCAACTCTGGGTAAGCGAACTGCAGTGTATTATAGTCCAGCACCGTCGCGGCGCTGATGCTATCGACGGTAAATCCAGCAGCAGAGACGTAGCCACAAAACTCATCCACGACATTCGACTTGGCTGCAATGAAGAGCACTTCCGTCTCCACGCCGTCATCGCCGACGACTTGACTATCCCAAACGACTTCATGCAGCGGATAGGGGATATTTTGCTGCGCCTCGAATGCAATAATCTGCGCACGCTTGGCTTCTTCAATATGCGGGATACGAATCGTCTTGGTCAGGATTTGGTTACCTGGAACAATTAGCGTCGCCTTACCAGAAAGCTTATGAGTGTGCGCCAGCGCCTTCAGCGCTTCGCCCACGCTGGGCAAGATCGCGTCTTCATTTGAAAAGTCGTATTGGAGATCTTCCGTCACCAACTTATCGATTTGAAGAGTCCCTCCATGCGAAGAGATCACAGCAGCAGTCACTCGACTGGCACCGCAATTAATAATTAATCGTTTAGCACTACTCATGTATAAAATTTAAAGGCGTATGAAAGCTCGAAATCACTCACTCAAGTCATTCAATCGTGACAGCCGCACGCGCAGAAGCACCTGATGCAACAACCAATAACAGACATAATGGGGAGAGATAATTTGACATTTACAGCGTGGGGATAGACTGAAGTGCCGCGCAAGAGCGCGGCAGAAGGTATAGTGGTTATGTAGTGTTTCAGCGCATAGCAATCACTTTTTCAGCGAAAAACTGCCGTTTCCATGCACTTTTAGCACTCTCAGTCAAATTGACCTGATATTATACAAATTTTATACACATCTCGGCACATTCGATAATCTCGATTCGCTACGATCCAAACCGAATACACTTGCCCCAAATCGAGCCTTAGGAAACGTAAACACTTATGACCACGCCACTTCCCTTTAAAATCAGCGCACTCATCTTCATCCGCAACGCAGAAGGCAAACATCTACTGATACAGCGCTTAAAGTCACCTAATAAAGGTTGCTGGAGCCCGATTGGCGGCAAACTCGACATGGCAACTGGCGAGTCGCCCTATGAATGCGCCCGCCGCGAAGCGCACGAAGAAGTCGGTCTAACACTCTCTGACGACGATCTGCACTGCTTCGGCTACGTCTCGGAAAAGAGCTACGAGGGAGCGAGTCACTGGCTCATGTTTCTCTTCGATTGCCGCATCGCAACCAACAGCCTGCCCTGCGCGATCGACGAAGGGCACTTCGAGTTCTTCAGCCGCGACGCGATTGACCAACTGAAAATCCCGACAACCGACCACACCTTAATTTGGCCCTACTTTGACAAATACCACAAACGCTTCATCGGTTTGCGAGCCAACTGTGATCCGCAAGGCCAGCTAACCGTGGTCGAAGAGCTGCAACTCCCTCAAGACTGACGAGTAAAGTGCCCGCCCGCCACGTTCCAGATCGCCCACTCTGAGCTCGCCTCCGGCAGCTCCGTGCCAGTGGCGATGATCTGCAACTCTGACGGGCAAGCACGCCAGAAACCGGCCTTACGATGCGGGTCAAGTTCGCCCAACACATCGTCGGCCAACAATACAGGCGCCCGCCCGAGGCTCTCCTGAAAGATCCGTGCCTGCGCGATACGCAGCGCCACGCAAAGCCCACGCTGCTGACCATCGGAGGCATACTCCTTCGCGCCACCGATGCTCAAAGAGAGATTAAAGTCATCACGGTGTGGCCCCTTCTGGGTGGAGCCCATGATCTCATCGCGCTTGCGACCATCATGCAGCATGCGGCTGACAGATTCGACGTCGGCGCACGCAGCATTGACCTTAAACTCCAACTCCGGACCCTCATCCGCCTCCGCGATATCGGCATACACCGCGACCAGCACTTCGCGCAAACGCAGCATCCCGGCACTGCGCTTACTCGACACAGCCACCGCATGCGGCGCAATCTCAGCCTCAAACGCCGACAGTTCAGCAGGGCTCCCGCCCTTTTTCAGCAATCGATTTCGCTCCGCCACACCACGATGATAATTCCGCAGCGCATAGTAATAGTCCGGATCAATCGCAGAGAGCGTCAGATCCACAAAACGTCGGCGCTCTGCTGGCGAGCCGCGCAGTAGCATTAAATCGCCCGAGCTCAAGGGCACCACGGGAAACCGTCCGATAAAATCACCGAGCCGCGAAACACGCTCACCATCGACGGCCACCCGACGGCCAGACTTACCGGAATGCACCTCCAGCTCCGTGCGCCCCTCAACATCGTGCTCGATTTCATACACCGCAGCAAACGAACCATCGCACCCCTGCCGCGGCAATGCCGACATACTCTGGGTCCGAAACGAACGGAGCGCCGTGACCAAGCCCAGCGCTTCCAACAAATTCGATTTCCCCTGCCCATTCGCACCGAGCAAAAACGTGCGCCCGGCCGACAGATTCAGCTCCGCAAACTCGACATTACGGAAATCCTGCACACGGAGAGTTAGAAAACGCATAGCTATCGTATCGTGTTAAATCGAAATCACCGTCGATGGCGAATCGCCCGCCTCCGACCGTAGCACCGCGTAGGATTCGACGATTGCCACGGCCAAGGCCTGCCAATCCGCCGTGCTTGTCGCCCAACCGGAACTCACGCGCAACACGCGCCGCATCACACCAGCCTCCAGCCCCATCGCCACTAGCACTGGCGACGGGCCGTCCTTGCCAGTCGAGCAAGCGGACCCCGCAGAGACCCAAAAGCCGCGCTTCTCCAGCGCACGAATCCAGCGCACACTGGCAAATTCGGGCAAAATCAACAGCGCCGTATTCCACATGCGCTCGACCTCAAGCCCAAGCACCTCGACCGATGGCAAGGCCTGACACAGTCCGGCGAGAAATGCATCCCGACCATCCGCAACCCCGGGCTCCGCAACTTCCAAAGCAGCGACCATCGCCAACACGCCCGCCACATCCTCTGTGCCCGCTCGATGCCCCGCCTCCTGAGCCCCGCCGACGAGTGACGTAAAATTCGCATTTCCCTCGGGCAGCAAACTCAATCCAACACCTCGCGGCCCGCCAAACTTATGCGCGCACCCCGTTACAAAATCACAGGCCCCCAAGCCCTGAAGCGGCAACTTCCCGATCCATTGCGACGCATCGCAGTGAGTCTGCACGCCCTGCGAGCGACACGCATCAGCGATGCCCTGCCAATCGTTTAAAATACCGGTCTCATTATTCGCAGCCATTACCGACACTGCAGCGACCTGGCCCAGCATCTCCGGCACCGCCGCCACATCGACCGCACCATTCACATCCAGCGCCAGCCAAACCACGCGCTCGCCAAAAAAGCGCTTCGCCGCTTCGATCACACTCGGGTGCTCCGTCGGACTCACCGCGACCCGCGCATCCGTAGGCAGCGTCGCCGCCCAATGCGCAAACACCGCATTGTTCCCCTCAGTCGCACCGGAGTTGAACACCACTCGCACAGGAGTCACTTCAAACAAGTCCGCAACCCGCGCACGCGCCTCATCCAAATGCGCATGCACCCGAGCCGCCGCACGATACGGACTCGACGGATTCAGCCACAGGTCATCTGCGGCCGCTAGCCACGCGGCCCTCGCCTCAGGCCGCAGCGGTGAGGTCGCATTATAATCAAAGAAGCAGCACTCCATATCTAAAAACCGGCTCTGGCCGTTAAACCTCGCATCAGGGGATGCGAAGATCTTGGCCTACCTTCAGTGCATTCTCACTCGAAAGGCGGTCGCGATTCGCCTGATAAATATCGATCCAGCGCGACGGTGTGCCATACACCGAACGACTGATACTGCTGAGCGAATCACCGGACTTGACCGTATAGCTACGCGGCGCACTCGCGGGATCGGGAGTCGGAGTCGTCGTTTGCGTCTGCGTAGTCGATCGAGTCTGCTGTGCCACCACCGTGGTCTGCTGCGTCGGCACACGTCGCGCACCGCCGACTACATTTTCCAACTGCTGCACACGCTTTTGAGCAGCCACCAACTCGCGCTTCAAACTGTCATTCTCGATCTTCAGGCTCTTCACCAGCTCCATCAAATCGATCCGGTCGAGATCGCCCTGATACGGCTGTGCGGGCAACTGACGGGCAAATTCCTTCTGCGCGGTTTCGATCAACTGACGCACCTGCGTGGCCTGCGGCGATTGCGGCTTAAACTGTAGGTAGCGCTCGAAATGATAATTCGCCCGCATCGGATCCTTCATCGAATGCAGATAGATGTAGCCCGCTTCAAAGTGAGACTCCGGCGCATCCCGCCGCGCATCAATCACCCGCATGAAGGCACTCAGCGCCTCTTCGGTGCGACCTTGGCTCTGGTAATCCTTGGCCAATTGATACTGTTTTTCGTCCGTCTCGCCCACCACCTCGACGCCACTTGGCGCACAGGCAGAGAGGAAGAGCAAAGCGAATAAAGATGCAACTAAAGCAAATCGAGGCAGGAACATGATGCAGAGACGTTTAGCAGCGATCCGCCCCCCTGCAACAAACAAGTCACAGCAATCCACCTTCACACCTTCCCACCTTCCCACCTTCACACCTTCACACCTAAGGCTTGAGTAAAACCTTACCCAAGCGCGGCTGTTTGTCGTGCTTGAACGCTTCCTCGTATTCGGCGAACGAATACGTCGCCTCCACTGGCAGCTTCAAAGTGCCATCGCGCATCATATTATAGACGGCACTCATCACTTCGTCCAAGCCGTTCTTACCGGCCTTCTGACACCATTTATCCCACCAAAACCCAACGAGACGCACATCATTAAAAATCAAAAACCGTGTAGGAAAACGCACCAGATCGCCGACCATGCCACCAAAAGTCACCTGCGTGCCACCGTCACCGAGCACCTTGATCTGATCCGTCGCACTTGCACCACCGATTGAGTTGAACGCCAATTGGATCGGCTCACCACCGGTCAACTCCTTGACCTGCTTCGGCCAACCGCTGCCCTCGACCACCACATGATCTGCACCCAAAGCCTTGAGCGGCTCAATCAACTCTTCGCGGCGCACTTGGCTAATGGTCTTAAACCCCATCGCCTTCGCCATCTGAATCACCGACAGACCCACCGCCGAATTACCCGCATTTTGCACCACCCAGCTGCCGGGAGCCAAATCAACGATCTTCTTCAACAAGCAATACGCCGTCGGCGGGTTGATAAACGAAAAGGCAGCCTGATCGACCGGCACATCACTGGGCACCATCAATAAATCTGCAGCTGGCATACAAGCCGTCTCCTGCCACGTGCCCTCTTCGGGAAAACGCACCCGAGCACCCACCCCGACACTGGAAACGCCACGCCCCAGCGCATCAATCACGCCCACACCTTCACGCCCCGCCACTGCTGGCAATTCACGCAAACGCCCGTAGCTGCCGCCGATCATGCCGTAGTCCGACGGATTAATGGTCGCCGCCAGTAGCCGCACACGCACCTCTCCCGGTGCAGGCTCCCGCTGCTCAACTTCCTCCAGCCGTAGCACCTCTAGGGGTTTACCAAACTCATGGTGACAAATCGTTTTTTGTAGTGTCATAGCCCAGCAACATGCTCAAATAAGTAACGTGAGCAAAGATTTTTAACGAATTCGACCTGCATAATTAGCATCCGTAGTTGCCACTATCAGTAACTCGCCCTTTCACTCTCACTCTCCTTTTCAGTAACCCACCTTTTCACTTTCCAACCTTCCCACCTTCAAACTTCTTCTCAAATGCATCCATTTCTTCAAAAAGACTTCCACATTCGCTGGTCCACACTGACGCCCGATCATATCGAAGCAGACATAAGCAAAGCACTCATCGACGCCCAAGCCGCAGTCGATGCCGTCGCCGCACGCAGCTCCGAGTCTCCTGACTCGCTGACCTATGCAAACACCATCGCCGCACTCGACGACGGACTCGAAACGCTCAACCACGCATGGGGCCTCGTCAGTCACCTCGACTCCGTCAACAACAGCCCCGAACTACGCGACGCGCATAACGCAATGCTTCCAAAAGTCTCCGAGTTTTTCGCTGGCATTCCACTCAACGAAGCACTCTGGAAGACACTCAAAGCCTTCGGCGAAAGCATCGGCACCGATCAACTGTCTCCCACCAAGCAACGCTACGTCCACGAAACTCTCGCCGACTTCCGCGAACAAGGCGCCGACCTCCCGCCCGAGCAAAAAGCCCGTGCCGGTGAAATCCAAAAGCGCCTCGCCGAGATCACTCAAAAATACTCCGAGCACTGCCTCGACGCCACCAACGCGTGGGAAAAGATCGTCACCGACGAGGCCGAACTCGCTGGCCTCCCGGAATCTGCCGTCTCGGCAGCCAAACAAAACGCCGCTCAAAAGGGCCACGAAAATGCATGGCGCTTTACGCTCCAAGCCCCCTCGCTCATCCCAGTGCTCACCTACGCCGATAACGACGCCCTGCGCCAAGAGCTCTGGCAGGCCTATGCCGCAATCGGCCGCGAAGGCGAAGAGGACAACCGCGAACTCGTCCGCGAAATCCTCGATCTGCGCCACGAATTCGCCCAACTCGTGGGGCAAGACAACTTTGCCAACCACGTCACCGCACGCCGTATGGCCGCCTCCGGCGACGCCGCACTCAACTTCGGCGATGCCATCTTTAATAAAGTCCAAGATCAATTCGTCCACGAAGTCAATGCACTGCGCCAATTCAAAGCCGACACCACCGACGAGCCACGCGAATTGCTCGAACCATGGGAAGTCGGCTACTGGGCCGAAAAGCAACGACAGGCCAACTACGACTTCGACGAAGAAGCCCTACGCCCCTACTTCCCGATCGACCGCGTCATCTCAGGCATGTTCGACATCGCCCAACAAATCTTCGGCCTCCGCATTGAAGAGCGCGAAACTACATTCAACGTTGAACGTTCAACGTCCAACGTTCAATGTTCGGCTCCAGAGGAGCCAGAGGTTTGGCACGAGGAAGTTAAATTCTACAACCTCTTCGACGCTGACTCCGGCGAACAGCTCGGCTCTTTCTACGCCGACTGGCATCCACGCGAGCCCAAACGCGGCGGCGCATGGATGAACTACCTGCTCACTGGCAACCGCGACGAAAGCGTCGGTCCACGCACCCCGCACCTCGGCCTCATTTGTGGCAACCTCACCCCAGCAGTTGGCGACCAACCCGCACTCCTCAACCACCGCGAAGTCGAGACGATCTTCCACGAATTCGGGCACTTGCTGCACCATCTCTGCGGTGAGGTCGAGGTGAAGTCACTCAATGGTGTCAACGTACCATGGGACTTCGTCGAGCTGCCCTCTCAGATTCTGGAGAACTGGTGCTGGGATCGCGAAAGCCTCGACCTGTTCGCTCGCCATCACGAAACCGGCGACGCCATCCCGCAGGATCTGTTCGACAAGATGCTCGCCGCGCGCAACTACATGAAAGCCAGCGCCAACGTGCGCCAGCTCTCCTTCGGCAAGATGGACCTTGAGTTACATATCAACTGGCCCGAAACCAAAAAGCACGACCTCGACGCCTTTATCAAAAAGCAGCTCACCGGCTACACCGCCGACTACAAGACCGAGCCCAAGTCGAACGTCTTCAATTTCAGTCACTTGTTCAGTAGCCCCACCGGCTACGCCGCCGGCTACTACAGCTACAAGTGGGCCGAAGTACTCGACGCCGACGCCTTCACCCGCTTCCAAAAAGAAGGCATTCTCAACGCCGAAACCGGTCGCGCCTTCCGCACCGAGATCCTAGCCAAAGGCAACTCTGAAGATCCCGCACAGTTGTTTAAGAACTTCATGCACCGCGCCCCCGACCCCGATGCGCTCCTGCGCCGCGACGGACTGATCGACTAAATAGTGCCCATTCCAACATCAGTTCCCACAAAGCCGCATCATTTATACTAAAAAGAGTAGTTAGGAGGTAGTAGTCAGGAGAGAGTCCCAGAGCATCAGTTGTTTACAACAGAATAGAGCTTCGCCAAGTTGGCGAGTCCCCAATATCCCGTAAGTCTCTGACTCAGAAATGCTAACTTGCTTCGCCATCTACGGCAGACCTCCGTCTAATACCAAGGTGTGACTTAAACTGGTAAAAAATTAACCGCGGAGTGCGCTGAGATTGTGGGGGTGATGATTCTGAAATGCTCAGCGTCAGTTCTCCGCGTACTCAGCGAACTCTAGCGCAGCGGGCGGTTAACAAATACGTCTGAACAGTAGCCTTCCGCGGGCAGACATCATACAACCAGAAAATGTCACAGGATGGTATAACTCCTGACTTCTAACTTCCGAATCTAGGTTAAGGCAAGACACGCACGCGCAAGTTCTTAAACTCAATGGGCGAGCCTTCGGATTCCAAGCACAAGTAGCCAGTGGCAGGATGACAGTCTGCCCCGCCCGAGACCTCTTCACCATTCACCCAGAGTCGCACCTCACCATTAATAGCGCGGACATAGTAGTGGTTCCACTCGCCCACGCCTTTGGTTAAGTCCTTCGATGGAAAGCTCCGTTTACCATTCGCCGATAGCGGCGGAAACGGCGTCATTTCCGCAGGGCCAGTCGGGAAGACATCCCCGTGCGATGTAAACCAATCAGACTTCTTGCCGTGCTTCTTTTCATAACGCTCCGAAAAACCATGATCCAGCACCTGCACCTCAATACCATTTGGCAAGCGTCCCTTGATCTCACCTTTCTCGAGCCCCTTGATCGACTCAGGAGATGCCCAGAGAAACACGCCTGAATTACCCGCGCTCTTCAAGTGCCGCCACTCTACAACGAGTTCGAAATTCGTCATCGGCTCCACAGATCGAATCACCCCCACAGGCTTTCCCGTGCAGTGCGCAACGCCATCCTTCCAGCTCCACGTATCTTCGGCACAATTCACGTTGGTAAAATCAGAAGCGCCCCAGACTTTCCAGCCCGAGCCTTCGCCATTGATAAACGCCTGAGGCAGCTCCGTAGCCCCAAGAGAGCACGATGCAATAATGGCAAACACCCAGCAACGCACGCCACTGGTATTACGAAAAAGCATTGAAATCATAGATGAAAAAATAACCCTCATACCCTCCAAACGTCGAGAGCCAAAGAAGCGGAATCACTACACCATCGACAACATCCTCAACAGCTCGTGCAGCTGCTGAAACTCAACCTGCAGCACCACTTCAGTCGAACTGACTGCACTTAATGGCTGCAACGTTCGCTGAGCAACTGGCGTTGTCACATGCACCTCAGAGGGGCGCTCGCCACGGCGCAATGCTTCCGCAACAAAACAATCCCACACCGCCTGCGCAGGCGTGACCTCCTTATCCGTGACGAAGTGAGGCGTAGGCGGAGTCTCCATTTCTGCGAGCGGAGCCGTGACCGCGAGAATCGGAATCACCGGCCCATCATCAGTGCCGATTGGATTCGACAGATAAACGGCGCCGATCTCCCAAGCCTCTTGAACTTCGGGAAGGTTCGCAATGCGTTGCACCTCGAACTCGGAAGGCACAAAGGGCACCTTCGCGGCTTCCGCAGCGTCCCAATCCATCAGCTGCTGAGAGAATTGCCACGCGTCCACATCCTCAGCCTCCTTACCTTCCGGCAATGTAAAACAAGGCATCGTCATGGGCAGCTCACCATCACGCCCACCGACCATAAACTGCGCATCATCCTTAGCCGAGCGCAGCAGACCGATATAGCGCTCGCACAGACGCATGCCACGGATCAGTCCAGGCAAATCCTCTGAACTAGGAAACCATGGAGCCCCCGCACGCGGGTGATAACGACGGAAGCGCGCCCAGCGTAAACGCCCGCGACTAGGACGGGGATATGAGGATTGAGCATATAGCTTCAGATCCTCCTCCTCTAGTTGTGCTTTATTCACAAACTCGACCTCAACCATCCGCAAACAGCTCAAATACTCCTCGGGATCCTGCGGCATCTGCCCGAGAAACGTCAAGCCCCACAACTTATAAGCTTCCACTCCGCGATGCACATGCAGCGCAAACACCTCCCCACCTCTGCCTAGAACAGATACAAAATCCAACAATCCTGACTCCGGATCTTTAATACAAAAAACATCTCGATCCCATAGATCCTTCCACGGCTCAAGTGCTCGCAAGGACTCTCCCTGCTCGAAGACTTCGCGAAACCGCACGCCATCCGCATCTTCAAAATTCGCATACGGTTCAATCGGCTCTTCATCGTCCAGGCCGTCATCAGCAATATTAAAACCGGGCAAAAACTCAGAGCGATCTTCATCACCAAAATCCCACATCTCCCCCATGGCAGCGTCTAAGTCTAAATCAAAGTCAGCATCCTCGTCACAGACATCGTCCCTCAGTCCAGCTAACAGTTTATTCACTGCATCAATATCGAACGCATCCGGCTCATACTCAGCCACCCCCCACTCCTCATACGGCAGATAGCCATCATCCACACCCGTCTTGGCAAACGCACAAATCCGCTCGTGTCCATACACCCCACCGCAATCTTCCATCGGACATGCGCCTTCGCCCTCGATACAGGTAAATAACTGCTCAAGATTCAAAGACACCTGCTTCTTCAAAGTCACTGAGTGCTGCCAGTTGTCCCCGAAATCATACGTGTAAGTCAGCTTCTGACGCGCGCGCTTCAACAACTCAGACAACTCCACCAACTCCTCTGGCTTGCCCGCATCGTCATCCAATCCATCTATGAATTCCACAGATTGAAACCGTTGCTTCTTAAACTCGAAAGCATGCATGTGATCATCATCCCAGCCCATCGCCTCTTGGATCACATCATGCAACATATCCAGCGTCAGGTCAGAAGGCACCCACACCTCACGCCAGATCGGACGATGTGTGCGCAATAATTCAATTCGTATTAGATAAGATTTAGGCTCAGATATGGATGACATCACGTCTTAAATCCCTACGAAAGACCGTAAGGAATGCAAAGGAAAACCTTGCCACACTCGGAACACATCAACCCAAGCATCCACACGGACCGGAACCGCTTCGCGGACTCCGCACCACCCAATAGCAACTCCTCCCCCGTAGCGGACTGGCGAAGCCATTACGACCGCATCAGCCTCAACCGCCCCGCAAATGCCGCAGATACAACTCCGCGCAGGCACGCGCATCGGATAGCGCATCGTGGTGATCCAGCTCAATGTCATATTCATCGCAGAGCACATTGAGCTTTTTCTTATAGATTTTATAGGTGCAGGCTGGCTTGTAGTCTGGCTCTTCTAATTCATAGAACTCCAATGACTTCCGCAGACAGGAAAAATCAAAGGCGCCGTTATGAGCGACCACCGTGCGCCCCTCAATGAACGGACGAATCTGCGGCCACACCGAATCGAAAAACGGCGCATCCTCAGTATCCTCTCCATTCAGGCCATGCACATTGGTATTCCAGTAGTTATAGGTATTATCGGGCGGCTGCACCAGTAGGCTGATCTGCTCCACCACCTGCCCCTTCTCCACTCGGACAAGTCCGATCTGGCAAATACTGGAGCGCGCTGGCTGCGCCGTTTCAAAATCAATCGCGGTAAAGGTAGGCATGCGGCTACTGAGCGACGAGAATCGCAGTATGGCAACCGATATTTGCTCAAGACATAGCCACGGCAACCAAGTCGGCCATCTTGACAGCAACTAACCTTGCTGCTTTGATGTCTTTATGCGAACGACCGTCACATTAGATGCAGATGTCGAACAATACATCCGCAATGCCTGCCATAAACGGCGCAAAAGCTTTAAGCGCGTGCTGAATGATGCCCTACGTGACTCACTCAAACCGACCGACACAAAAAGAGAACTACTGCCGCCACGCTCCATGGGGCTGGCGCCCGGAATCGACCCTCGGCGCTTGAGCGATCTGGCTGACGAACTGGAGGCTGATGCATTCCTCGCCGCAGAAAATCGAGCTGCCTACAAACGTAAGAGCGCCGACCGCGATTTCGGGCGCTTCCCTAAACTCAAGTGGGTCAACCCACTCGACGCCTAAAACGTCACAAAGCCCTGTGCCAGCTTCACCGCAAATACCCCGAAGTTACTCGCCGCGTGCGCCAGCATGCAGACTCATTCTGAAAATGGATGAGTCTCAACTAGCTTTGCCACAGATCGGGACCAATCAACAAACTCATCCTCTCGAATAATCTGTGGTTTTGTCGGCAGATTAACATCGAGCAGACATTTCTCTGCTCCGTTCTGAACCTTAGACATATCGGGATCACTGGAATTTCCGATCAAATAGTAAATTTTCAACTCTTTGGCTGCATCATGTAAACTATTTAACCCTCCAGCATGCTTGTAAGCCTTACCTGTAATTGAATCTGCCTTTTTTAAATCAAAGGAAATCGGTTGATAACAATGCCATGTGCCATTCTTAAACGTGTGCTCAAATGTGACATCTAGGCCAGTAATCGGGCTCTTAACAGTCTTAGGCATCAGACGATCTACAACTCGTCGGCCCTCCCAGTTCGAACTCGCTTGTTGCCAAATGTCACTATCCTTGCGGTGCTCATCTTTAGCCTTTTCTTCGTATTGCCCAATATACAAAGAATATAAACGCTCGAAAACTGCATTTAAATCCGAATGCATACCACCTCGAACATCCGACCATTGAAGTGAGCTGTCATCCTGCGGCAAAATAGACTGTAGCAACTGACTTAAAGAAGAGGTATGCTCCTGTCCGCGATCATTAACAATATCCTGCAGCGAGCCAGCACGACTATCGAAAGAGGTATTTAAGAAGTTAGCGATTTCCTTGTAATATGTGATATCCAAGTCTTTGAACGCACTTTTCAAACGAGTGCCCTTAATCGTGAATTTTGCACGCAAATAGCGCTGCTCCAACGAATAAACAACCACACCCACGTTTAACGCCTCACCAGACACAACATCATGTCGGTAGCGTAATAGTGCATATTTGTAGTGCGTATTCATCTCAAAAAATCGTTTAAGTTATTAATAATTAAACTCAACTTAGACTGTGCGGTGGAAATATAATTAATGTACATCTGGCAATCTTTATTAGTCAGACGCCAAGCTTTTGGAATGACATTAAGATGCTCTTGAATTCGGAGTTCGTCAAGTGCGACAAAAAGAGTAGCGATCTCACCAAAATCAAGCGTCTTGCCACGTAGTCCTGAGTAAAAAATGTGATTTCGCAGATAAGTAAGTTCATTCGCCACCCAAGGCTCACGCCCGACGGCACCATGCATAAAAGGAAGAGCTTGCTCATGATCAATCACGATGAGCCCTCCTCTGTAGACTAAAAGGTTCGGCTTTAACTCTGATCGATCTGCATTTTGAATAATCGCATCCAAAAAGAACACTTTCAAAGCTTCATCTAGATATACTCCTGAGAGTGGCCATCGAGGCGGCACAGTGCGAGCGGGTTGCAAAAACTCCGAGCCAAAATTAAATCCCGCACTTTCTCTTATTTGCTTCGCTATATGAGCATCAGCTACTGCCTCTCCTAAGCTTGCATCGCAATCAACAATAAATGGAGCAGCCACTGGAATAGACAGTGCGCTTGCCAACAGGCTCGCCAATAACTCAGCAATTAATGCGCGGTTGCCCCCATAGACAGTCGAACGAAACTTCACCGCCAAACGGCGATCCTCACCATAATCATCCAGACAATCCATTACACATGGATGGGAATGTCCTTCTCGCAGAACCTCTCCATACTGAAGGGCAGTGGCTTGGCGTATCAATGGGAGTGCAATCATGTATCGAGAATTACATTCGATCCAGAATAACTAAAAAGAACAACGTTTTATTTCACCTCGCGCTCGACGCCTAAAACGTCACAAATCCCTGCGCAAGCTTCACCGCAAATACCCCTAAGTTACTCGCCGCATGGGCCAGCATGCAGGGAAACAGCGAGCGGTTCTTATTCCATGGTCCAAAGCGCAGTGCGTAGAACCAGAGTGAGTTTACCAACAAAATCGAAGTGCTGAAAAAGCCCTTCGCAGTCAGCGTCAGGTGAAAGCTCTCTTCATTGCTCCAAAGGTGCGGATGGATCACTGCAAAGATCAGCGAAAAACCAATACAGCTGCCAATCAGCGCAGCGCGCCCCTTTTTATCCACCACTAGATAACCGCGAAAGATCACCTCTTCCACAATGCCAGCGCCGAGACTAGCGAACACGAAATACCACACCATCTCGCTCTGCTCGGAGGAGATACCGAGCGCAATCTCGCCACTGGTCTCCGCAGCGAGGATTAGCAACGCACCGATCACACCGATGACAAAGAGCTTCAGCGAGGCCGCAGTCGCGCCCGGCATCGCCGATGGATTCGGCTCACCGCCCCTTTGCGACTTATAGTCGCCCCAATATATATTCCCCACGTAGGCAGCCATGCCGACGTAGAGTAAGATCATAAAGGGAGATTCGTTCATAAAAAAGTGATACAGACATTCTTGTCTGTTCGAGCAAGGCTAACAATGGATAATAAATAATAGCTGATCCGATGACCTCAGAATTTGGACATGAGAAATCTGCCCCCTCACTGTGACTCCTCACTCTCACTTAGTCGCTGCGCGACTAAATGTGCCGTGAGTCGTCTTCGTCTTTGGCAACGTAGCCGCTGTCCTGACGATCGTGATTCACCTTGTTCTTCTTAGTGTAAGCGGCGTGCACATCTTCAGGAGTCATGCCGAGCACCTGCGCGAGTGAAATAACGAAGTGAAACAGGTCCACCACTTCAACCTTCGCATTTTGCTCGTCGAACTCTTGATATTTCGCCCACCACTTCCATGGCACCGAATCAATCAGCTCCGACATCTCCTGCTGCATCGCGCGAGTATAGTTCAACACCCACTTGGTCTTTTCTTCGTCCGACATATTGTCGGTATCCACGCCAATGCGCTTGTTCAACGCGTTCTGAAGGTCAAAAAGTTCGTCAAATTTATCCATGCCTAATGCCTAGGTGCCGCCCCGCATTCAAGCAAGTGCAAAGCGAATCGGCAAAGTGAAACAGACATTGCGGTCTGTCACGTCAGCCAAGCCCTGCGAAGCCTGAGGCGGAGCGGGGAGTCAGCTCGCATCAACGTCAGCCATAATCTTAATCATACTCTTACTCTTAACCCTCAAAAATTAGAGTAGGATTAAGAGTAAGAGTATGATTAAGAAGAGAACCTCGCATCTCAGCTCTCAAGTCTCCCTCCTCAGCCCATGCTCGAACTCACGCCACACGGCATCGTCATCTGCCGCGACGACTCGCTCAAAGAGCTGGCCATCTTTGCTGACTCCGAAGCAGCAGGCCTCATCCGTATTGCAGGCCAAAAGCTCCCGCCCGAAGTCGATGCCTCCGTGCTGTATTGGAAGGAATTTGCCGAGCAATTCATCCGTGCCCTCTGCCACGTTCCAGCCGATAGCGAAAATGACCTGCAGATCGAAGCGCCCGCACCCGCGGATTTATCCGAAATCATTCTCAACGCGCCACCCATGCGCGGCGCGGAATACCTGAGCCTCGACGTGCTACGCTCCCTCTGGCAGCGGCTCGTCGATTGGACACGCACTCAACTCAAAACCGACTCTGACCTCAGCGCCTTACTCGCCACCCACGCCCCGCTCTGGTCGCGCGTCGGTCGCGTCACCCTGCATCTGGCCGAAAACAAGAGCGACCCCGAATATCCGTTCGCGTTCATGGCGTCCTACGCCTCGGGACTCAGCAAAAGCGGACGCCTGCAGCAACTGCCACTCGGCAAGGCACTCAAGGAATACGCCGGCACCAATAACAAGGCCGCTCTGCTCAAACTCCTCTCCCCGATCAACGCCGCGGCCAAACAGTGCACACTCATCGCGGATTTGGTCGAGACTCAGGATATCTTTCACCCGCTGGTGTGGTTGCCCTCCGAAGCCTACCAATTCTTGCAAAGCGTGCCGGAGCTGGAAGACGCAGGCCTCCTCATTCGCCTACCAGACTGGTGGAAAAAGCGCACACGCCGCCCACAAGTCGCCGCCAAGATCGGCTCCTCCAAACGCAGCTCCGTCGGCGAACACGGTCTGCTCGACGTCAAACTCAACGTGATCGTCGACGGCCAAGCGCTCTCGCCCGAAGAGATCGAAGCACTCCTCGACGGCGACGACGGCCTCGTCCTGCTGCGCGGCCAATGGGTGGAAGTCGACCGCGAAAAACTACAACAAGCCCTCGACCACTGGCGCCGCGTGGAAGCCCACGGCGAGATTTCCTTTGCCGAAGGCATGCGTTGGCTCGCTGGTGCACCTGCCGACTTGGCAGCAAGTAGCGACACCGAAATCCTCAACGAATGGGCCTTTGCCGAACCAGGCGAGGCACTATCCGAACTCCTACAGCAGCTCAAAGATCCCAAACAGCTCACCCCACCCGACACACTACTAGCCACACTGCGCCCCTACCAACAAACCGGCCTCGACTGGCTGTGGTTTTGCACGCAAACAGGCCTCGGCGCCTGCCTCGCCGACGACATGGGTCTGGGCAAAACCATCCAGCTGCTCGCCGCCCTACTGCGCAAACAGCAACAAACACCGAAGTCCGCGCCCGCACTACTCGTCGTCCCAGCCTCGCTGATCGGCAACTGGCAGCGCGAAGCCGAGAAATTCGCCCCCTCACTGCGCCTGTTCATCGCCCATCCATCCGAGTGTCCGAAAGACATTCTGCAGAGCACTCCGACCGAGCAACTCGCCCAAGCAGAACTCGTCATCACCACCTACGGCATGCTCAACCGGCTCGACTGGCCCGCCGTGTTCGACTGGAGCTGGGTCGTCCTCGACGAAGCGCAAGCCATCAAGAATCACGCCACCCGCCAGAGCAAAGCCGTGCGCGCCCTCAAAGCCCACGCCCGCATCGCTCTCACCGGCACGCCGATCGAGAACACGCTCGGCGATCTCTGGTCACTCTTTGATTTCATCAACCCCGGCCTGCTCGGTAGCTCCGGGCAGTTTGCCAAGTTCACCAAGGATCTGAGCAAATCCTCCAGCGACCACTTTGCACCGCTACGCCGACTCGTCAGCCCCTACATTTTGCGCCGACTCAAGACCGACAAGTCAATCATCGGTGACTTGCCTGATAAGACGGAGATGAAAGTCTTCTGCGGGCTCAGCGTCGAACAAGCCAAGCTCTATCAACACACCGTCAAGACACTGAAAGAGGAGCTAGCGGCCGCCGAAGGCATCCAACGCAAGGGTCTGGTGCTTAGCTACCTGATGCGCTTCAAGCAGATCTGCAATCACCCCGATCAACTCACAGGCGCAGGCGCATACATCCCCAAGCACAGCGCCAAGTTCCAGCGCCTCGAAGAACTCGCCACCCAGATCGAATCACGCGGCGAGAAGCTGCTCATCTTCACTCAATTCCGCGAGATGACTGACCCGCTGGCCGACTGCCTCACCACGATCTTCGGTCGCTCTGGCCTCGTGCTGCACGGCGGCACGCCGATCAAGCAGCGTCAGCAAATGGTCGATAGCTTCCAGCGCGAAGACGGCCCGCCGTTCTTCGTGCTCTCCCTTAAAGCAGGCGGCACCGGGCTCAACCTCACCGCCGCCTCGCACGTCGTCCACTTCGACCGCTGGTGGAATCCCGCCATCGAGAACCAGGCCACCGACCGCGCCTTCCGCATCGGTCAGAAGCGCAACGTGCTGGTGCACAAATTCGTCACCAGCGGCACTCTTGAAGAAAAGATCGACCGCATGATCTCCGAGAAACAAAGCACCGCTGACCAGATTTTAACTGGCAGCGCCGAGAAATCATTGACCGAACTGAGCAATGACGAACTCTTAGACCTCATCCGCCTCGACCTACAACACGCCGATACCAAACTATGAGCTGGAACTACTACGACGATTACCGCCGCCCCACTGTCGGCGAACTGCGCACACAGGCTGAAAAAAAAATCAAATCCCTGAAGCGATCAGGCAACAAACTCGAGCCCGTCGAAGCCGCCACCAGCCGCGGCCTCATCGCCAAAAGCTTTTGGGGCAAAGCGTGGTGCAAGCACCTCGAAGCCTTCAGCGACTACGCTTACCGCGTGCCGCGCGGACGCAGTTATATACGCCACGGCGCAGTCATCGACCTTAAGATCAAGCCGCAAACAGTCACCGCCCTCGTCAACGGCTCCGAGCTCTACGAACTGACCGTCACCATCGATCCGCTTGCCCCCGAAAAATGGGCAGCGATCAAAGCACGTTGCCAAGGCAAAATCGGCTCTCTCATCGAACTCCTGCAAGGCAAGCTTTCCGACGAAATTATGTCACTAGTCATGGACGCTGACAATGGACTGTTCCCGAAGCCCAAGGAAATCCACTTCAACTGCAACTGCCCCGATTGGGCCGACATGTGCAAACACGTCGCCGCCTCGCTCTACGGCGTCGGTGCGCGCCTCGACGAATCCCCCGAGTTGCTGTTCAAACTCCGTGGCGTTGACCAGACCGAACTCATCGCCATCGATGATGCAGCCAACGAACTCACCAAGAAAAGCAGCTCCCGACGCCGACGCACCCTTGATAGCGATGCTCTCGGCGATGTCTTCGGCATCGACCTGGACGACGAGGACGCAGCTGCGCCCGCTCGCCGCCCCACACCCAAAGCCAAAAAAGCAACGAAGCGACCTCCAGCCAAAAAGGCCACAAAGCGCCCTCCAGCCAAAAAGGCCACAAAGCGCCCAGCCGCCTTCAAGCCGACCGCCGCCAAAGTCCGCAAGCTCCGCAAAGACCTCGGCCTGAGCATGGCCGCCTTCGCCCGCGAAATCGGCGTCTCCGGCCCAACGATCAGCAACTGGGAAAAGAAGACTGGCCCTCTAACAATTAAAGCCGAGCCCCTCGAAGCGCTCAAACAGCTGCACGAAACAAAGTAGAACGACACTCCTGTCGCTTTTCGGTGTCGAGTGATACCGGCACGCATAATGATTTGTGAAAAGTGGATTCGAGGTATTTCGTGACTCCAACGTAGGGGCTTTGCTCGCGAAGCCCGCGCAAAGGCCACACGCGCCCGAAGGCGTTTTAAAACTTGCCGCAGAAAAATTACTGCGCTACCCCTATTCCCCTCGATGCGCGACTCACCTCGGAGCCACCAACACGGCTTCGACTTATGCTGCTTCCCGGAAGCCAGCCGAGATTGATCCGTGAGTCCGTATGATCGAGCCACACACATGTGTTTTGCGCGCTATGACTGTTCTAGCCAGCAAGACACCAATAATAACAAGTAACACATAAATAAGATGCCAGAATTCGAAGAAACAAATACCACGCCGAACCCGGAGCACAACTACACACCCAGCACAGACGCTTCTAAAAAGCCACGTGGCCGCCGCCGTAGCGGTGGGTTTAAGACCGAAGTCGCCTCCGCCAGCACAGGCAGCATGGGCGAAGTCAGCGCAGCAGATGCTCTGAAGAGCGAAAAGCTTAGTGGCGCCGCACGTCCACAGCAAAGTGAAGAACGTCCTACTCGTAACGAACGTCCAGCACGCGAGGAGCGACCAAAGCGTGAGCCACGTGCTCCACGCGAACGCGCACCACGCAATGAAGACGCATCGGAAGAAACACGCGAGCCTCGGACAGAACGCGCACCACGCGAGCCGCGCAAAGAACGTGCTCCACGCGAAAAACGTGCGCCCCGCGAGCCACGCGAAGAGCGCATCACCAATCCACAGCCAAGCGAAGAAACCCTCGCCTCCATCAAGAGCGTCGAAGCTCAGCTCGCAGAACGCCGCGCCGAACGTGATGCCCGCGGCGCTGAACGCGAAAAGAATCGCCCCGCCAAGAGCGAGCGTAAGCCAGACGCACGTGGCAAGAAGCCACAGCCAAAAGGTAAAGGTAAGCAGCCTCAGAAAAAGGGCCTACTCGCTAAGATTCTAGGGATTTTCGGCATCGGCGACAAGCCCGAGGAGAAGAAGCCAGCAGGCAACCGCAACGGCAACCGCGGCGGACAAAACCGCCAAGGCGGCAACCGTAACGGCAACCGCGGTGGCAAAAATCGCCAAGGCGGCAACCGTGGCGGACAAAACCGTCGCCCAGGTGGCGGCAACCGTGGTGGACAAGGTCGTCGTCAAGGCGGTAACGAAAAGCCACACTCTGCAAAATCTCTTAGCAACGAATCTTAATCTCAGCACAGCGCGCACACAATGGATGTCTTCAAAGTTAGCGGGAACGGACCTTTAAATGGTGAGATCAAAGTCGGCGGTGCCAAAAACGCCGCCCTACCGATCCTCGCCGCCACCCTGCTTACCGATGAGACGGTCGTTCTGAAGAACGTCCCCGATCTGAGCGATATGCGCTTCATGATCGAGATCCTGCAGCACGTCGGCGCCGAGACAGTGCAACCCGAACCCGGCACCTGGGAGATCACCGCCAAGGAGATCACCCACATTGCGCCCTATGAATTGGTGCGCAAGATGCGTGCCTCGGTTTGCCTGCTCGGCCCGCTCGTCGCGCGTATGCGCAAAGCTGAAGTATCGATCCCCGGGGGCTGCGTGATCGGCCCCCGTCCGATCGACCTTCACATCAAGGGCCTGCAAAAGCTCAACTGTCAGGTCGATATCGCCAACGGCTACGTCCACGTCGACGCATCCGAGATCAAAGGCGGCCCCATCTTTCTCGGTGGCCGCAGCGGCAGCACCGTGACTGGCACTGCCAACATTGTGATGGCAGCAGTGCTCGCCCCAGGCAGCACACGTCTCGAATGCGCGGCCTGTGAGCCTGAAGTCGTCGACCTGTGCAACCTACTGGTCAAAATGGGCGCCCAGATCGACGGTATCGGCAGCCCCGAGTTGACAATTACTGGCGTGGACAAGCTCCACGGCTGCGAGCACTCCGTGATCGCCGACCGCATCGAAGCCGGCACCTTCGTCATCGCCGCCGCCATCACACGTGGCGACGTCACTGTCAAAGGCATCGCACCGAAGCTCCTCAGTGCATTCCTCGACAAACTCGAAGAAGCTGGCCTGCCCATGGAGCTCGGCGACGATACCATCCGCGTGCTCCCTTACGAGGGCTCACTGAAGCCAGTCGATGTCATCACCCTGCCGCACCCCGGATACCCCACAGATTTACAAGCACAACTCGGCGCGTTGATGACCCAAACAGACGGCATCTCGATCATCACCGAGCGCATCTACCCGAACCGCTTCATGCACGTGCCCGAGCTACAACGCATGGGCGCAAACATCGCAATGGAAGGCCCGAGCGCGATTATCAAAGGCGCGAGTAAGCTCTCTGGTGCACCCGTCATGGCTTCGGACCTACGCGCATCTGCTGCGCTCATCCTCGCCGCCTTCGCAGCTACCGGCGACACTTGGATTCAACGTATTTACCACCTCGACCGCGGCTATGAACGCTTCGAGCAAAAGCTCACTGGCATCGGCGCCAAGATCGAGCGTCTCCACGAAAGAGAAATGCCGAAGGAGTTGCTGGAAGAGTAGTGCGGCGTGCTGCGCACGAACGTTCAACGCTCAACATTCAACTTTCAACATTCAACTTTCAACTTTGAACTTTGAATCGTGACAAAATCGGATCGAAACTGCCTAAAAATGCAATGCTTTAGGTTGTCAAAAGTTGATTTTACAGATAACTTAGTTGACAAAAGTTGACACCCCAGTCAGCCATAACACGCTTTATGAGCAAACAGCTGAATATCCCCCTCGTAAGTTCCACAGCTGAAGCGCAGGGCCTAACACAGACTGCCATTGCAGCGCAATTGGAAGTCACCAAGGCTGCCGTTTCTAAATGGCTCACTGGAAAATCTCACCCGCGACCACCTGAGTTACTGAAACTAGGTAAACTGCTTGGTCTTGGTTACAAGGATTTGACGATCGAATCAAAAGCCGAGCCCCTGATCGCATTCAGAAGACGTGCATCCTGCAAAACGACGCCCAAGCATATTAATCGTGCGAAAGCGATGGGGCGCTGCCTCGAACCGCTCACTAGTTATCTCGATTTCGATCCATTCTTGGCTCCCGGATATTTAAAAGATCCGAACCTTGGCTACGAGTATATCCAAAAGCTGGTCACCACTTTGCGCCGCGAAATGAACCTTAGCGACCATGAGCCGATCGGATTTAAAGATCTCATTAACAAGTTCAGAGACCAGCAGGCCGTGCTAATCCCAACCCTTTGGGGAAAGAAGGATAAACACGAGAACGCCTTGCATATCTATTTGAGCGAATCCAAGACCACGTGGATCTACCTAAACCTCGATAGCGAGATCCATGATTTCAAGTTCTGGATGGCACACGAATTAGCGCACGTATTAAGCGTCAATCTTCTTGAGCAAGATCAGCTCGATTTAGCAGAAGATTTTGCGGATCGATTTGCTGGTGCCTTGCTATTTCCAGAAGCTGCCGCCAAGACAGTTTATAAGGAATACGCCAAAGCTCGCAGTGACCGCGGTCGCACCAAAGTGCTCATGGAGACTGGCTCCGAATACACCATCTCGCCCAACTCGGTCTATCAGGAGCTAAAACAGTATGCGGAAGTGCATGAGCAGCCATTTACAGAACTGGATAACAAGGTATTATTTCCTGCGATTAATCAGTTCAACAAAAAGTTCCCAACATTGAGTGAGCACCTTTTCGATGGAGAGACACCTTCCGCGAACTCATTTATGCGAGTCGCTCAGGAGCAGTTTGATACACACTTTTACAAGGCACTTGGTGAATATGTGCGTAAAACCAACGCTCCACCTTCTGCAATCAGTCGGATGATCGATGTGCCTCTACTGGATGCTCGCGCATACCACGAAGCACTCACCACTGCGGGCTAAGCCTACTGCACATGGCCCAGTCAAAGCTACTCGTCGATTCCAATAGCTATTTTCGGCTGGCCCAAAACATCCACCCGCTGCTATCGACCCCTTTCGGCAAGGAGCAATATACGCTCTATCCACACGAAGACCTTACTTTTGAGTTGGAGCGTAGCCCTCGACTGAGGACGAAGTTTCACTGGTTCATGGAAGCAGGCTATGTTGAGAACCGGAAACGCAAGCTGCAGCTTGGTAAAAAGGATCGAGCAGCCATTCAGGACAACTTCGACCACATCTGGGCCTACATTCAGGATGAGCAACTCAACCCACTGGAGGTCGACACCCGGATCCTAGCGGCTGCACTGCAACTCGAAATTCCGGTAGTCACAGACGACCGCGATATGCGGGAAGTCGCAGACATCTTCGAAATCTCGTGGATCAGCTCGATGGAATTGATGAAAATGATGCTGGATGCCAACCACATCGACATCGAGAAAATCAGACAAGTTGCGGCTCAATGGCGATATGAGAACGAATGGCCCTATGGCGGATGGGAGAAGGAATACTCAAAGTTATTTGGTGAAAAACCTCCCAAAGAATAGGATTTCTGTGGGATAAGTCTTGCGACCCAGCACGACGCACTGCGCCTAAAGACGCAGCTACGTCAGAGGCACTACCGTCGCGAGTCAACTCGCACGCCACGTTTTAGTGGACGTGGCGTCTGCGTTTACGCAGGCCCGCGTCGTGCTGGCGCGTGTGATCGGCTGCGGTTCTGCTGCTTGACAAAATCTTACCTTCGTCTTACTTTTTCAAAATGAAAACGAAGGTATCCAGCAAAGGCCAAGTCGTCATCCCCAAGGCGTATCGGCAAAAGCTCGGTTGGGAGAACGGCACACATCTGGAAGTCCGCGAGGATGCCGGGCAGCTCGTGCTCAGTCGGCCACAGCCGAAAGCTAAAACCGTATCGATCGATGCCCTTGCCGGTCGATTACATCGACCAAATACGAAGCCCATCAGCTTGCAGGAGATGGAAGATGCACTCACCAAAGAAATCAAGAAGCATCACAAGTGATCGCCGTCGATACCAACATCATCGTCCGTTTCCTCACTGCGGATGATCCGAAGCAATACGCTGCAGTTCTGAAGCTATTTCGCAGGAATAAGATTTGGATCAGCCACACAGTCTTACTGGAAACCGCATGGGTGCTCCAAGGGATCTTCGATCTCTCACGCGACCAGCTGCATCCCTTACTTTCCGACCTGATCAACTTAGAAAACGTCGAGCTGGAAAACTACGATGTCGCAGCCGTCACCCTAGAGGCCTTCCACAAGGGCATGGATCTCGCCGATGCACTGCACCTCACCACTGCCAACGCAAATAACCCACCCTTCTACACGTTCGACAAAGCACTGGTTAAGCATTCAAGGAAGGCGCAAGCTGACGCGTTCTTGTTAAGAGCCTAAAACTGGAGCCATCATCGAAATGGCTTCAGTCTTCGCTAAAGCTACGCCATGACCGGCCGCCAATCCGCAACAAAGGATGCGCAGGAATAATGTAGCGTAGCCCGCGAAGCGATTACGGGCGTCTGCTGACTGTTCTCTGGCTTCTGACCTCCGAGCCTCAAGCATTCAACCGAGCCAAGGTCTTCGACGGCAGCTCTCCGAACATCCTTTTATAAGGATGCAGCAAACTGCCCGAGATGCCAAAAGCCGCAACTTCAAGTAAAACCATCAGACACAGTTGCGTGACGCCGACTTTTGATCAGACTTCCAACACTAAAGCTAGCCACAGAACACTCACTCAGTCACATGCATCGATTCTACCCGCGCCTCACGACTACGTCATGCTTGGCACTATCCATCGCACTTTTATCCGGTTGCGCTAAATCCGATACGGACACTGCCGACACCACCGTAACACACACACGCCATATCGCACTCGATGGGCAAACCAACTTCCGCGACCTAGGCGGCTACGCGACCACAGACGGGCACACGGTCAAATGGGGCGAAGTCTATCGCTCTGGCGAATTACATGCCCTATCGGAGGCTGACGTTCAAAAGCTCTCGGATCTTGGCATTCAAACGGTCGCCAGCTTTCTGATACAAAACGAAATCGATGCACGCGGAGCAGATCGTGTGCCCGAGGGCGTGACTGAAATCCACATCCCCATCGATGGCGCGCTGGGACTCGGCGATGTGGTCAACGAACTGATCGATGCCCGCAAGACGGGCGACTTTTCCAAAGTGCCCGCCGAAGTAAATCCTGACATTCATCGCGCAACCATCTCCAGCACTCACGAGCAATACGCCGCACTGCTGAATGCGCTCGCAGCACCTGACGCCTTACCGATGGTGTTCCACTGCTCCCACGGCGTGCATCGCACCGGCACGGGCGCCGCGATCCTGCTGTCCGCACTCGGCGTGCCATGGGAGACTGTGCGTGGAGACTACCTACTGTCCAACAGCTACCGCGCCGAGGAGAACCAAAAGCGCATCGCGCAATTACGTGCAGCCAATGCTGCACACACCGGCATCCCCGAAGACGAAGTCGATACTACAAACATCGAAGCTTTCTACATATTGGAAGGCAGCTACATCGACGCCTCCCTGGAGCAAGCCGTCGCCGATTACGGATCGATGGACGCCTACATCCGCAAAGGCCTTGGCATCTCGGAGGAAACGATCCAACGACTTAAAGCCTCACTTTTAGAAAAATAAAACCTACCCAAAACACCCACCAAAGAACGATGAAGAAAACACTGACCCTACTATCAATCACCTGTGCCGCATTGAGCACACAGGCCGACGATATCATCCACGACGGCGAATACAATTTCGTCAAAGCGCAATACGCCGAGCAGTGGGCTGCGGAAGACACACAAGTGGATGCCAAGCTGGCGGAAATCCGCGATGCCAATGACGGCAAGCGCCCCAACATCCTCTACATTCTGATCGACGACGTCAGCTTCGGCCAAATGGGCAACCCGAAGATGAACTACGTGATGGGCATCAAAACGCCCAACATTAATAAGTTCTCCGAAGAAAGCCTCAATTTGATGCGGATGTATACCGAGCCGTCCTGCACACCGACACGTGCCGCCTTCCTCACAGGTCGTCACCCAGTGCGCACAGGCTTGAAAGAAGTCAAAGTCGCACTGGTCGGCGAAGGCCTACCTGCCGAAGAAGTCACCATTGCAGAAGTGCTCAAACAAGCGGGCTACAATACATCGCACATTGGCAAATGGCACCAGGGCGACATCGAACAGTCCTACCCACACAACCAAGGCTTCGATTACGCAGCATTCCCTCTGCACCAGCAAGTGCAGCTGACGGTGATGACCAAGGAGTCCGCCATGGCGAACAACCAGTTCGGCTACAATCGCTCCATGCGAAGCGGGGAATTTGAACTCGATAAACGCTTCCGCCCTTACGGTCTAGTTACTGGCGTCGAAGCAGAAGTCGGCGGTCTGGCTCGCGAGATCGACCTCGAACCAGGCGAAGAATGGACGCACGCGCACTACGTAGAAATGAACGAGCGCTACCAACGCCAAATTCTGCAGCAAGTCGACCAGCTCGCCGCCAAAGACGAGCCTTTCTATCTACAATACTGGCCGCTCTACCCATTGAACTTCGTCTTGGACGAAAACCCAGAATCACTCAACGGCGGCTTCATGGCTGAGAAACTACAAGTGCTTGATGGCATGATAGGCGAACTCATGGATCGTCTCGAAGCCACTGGCGAAGCGGATAATACACTCGTGGTCTTCATGGCCGACAACGGTCTCATGTATCACTACGAAGGCACCTCTGGCCTGAGCCAGCTGATCTATCGCGGCGGCAAGACCCAACACCTCGAAGGCGGCGTGCGCGTCGATGCATTTGCACGTTGGCCAGGAGTCATCGAGGCCGACTCCTACGCAGGTGACATCATGCATGTCTCCGACCTCTACACCACCTTTGCTCGCATCGCCCAAGCCACCGACTACATCCCACGCGACCGCGTGATCGACGGCGTTGACCAAACCGCTCTCCTCCTCAATGGCGAACACCACGGTCGCCGCGACTATGTGTATATCTACGAAAACGAGATCCTCCGTTCCGTGGTGAAACAAGAGATGAAGATGCACGTGCCAGGCGCTGGCGTGCCTGGCGCCGCCGCGCCAGTCTTCAACGTCTTCCGCGATCCCCGCGAAGAAAACGCCCACATCGGCGCAGTCCTTTGGTCAGGTGCCAGCTTTCAGGATATGATCAAGCGTCACATGATGGCGATCGGCAAGTATCCGCATGCACCACTCGGCAAGGGCAAGCCCTATGAAGGCATCGAAAACCTACGCCCCGAGTCTAAGGAGACCGTCGAGATATTCATGTCTTGGCACTAATAATTAAGTGAACCAAAGCGGCGCTCAACACTGAGCGCCGATTTCTTTTACTTAAAAAACAACACCTGCATTGAATATGAAAACCTCCCTCGCCTTATCACTCGCAACTCTAGTTGCCCTAACGGCTCACGCCGCTGAGCCCGAAGCACCGCAAGAGAACGCCAGTAACCCGCTTTCCAAAGGCAAGAATACCGACTTCCGCGTGCAGTCCTTTGATTCCGACGCTGGCACCATCAACGATATGTATGTCGATGGCGCGTTCATGGTGAACGACAAGTTGAAGATCAAATACGAGCTCCACTACTGGGAGACCAATGTGACTGGGCAAAGCGAAAACGGTTGGCAGTCCACCACTCTCAAAGGCATTTACTTCCCGAAGGAAGGGCAAACCGAACATTTCAAATATCGTCTAGCGGTCGGCATGGACTGGATTGTCGACCTCGGCGATGAAGACAAGGGCATCGGGTTCAACTCCGACCAAGTCGCCCCCTTCGTCGGCGTCGCGATGGGCTTCAAAAGCAAGCTGATGCTCATCCCTCTAGTGCAGCATTTCGTCAGCTACAGTGGCGACAATGTAAACATGACCGCCTTTCGGATGATCGCCCTTCAACCGTTCGGAGACGGTTACTGGGCCAAGGTCGATGCAAAGCTCCCCGTGGAGTGGAACAACGATGGCAACACCCCCGCTAGCATCGAGCTACAACTCGGTAAAAACCTCAATGAACGCGTCGCCCTCTACACCGACTTCCTCGCAGGCCTCAGCAATGATCGCGCCTACGACTGGGGCGTGGGCGTCGGCATTCGCTTCAAATATTAAGATTAACACCACACTAACCTAGATCATGATACATACCAAAAAAATACTAACCAGCGCCGCACTCGCAGTTGCGGCATTCACGCAAACCCATGCGGTCGAACTGATCCATGACGCCGACTACTACGTGCTCAAAGCACAACACGGCGAGCAGTGGGCAGCCGACGACAAAGCGGTCGATTCCAAGCTCGCCGATTTTCGCTCCAAGAACGGCGGTAAGGCTCCGAATATCATCTACCTACTCGTCGACGATATGGGTTATGGCGACATGGGTATTCCCGAGCTCAACGCATTGCGCGGCTACAAGACTCCGCATATCAATAAATTCTCGGACCAAGCCATGCGTTTGAATCGCATGTATACCGAGCCATCGTGCACGCCCACACGTGTTGCATTCATGACAGGCCGCCAACCGCACCGTAACGGTATGGGCGACACTGCAGTCGACATCTCAGGCTTCGGTCTGGCAGGCAAAGAAGTGACACTCGCTGAAGTGCTCTCCGCTTCGGGCTACAACACCGTGCACATCGGCAAGTGGCACATGGGCGACATCGCAGAAGCATGGCCCAACAATCAGGGCTTTGACTACGCCGCGTTCCCCATTCACCAGCAAGGCCAACTCACCGTGTTCAATGACGATGCCGCACGCGAAGGGGTCGCAGTCGGCATCGGCCCTGGCCAATACGACGACAAGTTCACCAAAGACAAGTGGTTCCGCCCAAAGCCGGAAGCAATGGTAGTCGGCGTCGAAGGCACCAAGGGTGGCAGCGTGCGCGAAGTGCACATGGAGCCAGGTGAGCGTTGGACAGAAGCGAAATACGACGAGATGAACCAGCGTTACCAAGATCAAACCTTGGAGCACCTGCGTGACCTCGCGAAAAAAGATGAGCCTTTCTTCCTACAATACTGGCCACTCATCCCACTCTCGAATCCACGCGCCACCACCGACACCTACACCACACCCAATGGCGGCACTTATGTCGAAAAGATGAAACTGCTCGACGGTTGGTTCGGTGATATTTTCACGGAAATGGATACACTCGGCATTGCTGATAACACCATCGTCGTGCTCATGGGTGACAACGGTCACTTCACGAAATACTCACCACAAAGTGGTTTCACTGCGATGATCTTCCGTGGCGGCAAAGGGGATAGCACCGAAGGTGGCGTGCGCGTCGATGCATTCGTGCGTTGGCCTGAGATGATCGAAGCAGACTCCATCGTGAGTGATGTCTTTCAAGTCTCCGACCTCTTCACCACGCTTGCACGACTCGCAGGTGCCGAAGACCAACTCCCAACCGACCGCATCGTCGATGGAGTTGACCAAAGCGCTTTACTACTCGAAGGCGAAACGAAGGGCCGGCGCGACACCGTTTACATCTACTCAGGCAACAAGCTAGAGAACATCGTCAAGGAGAACCTAAAACTTAAGGTGCCCGGCAAGGGCGAAAATCCGATCACTGCGAAGTTCTACGACCTACAACGCGACACCCGCGAAGAGTATCCAGTCTCGACTGAGATCGGCGCATGGGGCGGTGCAGAATTCGTGCGCGTGATCCAACGCCACATGATGCGCATGAGCAAGTATCCTGACGAGAAACCTGCATAC
>CAJQOS010000019.1 GCA_905479975.1 uncultured Puniceicoccaceae bacterium | reverse complement strand
CGGTCTTCTCAGCGGTCAAACGAAAAGCCAGAGGATTTAGAAACCCAGATAACTTAATCACTATGCTATACTTCGTTGCCGGGAAAATTGATATTTTGAAGAATAAACAAGCTACCCACTGAAAATCTCGAAGAACCCTTTGATATCATGAAAGTTGCTCTATTGCATCAACTTGGAGACTTGCCTGAGCCGAAGTTCACCCATAGATTTTGCTGAAGAGCCCGTTTTTTCAAAGCCGATTTCGGGACGTCAAGTGATCGAGTTGGAGCTGGAAGATAATAGCAAGCTCTCGGCTGGAGCGTGGGCACTACCGAGCTTTCAGGCGCAGGCTGTTAAAAATGTGCGTGGGCATGTCGGCGTGTCGGTTGATCCCGGCTTGCGTGCTCGTGTGCAAAGCATCGAAGGTCTGAGTGAGCAGGCCCCAAATTTCTTTCCGAAGACCGTGACGAACTTACAGGTCGCTCTGCGACTGCGTGAAGTCGATTGGTCGGCGACGTTGGATGTCGAGCAACTCCCGCAAGCGATCCAAGCCGATGCCCTGCATTTGTATTCGGTCGGCGAGGGGCGCATCTATGGTAGTTCGGTGATGAACTTTATTATTTCTGGCGCGCCTGTATCAGAATTTCAAATACAAGTTCCAGAGGCGATGCAGAATCTGGATTTCGTTGGGCGCGATGTGCGTGGCTGGTCGCCGCTGGGCGAGGGGCTGTATGCGGTCGAGCTACATACGCCAGCGGCGGGTGCGTATACCTTACTCGCTACGTATGAGTCGCAGTTTGAACCGCAAGGTGAGCGTGTCGCCTTTACGGGTGTCGCGCCGCAGGGAGTTGCTTCTGAGCAGGGCTATGTAGTGGTGGTGAGTAACTTTCCGTTTGCGCTGGATGCGGTGGAGTCGAGTTCTGGATTGTTACGCTTGGAACCGAACGAAATCCCTTCCGAGTTTCGTTTGCTGTATGACTCCAAAGTGTTGGCGGCGTTTCAATACACGGCGCGTCCAATGCAAGTTGACCTAGAGCTCAAGTCCTTTGCGCAGGCAGCAGGCATGGATCAAGTGATTGATTTCGCAGAATTAAAGACACAGATCTCGCGCGATGGTGAGATCCTGACTGCTGTCGATTTGATGCTCAAGAGCAAGGGGCAGACACACTTTCGCATGCAGGTGCCGGAGGGGCACCGTATTTGGTCGGCACTGGTTGGGGGCGAGAAGGTGAGTCCCATCTCTGTGGCCGACGGTCTCTTGTTGCCGTTGCCTGCGGGGCAGGATCCGAATCGTGCGGTGCCAGTGAAATTGGAACTCGCCTCAAAGGCGGATAACCCAGCGAAGCTCGTGATCACTGCGCCGGCCTTGTTCGCGCCTTCGTTGATTGTGAATTGGCAGTTGGATTCGGATCCGGGCTACGGCTTGCGCTACCAGGGAGGTGATATCAGCTCTGCACAATTGAGTCCTGCAACGGACGGATTTAGTTGGTTGCGCGGCGTGCTGGCAGGGGAGCGGCGTCATCTACGTGTCGCGTTATTACTGCTATTGCTAAGTGGCTCGATCAGCATCGTGTTAGCGCGCTCATTCGTGTGTGGCTCAGGGCGGCAACGGCTCTTTTCACGACTGTTCAAAATCTTTCTGTTGATCGGTAGTTTGGTGGCGCTGGTTTTCTTCGGCTTGGCCTTGAGTCAGAATAGTCCGCAGTCGAGTGGATTGCAGAATTCGATTACCTTGCGCACGCCGATCGAGTTGTCATCGCAGCCCTTGAGCTTAGAGATCGAAAATCGTTCTTACGATGAGACGGAGCTCGGGTTTGTGGCACTGTGGCCAGCTGTGATTGGGATTGCTCTGTGGTGTTACGCAATGACGACGACTCAGCGCCGCGAGCTGCTATTGTCGGCTGGGTGGTTGTGCGTCTTTCTCGCGGCATTGAGTGGATTTGCCGGATCTGAATTATTCATTGCCTGCCTGATTCTGTTTTTCGTGGTGCATGTGATGCGTCCTTTCTGTGCGAAGTATTTGTTTGGTGGCTGTGCGCATGTAGCGCTTCTGCTTGCGGTAATACTGCTGCCGTTTGCGCCGAGTCAGACCTTGGAAGCATCGAAGGTTGCGTTGCCGCAGCCCGCAGGTGTGCTTGCGCAAGAGCTCACTCAGGTGATCGAGGTTGCAGATGGATTCGCACATGTTGAGGCCGAGTTAACTTGGGTGGCGGAAGCGGGGCAGACTTATACGTTTCTGCGTTCGCCGGCGACATTGCTGAAGACTTCGGAATTGCCGGAAGGACTACGACTGAGCCAAAAGGATATCGGTTCGCAGATTCGTTATCAGTTGGAGGCCGAGTCTGCAGGAACCTATGAGTTGAAGTATCGCTATCGGGTGCCTGTTGCCGTGGCGAACGGCGGGGAGTCGCGGATTCAATTGCCGACTGGTCTGGTGTTGAGCAATCAAGCGAGACTCCAGTTGTCGAATACAAATATGACACTGCTGTCTGAGCAGGCAGTCACCGTGCAATCAATGAAGGCACCGAAGGGGACGATGCGGTTTGATCTGGTGTTCAAGCCATCCAGTCAGATTGCAATTACATGGCAGCCGGAGCGCCGCGATAGCAGTCAAGAGGCAGCGGTCTATCATGCGGAAAGCTTTGATTTGTTCACGCCGTTGTCTGGGTTGATTAGCGGCTATCATCAGTATCGTGTGCGCTTGGCACAAGGGCAGTTGGATAGTTTGAAACTGAAGGTTCCTGAGGCTATGACGATTACCGCGGTGCAGGCGAAGCACATGGTGAACTGGCAGTTTGATCCAGAAGCGCGTGAGTTGATGTTGTATTTTCAACCCGTGCAATTGTCAGAGTTCGAAGTCTCGGTTTTCTCGCAATATGCATCCGGAGAGCTGCCGTATGGACGAGCGGTGGAATCGCCACGTGTGCTCGGTGCTGCCAGCCAGTTAGGGCTAGTCGCGTTGGCCACGGATGAGGAAGTGCAAATTGGCGAGGTCGACCCGCAGGGAGCGACGACGTTGAATTTAGAAGATTCCCTGCCGCTTACGCGCAGCAGTTGGCGCATTTGGGGCGCGTGCCGGTGGTGCGTCGGGCATATCGATGGAGTGCGGATTCGGGCTCGTTGGATGTGCAAGCTTTAGCAGTGCTGCCGGATGTGCGTGTCACCTCGCAGCAGACGCTTTCGCTCGGGGAGGATCGTATTTTGCTACGCGCGGAAATACAGGCGCAGGTCAATCGGGCTGGTGTATTTAAGTTGAGCCTGCCGATTCCTGCGGATTACGATGTGGAGTCGGTTTCGGGCAAGCAATTGAGCCATTGGAATGAGTCGACCGCTGCGGATGGCACACGCTCGTTGCAGCTGCATTTGAAGGGCAAGACTCAAGGTTCGGTTGTTTTAAATGTGGGGCTCTCCGGCCCAGGGCTGGGGGATCAAGTCTCCTTTGCGCCGAGTATTCTACAGCTTGAGGGAGCGGGGCGCCATAGCGGCACGCTGGCGCTGGTGCCTGAACTGGGGTATCGCTTGAACCCAACAGAGCGTGTGGCTGCCATTCAAATGGATCCGGCGGAGGCGGGCATGTCGCGTCAGAAAATGATGCTCTTCCGTATTCTCAACGAGAGCGCTCAACTGGTCTTTGATGTGGAGCGTGTCGATCCGTGGGTCGAAGTGGAGCGCGTGCAGTCGGTCGCAATTCGCAGTGGCATGGTGGATGTGAAGGCGCGCTTTAATTTCCTCGTCGAGAATGCCGGTATCCGTGAGCAGCGCTTCCGTTTGCCCGAAGGTGCGCTCGGTGTGCAGTTTTCCGGTGATGCGGTGGCAGATCATCAAGAAGATCTGTCGAGTGAGTGGACGGTGACGTTGAACCAAAAAATGGTGGGTGCGTTTGTCGTTGAGCTATCGTATCAAATTCCAACACCCGATCAACCGGATCAATTATCAGTGCAAGCCGTCGAGGCTTTGGGAGTGAATCAGCAGTCCGGCTATCTCACCTTGTTGCCACGCGGGCGACTGCAGCTCGTGCCGCAGTTGCAAGGCGACGCGCTGCAGAAAGCGGAAGCACAGATGATTGCGTCAAAACTGCGAGGTGATTTGAAAGTAGAGGAAGCCTCGCATGTGTATCGTCTGCTGCGGCCGGACGTAAGTCTCGTGCTGGATGTGAAGCGGCATGAAGTCGTCGAGTTGGTGCCAGCGCAAGTGCGTGATGTGCAGCTGACCTCGGTGCTTTCCGGTAAGGGGGCGATGTTGACGAAGGTGGCCTTGCAATTGGACCCCGGTGATAAGCGGATGCTGCGGATCACGTTGCCTGCAGATAGTGAGTTTTGGTTTGGCTTTGTGAATCAGCAAAGTGCATGGCCATGGCGTGAGGGGAGTGATGTGCTGCTACAGTTGGAAGCAAACTCAGTAGCAGGTGCCGATGTGACGGTTGAGTTTTTCTATTCCACGCAATCTGTGATCGAGGATCGCCGTGACTTACGCGCGAGCCTGCGTGGCCCGCAACTGGATCTGCCGTTAGAGAATATATCCTGGGCACTCTAATATCCCGAAACATGGGAGATCGAAGAGTGGGAGGGCAACATGACGCAGGATCGAGTCGAAGTGCGTCGTGGCCGTGTCACCGATCTCTCCAGCTATATGCAATCAGAGCAGCAGAACCGTATGGTGCAAAAGCAGAAGGCGGAGGGCTATTTGTCGGAAGCCAATAGTTTGCTGGAAATGGGCAAGCAGCAGGAGGCTCGTCAGGCATTTTCCAGTGCCTATAACCTGTCGCAGTTTGATGATGCGCTGAATGAAGACGCCCGTGTGCAGTTGAAAAATGTGCGTGAGGAGCAGGCGTTGTTCGCCTTAGCAAATCGCCGTAATGTATTTATGAACGATAATCGTGGGGTGGTGCAGGCCAACGAGCAAATTGCGATCGATGAGTCGCAGCTGATGAATTACACCGACAAAATGGTGAAGGATGTCTTGCGCGGAAATTCGGAAGAAGAGAACAACACATTGCGGCTGCTGGCTGCGCGTTTGATCGATCAACAGCAAGCCGTGCCCGTCAGTCCAATGTCCATTCAGACAGTGTTGCCGCAGCAAGGCAATGTGGCCACCTTCTCACGCTCACTACAGATTAACGACCGCGCCGACCTGATCATCGAACTCCGCGGCGAGCGCACTGCGAGCCGCGCAACGGGTGGCAATGTGATGGTCGTGTTACTGCTCGCGGGGCTTGCACTCGGCGTGTCGTTTGCCTCGCGCTCGGGGGAGGAAGGGGAAGGGTGCTGAGCCCGCGAAGCGGTTCCGATCGGTGCGGAGGCTGAGGTTGTTGCGATCGAAATGGCTTCGCCAGTCCGCTACGGACGAAGTGAGGTTAGTCGGTCGAGCGATCGATGCTAAACCGATAGTGCTTAAAAGCGTCGGCATCGACCGAGTTTTCGATGCCGTCGGGGAAGAGGGCGGCGAAGTCGTCATACGCTTCGTGGATGTCTTGGTTCGGGGGCCAGAAAATGCCGTCTTTGATGTTTTCAATCACTGCTTGAGCGCAGGCTCTGGCAGAGTCGAGGTGGCTGTCGGTAAATCCTTCCCAGCGTTCGATGCCGCTCTTTTCGAGTGTTTGACCTAGATTAAAATAGGCCACGGAGGGACGTTCGCTGCCGCTTTCGCGTTTGGCGAGCACGTAGAGTGGGAGTTGCAGATCGGTCCAGCGGTAGGTCTTGCCCTCGTGGTCGAAGAACGCTTCGTCGGGCAAGTGCGCAGGTGGTGCCTTTTTCGCAACCACGGCGAGGTGTGCTTTCTCTGGGGTGGCGGGGGAGTTACTTGTCTTGTAGTCGATTAATTCTAAGCGTTCGCCGCGTTGGTCGATGCGGTCTATCCGTCCTTTGATTGTGAATCCATCGAGTGGGATTTCGAAATCTTCTTCTGTATTCAGAATCGTGATACTGCCGTTGGTTGCGATGTCTTCGGTCTGATGTTCACAGAAGGCGATGACGCGTGACATGAGTGCTTCGTGTTGGAGGCGCAGTGCGAAGGATAGCTTGTCGCCGTAGCGGTGCTTGAGCATTTGCTCTGTGATGGCGTGCAGCTTTTTGACTAAGGCGGTTTGGTCGATTGAGCTGTCGAGCGTGCGGCCATTCAACTCAGCCACGGTATCGTGAAAGAGGTTGCCGAAGGCGGCTGGGTTAAGCTCGCACGTTTCGACATCAACGGTGCGCATTTTTAGAATATGCTTTAGGAAGAAGCGGAACGGGCATTGCAGATAGCTTTTAAATGCGCTGACAGAGATCGATTCGGGTAAGGGCAAGCCAGCGGGCGGTGAGAGTTTCCATGCGGCGCTGTGCTCGATGTCGGCGCTGGTATCCTCGGTTTCTTTGAAGAGTTGGCGTGTGCGGGCGAGGAGGGTTTCGGGATGTCCGAGGAACAGTAGGCGCGAGGGCTTGAGCGGTGTGTGGTCGTCGGCGGCTTGTGGCACGAGTATGTCGATTCGGCCTTGATCACCGGCGCGGCGACGGCAAAGGGCTTCGAGTAGGTAGGCGTCACGGGCGAAGCGTTGCGCGTTGGTGCGTAGGCCGAGTTGTTCGCGGAGGGCTTCTGGGAGGAAGGCATCGCCGACGATAGATTCGGGCACGATGCCTTCGTTGAGTCCTGCGAGGACGAGGTGAGGCGCATCATTCCAGAGCAGTTCGAGCCAACCGAGGAGGTCGTGTGCTTCGCGTGGTCGATCGGGATAGACGCGGCTACGTTGTAGGTTTTGGCGAAACGCGGAGCGGCTGAAATCTTTGGGTAATTTTGGAAACAGAGTTTCTGCTTCGGCTGCGTTGTTGAGTCGTTTGCGGATCGCGTCGGCGCGTTCTTTCCAAGGGATGTCGGACTGCGCGGAGGACTCGATCTGTTTGCTTGCGTAGATTTGTTGGAGTGCTTGTGCGAGTGCGGAGGGAAAGTGTTTGGTCGCGACGAGGTCTGCGGCAAGTCGGTCGAGTTGGCTGAGGGCATCGTGCAACTCGGGGCTGGTCTTGCGTTTGGCGAAGTCGATCAGTGTGTTGAGGTCGGGCGCGAGGTGATCTTCGAACAGGCGGTCGAGTTGACGTAGTAACTCGCTGCTGCTGCGCGTGATGTTTAGCCACTTCTGTATGTCGGGATGTTGGAGAAGCGTGCGTATTGTGGGGGTGCTGCGATCGTCGCAGAGTAGGCAGAGCAGTTCGGTGAGTCTGCCGACGCCGCCGATATGAAGTGGTTGCCCTTCCGGGTCGTAGCTGGCGATTCCCGCGCGGCGGAGTGCATCGGCGACGATGGGGTTGAGCGTTGGGTCTGCTAGGCCAAGTAGCACGGACTCAGGTGCTTTGCCTTGCATGCCGTCGGCAATCCACGCGGCGGTTGGTTTGGGAGCGGCGAGTGTTTGTAGGTGGCAATCCCATGCTTCGAAATCCAGCGGGCGTTGCGTCCAATGATCTGTGATCGGGCGACCCCAGCGATCAAAATAGGCGTCTTCGGGGCCGTAGATCCAGACTTCGACGGGGATGCTTTCGGCGGCGCGTTCGAGTGCTTGCAGTGGCAAGGGCTGCGGGTCGGGCGTGGCGGCGAGGATGATGCGCTGTATCTGCGGTGGCACGGCGTAGTTGTGCGCGGCTTCGCGTCGGGCGATCTTGGGGTCTTTGAGTGTGCGTAGTTGTAGTTGGTCGAGGTAGAGGCCTTCGAGTCGGGCGAGTTCGCGCCAGCGTGCGGGTTCGTGTCCGCTTTCGGCGGTGCGTTGCGCGGCGAGGGCGAAGTCGAGGCCTTCTTCGCCGAGTTCATTGCGCAGTTGCATGAGGCGCTGAGCCATGCCGAGTTGCCAGCCAGTGTTTTGCTCGGGAGTGATCGGGAACAGGGCTTCAAATTGTGTGCAGTCGATTGTGCCGAGCACGGTGACCCATGCGGCGGTGACGCTTTCTTCGTTGGCGATCGGTTCGTTTTTGATTGCTTGCCCGAGAAAGACGTCGGGGGTGACGATGTCCGGCGGGAACAAGCCGCGCTCGTTCGCTGCGAGTGCGAGGGCTTCGCGCAAGCGGCGACCGGATTGCACGGTGGGGACGATTACGAGGGCACTACTCAGGTCGATGAAGTTACCGCTGCCACCTGCGAGGAGTTGCTGGGTGATCGCTGGGAGTAGTGGGAGGTTCCAGTCGAGGTAGGTGACATCGGTGTTCGGCATGGGAGGGGAGGTGGGAAGGTGTGAAGGTGTGCAGGTGTGAAATTACCGGAACAGTGCGATGAAGGTGTGAAGGACGCGCCATTGTAGGAGCATTTCGAGTGCGAGATATTGATACAGGCCGACGATGCACCAGAAGATCGTCTGGTAATTGCGCTTGATCGTCTTGTGGTGAAACTTCTGCTGCGCGAAATAAGCGGCGGGCCATCCCCCGAGGAGTTCAAGGAGGTGCAAGGTAGCTTCAGATACGCGTGAACCGCTGGCCTGCGCGCGGCGCTTGTCGTGCCAATAGGCGAGGGCAGTGGCGAGCGAGATTAGGACGAGGTATCCCAGCATGAATTTGGGCTGAACCCATCTGCATGATTTGAACAGCGCCAGTGTTGGCAGGATCAGTAGGACTGAGATCAGGCGGTGCGTGTTCATTCTGCGTTAGAAGTCTTCGAGGATGTCGCGGAGTTCTGCGGCGGGGTCGTCGTGGTGTTGGGCGACTGCGAGTTGGAGGGCGTGCTTTAGGATCGGTTTGGCAGCTTCGGCTTGACCGTGTTGAAGGAGCGCTTTGCCTAGTAAGATACGCGGTAGCATCCAGTCGTCGCGGGAGTCGGCGCAACGTTGGAAATGTGGGATCGACGCTTCGGTGTCGCCTTCGTCGTAAAGTGCTTGGCCGAGGCTAAAACGGAAGAGCATGTTGTCGGGCTTGGCTTCGACTTTGGGTAGGAAGATTTCGGATTTTTTCATGAAAAGAGGCTGGATGCACAGACAGGACGGAGGTCTGCCGGAGATGACGTCGCGTAAAAGATTACGTCTCACGCGACTGCAGCAATGTCTGTGTCACTGGATAAATACGACGATGGCGGTGATGTTGTCCGGGCCGCCTTCGGCGTTGGCATGATCGACGAGGCCTTGGCAGATTGCTTCGGGTGATGCGTTCGTTTGTAGGGTGGCGTGGATTTGTTGTTTGGTGACCACTTTATTGAGCCCGTCGGTGCAGAGCAGTAGGCGGTCGCCGGGGGCGATCGTGAGGCGTGACTGATCGACGCGCAGTGTGTCGCTTTGGCCGACGCAGCGAGTCAAGGTGTGCGGGTATTCAGGTGGCATCATCGGTCGTCCGCTTTCGCCGACTCGTTCGATGAATTCTTGCTCCATCGTGTGGTCGATGGTGATTTTATTAAAGTCATCGCCGCGCAGATGATAGGCTGCGGAGTCACCGACATGGCCGATGAGTAGCTGGTCGTTGATGAGTTGCGCGATAGTCAACGTGCTGCCAGAGCCGGTGAATGGGTGTGCCTCGTTGCCTTCTTTGGTGAGGATTTTATTGATGCCTTGAATGAGCTCGCCGAGGTCGGCGCGTTCTTCGTGGGCATCTACATGGCGATAGGTTTGCTTGAGTAATTCGACAATACGCAGGCTCGCTTCGGCTCCTCCGGGGAGTCCGCCCAGTCCGTCGGCCACGGCGAATGCTTGATGCGCCTCGTCGATTAGGAATGCGTCCTCGTTGGCGTTGCGCACTTTGCCTTGGTCGGTGATGCCGTGTGATGAAAGTAGCATAGTGGTGATCGGTTACTGAATGACGTATCCGCGGTTTTCGCGATTAAAGCGTGTGAAGTCCTGCACGGGAAGCGCATCTAGGAAGCGTTGCCCGTAAGTTTTTGTTAAAATGCGCGAGTCGAGTATGACGATGTTTCCTGTGTCTTCGTGGCGGCGGATTAGGCGGCCGATGCCTTGGCGGAATTTAACCAGCGCTTCGGGCACAGTCATTTCAGCAAACGGATTGCCGCCGTGCGCACGGATGTATTCGCTGCGCGCTTCGCTTACGGGGTGGCTCGGATTGTCAAACGGGAGGCGGGCGATGATGATTTGCGAGAGTGCGGGGCCAGGCACATCGACGCCGGTCCAGAAACTGTCTGTGCCAAATAGGATGCCGTTTCCAGCCTTGGTGAACTGGCGGGTGAGCTCACTGCGGTCGGTGCCATGCCCTTGGCTGAAGAGCGGGCGTTCGATTTTTTCAAAAAAAGCTTCGGTGCGTTGGTGCACTTGACGCAGATCAAAGTGGCTGGTGAAGAGCACCAGTGTGCCGCCGGCGACGTTGCGGCTGTGCCAGCAAATCATATTAGCAAGGTAGTCGAGATCGAGTCGGCCTTGCCCTGGCTCGGGCGTGGGCGCATCGGTGGCGACGTAAACGCGGCAGTTATCTTTGTAGTTGAATGGTGAATACTCGACTTGGGTCTCGGCGATTTCGCCGCCGACTTTTTCCTGAAAGGTGTCGATACTGGTGCCGTCCGAGAGCGTGGCGCTAGTGAGGACGGCTGCTGTTTGTCGGCTGAAGAGTGCTTCGCGCAAATACGGCGCAACATCCAGCGGTGCGCTGCGTAGGGTGATGAGTTTGCCCTTCTTGCCGCCGCGCTCTAACCAGTGCACATGGTCGTCTTCGGCTAGAGTGACGAAGCCGTTGATGGTGTCGCGGTAGCCCATAATACGGCGGCGGTGATCCTTGAGCTCATCTTGCACGCGCTCGTT
The DNA here is from genome assembly GCA_905479975.1 of uncultured Puniceicoccaceae bacterium. Classification (GTDB taxonomy): domain Bacteria; phylum Verrucomicrobiota; class Verrucomicrobiia; order Opitutales; family Coraliomargaritaceae; genus Lentimonas. The sequence goes on along the minus strand of CAJQOS010000019.1, from coordinate 51,207 downwards.
GTCGCTTTTCTGAATGATTGCGCCGAGGCGTTCGGCGACTTCTTTGAGTGGGCCGGAGAGGATGTTGTCGCAAAAGTCCGCTTCGTGAATACGGAGGATCGAGCGCTTGGTGAGGAAGGTGTCGCCGAGGTAGCTGAAGAATTCGCCGGCTGCTGCGATAGCGTTGTCCACAGCATCGTGATCCCACTTCTGGCCGTGCTTACGCAGAATGCCGCGATTGGTGCGCGGGTTGTAGATACGTTTGAGTGCGCGGTCGACTGCGTAGGAGCTGGCGTGGATGCCGAAGTGATCGGTGGCAATCGCGGGGATGCGGTGTGCTTCGTCGAGCACCACAAAGTCGTCGGGTAGTAGAATGCCGCGCGCGTCGCCTTTGGGCGGCATGCCGGCGTTGATCAGAGCGAAGAGCAAGCTGTGATTGACGATCACGCAGTTCGAGGTGAGCAGCTGCTTGCGCGCGCGTTGGTAGAAACAGGTGGCGGGGTTGCAGTTCTTTTTCGAGCAGGTGGAGCTGTCGGCGTTGACTGCGTCCCAGACGTCGGGCAGTGGGGCCGGGGAGAGTTCTTGAACGATACCGTTCTTACTGGTGGCCGACCAGGAGGCGAGGCGGATCAGTTCGGCCTTGGCATCGCTTTCGAGGAATTCGGTTTGTTTGCCGGATTGTGCGTCTTTGAGTGCGTTGCTTAGGCGGGTGCTGCAGCAGTAGTTGCCTTTGCCCACCATGAGAGCGGTCTTGAAGGCGGCGTAGCGCTTGAGTTCGGGGACGGCATTGAACAAATGGCGGCAGATTTTAAGATCTTTGCTGCGGATCTGTTCCTGCAAGGTGATGGTATGACTGGAGACGATCAGCGGGCGCTCGCTGTTGATCGAGTGGATGAGGCCGGGGATGAGGTAGGCGAGGCTCTTGCCGACGCCGGTGCCTGCTTCGAAGAGGAGCGGCTTGTTCGTCTCTAGTGATTGCGCGGTGCTCAGCGCCATGGCCGCTTGTTGCGGACGGTGATCGAGTTTGAGGACGGTTTGCAGGTATCCGCCTGCCTTGAAAATCGAGTCTACGAGCGCGACGAGGTAGCCCGCTGCGACGGGGGTGCCTCCTGCGTTTTCGATGAGTCCGATCATATGTTAAGTGTGCCTAGCTGAGTGGAAAAGTAAATGCGGCGACCATGTGAACATGGATTCACCGTAAAGGAAAGACCCGAGCATGATCTTTTCGATAGCCAATCCTGCTCAACTTGATCGGTGCGCTATGAATTGGTCGGGAGGGGCGAACTCCGCCTTGTTCGCTAGGTTCTCTGATCAGCACGAGCCCAACGGGCTACTTCACAATAAAGCGTGTGCCGCCGAGGCTTCGGGGCTCCATCTTTTTGCTTGTGGCTTCGTTTTCGTCCACAATTTGTCCACCTTCGTAATAAGCGGGCTCTTTGAGCCAGTGCTTTTGTAGCTGGTCGAAGAGGTCGAGGAGCTCGCTGCGTGTTTGCACGCGATATTCGATGGTGCGTGCGTGCGTCGCGAGTGGGTATTCCTTCATCACCGTATCGCTGGTCATGGCTTCGGCCACGGCACTTGCGCGGTCGGCCATTTGCTGCACGCCGGGAGGGACGGGGGAGCGTTGAATCGCCGAGGGGACACCAGCCGCGTCGGCACCATCGGCCATGGCTGCTTGGAGCTCGCCGAGTCTGAGTGCGCGGCTGTGGTAAATGCGGAGCAGGCCATTGCCGGCGGTCACAATATTAATTTCAACCACGCGATATCCGGATGTGATGTATTCCTGCTTGGAGATCGAGTGAATGGCCGCTTCTTTGCCATAATACTCTTTGGTGTCGTCTGGAAAGGTAATGCCAAAGAGCGCCTTGTTTTTGATGGCACGGGTGCGAACGGTGACGGCGCTGAGTGAGGACGCCACGCAACAGAGTAGGAGGGTCGAGAGCAGGTATTTCGATAAAGTATTCATGAGGATCAAAGTGCTGGCCTTTTGATCGTGTGCAAAGTTTATTTGTTTCACTTCATTCAGCTGCGGGGTGCAACCTTTGGCGTGAAGCGACGTATTACCCTTTCTATTAATGCTATCCTGTAAAGAACTGTCAGTCGAACTGTCCCCCGGCGGCACACGAATCTTAGATCGTGCGACCGCGCGTTTTAAACCAAAAGCACTCAATGCGGTGATTGGACCTTCGGGCTGTGGCAAGACGACTTTAGTGCGTGCGATGCTCGGCCTGTCGTCCCGTATTGGCGAAGTGTTTATGGCGGGCGAGCCTGTGGCTAACAGTGAGGCCTTGCGCGGAAAGTTGGCCTTTGTGCCGCAGTTCAGTATCGCGCAGGAGCGCTTGACAGTGGAGGAAGCGCTGAAGTATGCGCTGGAGCTGTGCGTGGTGGATGTGGCGGCCAAGACCACCCGGCTTGAGGAAATTTTAAAGCGCATTGGCTTGGATATGCACCGCGAGAAGCGTGTCGGTAGCTTGAGTGGCGGGCAGCTGAGGCGGCTCGGTTTGGGCTTGGAGCTGGTCGGTGATCCGCAGTGTATGGTTTGCGATGAGGTGACCAGTGGGCTGGATCCGCGCTCGGAGGATCAGATCTTGACGATGTTGCAGCGACTGCGCGATGAGCGGGAAAAGACCTTTCTCTGTATCATTCACAATCTGGCGAAGCTGGATTTCTTTGATTGGATCACGGTGGTGTTTGAAGGCGCTGTGGTGTTTCAGGGGAGTTTGGATGCCTTGCTGGAGTATTTCGCGATTCCGGATGCGCTGCACCTCTACGATCAATTAAATGAGCACCCGATTGAGTATTGGCGAGAGCGCTGGAGCGAAACGGATGAAGCGAAAGCGGCGGATGCCGGTTTTGAGGCCTCGCCAGTGGTGGCTCCGCCGTTGCCTTCCGCCATGAATCAAATCTGGACGCTGCTGAAACGGCGGGCGCTTTTATTTAAGCGAGACAAGGGCTACTGGCTGCTGACGCTGGGCATTACGATTGGCTTTCCGCTGCTGGTGACGATTTTTGCGATGGATGGTTTGCCGCAATTGCGTGGACTCGCGATGAGCCCATCCAGTGGGTTTGTCGAGCAGGCGCAGGAGAATTTGCGTTACCGGATCGATGCCTTGGGATCTGCGTCGTTGGTCACGGGGTTGATATTGTTTCAAGTGATTTTGCTGACCTTGATGGGCAGCAACAATGGTGCGCGTGAGATAGCCGGTGAACGCACGCTCTACGAGAAAGAGCGGTTTGCTGGGCTGCGCCCGAGGTCGTATGCCACAAGTAAGCTTATTTTTACGTCGGCAGTGGCGATTGGGCAGGGGCTGTGGATGACGCTGTTTGTAAAGTATGTCTGTCAGTTTCCAGGGCCGTTGCTGCCGCAGGCGCTGGTGTTGATGTTGAGCTGCGTGTCGATGACTGCGGTGTGTTTGGCATTTTCGGCGATCTTTAGTTCGGCTGATAAGGCGTCGTTGCTGTCGGTGTATTTGGTCGGCTTTCAGCTGCCGCTTTCGGGAGTGGTGCTGGCGCTGCCGGAGGTGTTGGTCTGGGTCTGTCGCCCGTTTATTAACGCGTATTGGGGCTGGGCTGGATATTTCGGCTCGATGATTGATTCACGCTTTTACGATGCGTATCGCCTCGAATCCTCTGAGATGATCCCCAGTCCAATGCTGGCCGGAGGGGTGCTTTGTTTGCACTTTTTTGTCGGCGCGGCGTTAGTGTTTTGGGGTTGCCACAAAAAGCGCGTGACTTAACCCTGTTTGAAACAATTTTAATCGAATACCGATACACGGTCTTATGCCCCAGTTGAACCACCCCAAACACCGAAAGCCCACGTCGATATGGATCGGCGTGTCAGTTGTCTTTTCGCTTCTCGTCGTCGCCCTGACTAGTGGGTGTGGTGACAAATTTTCTGATCTCGAAGTGCTACCGACGGAGAGCTACATGAAGAAGCCTGGAGATTTTCTGGGTAATACTTACACGATCCGTGCGCAGATTGACTCGCAGGTGAAGTGGGAGAAGGGCGTCGGTCGCATCTTGGCAGTCGTGCCAGAGAGCGGTGGTTCGCGTTTGCCGGTTTTTGTGCCGGATGAGGTGGGTGGCAATTTACATATTGGGCAGCGTTATGAAATGCGTGCCAGAATCGAAGAAGGAGGGCTGATCTATGTTGAAAGTTTGCGCAAGTATTAGTCTTTGTCTGATGGCCGCTCAGGTCACTGCGCTCGCTCAGGGATATGCCCCTGCGGCAGCTCCTTCGGGGCCGGCGCCGGCTGCAGCTGGTATGTCCGCGCCGACCGGTGGTATGTTTGAGAGTAACACCTTTCTTGAAATGGCGAATCGAGCCTTTGATCCATCGAGCGATTCGATGGATTTCGAGAATGGCAGTTTCGCCTGGAAGGGGAAGACCTTTAATTTGACCGATCAACGTGCGTTTCGGGCGCGGTTTGAGCGTTTCCTGTTAGCTTCGCCGACAGAGGAAGAGGAGAATTATGCACGGTTGATGGACGATATCCTAGATCGCTTGTCGGCGATGGGTGATCATCGCGAGGATGCGATCCTAGAGACATGGGAGATGCTGTTTCGTGCGGCCAATTTTGATAGCGATGGTGGCAATAGCACCATCGTGGCGAATCAGGTGTTTAACGCGTGGCGCATCCGTAAAGAAATGCGCGGCACGGCTCTGACGCAGCGCGAGTTGGCTGATATGCGCCGCTATCAACAGGAGGTCGTGGCGAATCGCGCGTTGATTTTAGATAAGATTCAAGAGCAGAAGCAGAAGGAATCGGTGCGGATGACGTCTGGGAAAAACGGCAAGGGCAAAGGCGCTGCGAATGCAGGATCCTTGCCGACTGAAGGCGCTTTTCGTGCCTTGGAGTTAGCTGAAACTGAAGCAAAGTTACTCGCGATGGAGGGGCAAGTTGCGTTGACTGGCATGCAGGCGAAGTTGCAGATGCAGAGCCAAATCGTGGCGTTCCTCGTGCAGCGTCGTTATCAGCATGCACTGGTGCTCTCGGGCTTTTATCAATTATTGTTTAAAGGCTCGCAGCAGCAATTGGAAGTGGGCAAGGGCGAGCTGAAGTCATTTTTCCCAAATACTGATATGGTATTTACTGTTGATATGATGGTATTCGTTGCGAACGAAGCGGTCACTGATGTCAATAAAGGTGTGGACGCGGTCAATACTGCGTATGCAGAGGAGCGCACGATCATTGCTTTGGAGCGCTTGCAGGAAACATTTTTCCTTGGCGAGTTTATGCCAGAGCTGAACGCGATTCCCGTAGAACAGCGTCGCACCTTGCTGGATTTGTATCGCGATATGATGGAAGCGGGCGAATTGGCCGATGCCAAAGACTACAACGGTGTGGCCGAGATGGCCGAGCGTATTGCTTTGGTCGCCAAGGACTTTCCCAAGACGCGCGTTCTTTCGAGTGTGGAGACTGCCAAGAGTATGAGTGATATGGCGGTATTTGCTGCGTCGCAGTATCGTAATTTAGGCGATATTGATAAGGCGCGTGCCGAGTTGCAGACGGCGATTGATATTTGGCCGTCGAATCCGTCGATCCGCGAGTTTCAACAGGAGACGACTAAGCTGGCGACTGCCGGGTCTCAAGGTGTGCAAATTTTTGACGACTTGTATAAACGCGGCGACCATCGTGGGATTTATGATCGTCGCATGGATTTGGGCTTTGCCCTTGCTGAAGATACGTCGCGTCGCCCTTTGCTGATGGAGGTGATCGAGCAGGTCTCGACGATTGATTTATTGGTGGCGCAGAGTGCAGAAGCCCTGAAGCAGGGCGATCCGTATGTGGCATGGGAGCTGTTGGCCGAGGCCGCGAAGTATGATCCCGACGATGCGCCGATGAATCGTGCGCGTGCGGAGTTGGCGCCGCGAGTTGCCGACTTCGTGGTGTATCTGGATCGCGCACAGCGTCAGGCTGCGGAAGCGCAGCATGCGGGCGCGTTGGCCGCATTTCTAGCCGCGCAGGATATTTATCCAGCCAGCCGGATGTGCCGTGAGGGCATCGAGCGCGAGTCGTCGGCTCTGATGGCCCAACTGAGTGAACAGATGAGTGCTGGCGAGGAGAAGTAGGCTTCCTTTAGGTGGCTGGCAGTCGGTGTTGTCGGCTCTCATCGCCGAAATCGGTCGGTCAGCTAAAGCAAACCGACTATTTTTACCAGAGCTTCTGAGGTGTTTGACTCAATTTACTTGAGCCGAGCGCGAGTTATCCCAAATTGCTCCCTGTGATCGGACTCGATGTAGATATATTTTTCCTCCTTTATCTGGGGAGTGGCTTTGTGCTGCTCTTCGGCTTGTGGTTTTACTACGATTGGAAGGATAAGCATCTCTTTGAGGCCCAGCGCTCGAAGGTCATTTATCACTGCATCAAATGCAGCCAGATTTACACTGGTTCGCATGGCAGTGAAGAATGCGATTGCCCTCAGTGCGGGTTTACCAATGGTCGCCTTCGATTTTAGACAATTCACTTTCATACGTTTTAACTTTTCACCTTCTTACTCTTCGTCATGCCAGATCATATCGCAGTCCTCGATTTCGGTTCACAATACACGCAGGTCATCGCCCGCCGTATTCGTGAGGCCAATGTTCTCTCTCGCATCTATCCATATAACACGCAGGCCAGCGTGCTCAAAGAAGCGGGTGTTAAAGGTGTGATCCTTTCTGGTGGCCCGTCTTCGGTGTTGATCGAAGGCTCTCCGCGCCCGGATGCGAAGGTCTTTGATATGGGTCTCCCCGTGCTTGGCATCTGTTATGGCGAGCAGCTCATGGCGCACATGCTCGGCGGTCGCGTCGGCAAGAGTGAGGAGCGTGAGTTCGGTCACGGCACACTGAGCATCGGCATTAAGGGCAAGCTTTTCGAAGGCATGCCAGACGAGCTGCGCGTGTGGAACTCACATGGTGATCGCATTGAAGAGTTGCCAGCAGGTTTCGAGGCGGTCGCGTCGACTGAGAATTCACCTTTCGCGACGATTCAGGATGCGAAACGCGATTTTTACGGTATGCAGTTCCACCCCGAGGTGGCACACTCCGAAATGGGCACAGAGGTGATTGCGAATTTCCTCTTCAAGATTTGCGGCTGCGAGTCGGATTGGTCGATGGCCAATTATATCGAAGAGTCGGTGCAGAAGATCAAAGACACTGTCGGCGATGAGCGCGTGATTCTCGGTCTTTCTGGTGGCGTTGATTCCTCTGTCGCGGCCGCGCTGATCCATAAAGCAATCGGCAAACAGCTCACTTGTGTATTCGTGGACAACGGTTTGCTTCGCCTCCACGAGCGCGAGCAGGTTGAAAAACTCTACGGCGACCACTTCGATCTCGATGTTCGAGTGGCTGACAAGGGCAAGTTCTTCCTGGATCGTTTGGCTGGTGTGTCTGATCCGGAAACCAAGCGTAAGATTATCGGTAATTCCTTCGTGGAAGTTTTCGACGAGTCGGTCACCGAGCTCAAGGAGCATGGTAACTACACGTTCCTCGCACAAGGCACGCTTTATCCAGATGTGATTGAGTCCATCGCGATCGACGGCAATCCAGCGGCACTCATTAAGAGCCACCACAATGTGGGCGGTCTCCCAGAGAAGATGAATCTCAAGCTGCTTGAGCCGCTTCGTGAATTGTTTAAGGACGAAGTTCGCGAGCTCGGCTCTCAACTCGGATTGCCGAAGGAAGTGGTCTGGCGTCAACCGTTCCCTGGTCCAGGTCTTGGCGTGCGCGTCATGGGGCCGATCAAGGAAGAGGATCTCGTCGTGCTACGTAAAGCGGATGCTATTCTTCAAGAAGAGATGATGGCCGCTGACCTTTACTACAAGGTATGGCAGTCTTTCTGCGTGTTCCTGCCGGTTAAAACTGTCGGCGTGATGGGCGACGAGCGCACTTATGAAAATGTGGTCGCGTTGCGAATCGTGGAGAGCCTCGATGCGATGACTGCGGACTGGGCGCGCGTGCCGTATGATGTGCTTCGTAAGATTTCTAGCCGTATCATTAATGAAGTGACCGGTTGTAATCGTGTGGTGCTGGACATTAGTTCGAAGCCACCGAGCACGATTGAGTGGGAGTAGGCAGCCGGACGTGCACCGGTCGGGAGCACGTGTTTGATCCGAACATTTTACCTTCACGTCGGTCTGAAGCCTATAAGTTATGAAGTTATTACCCTGTATTTGTTTGATTGCTCTGGCAGCTCCGCTCTTTGCGGCCTCGCCGAAAGTGAACTCTATCGTGAAACGCGCCCGCGCCACTGTCGGCACGGAAGCTGCACTGGGCGGTTTGGTCACGTTAAGGATGAGCGGCTGGATCGAGCCTGCAGAATCAAAAGTGCCGGGGGCGACAATTCTGATCATTTCCCGCAAGCCCTGTTCGCAGCGCTTGGAGGTGAAGGTCGATGATTTGGTCGAGACGACGATTTTGGATGGTGAAGCTGGCTGCATTATTCGCTCAAATCTAAGTGATACGGATCAGCGTTCTCAAATGCGCACGATGACCGAAAAGGAGCTACAGCGCGTGGTGTTTAACACACGTCAACTGTTCAGCTTTTTCGGGGCGGACTTTAAGAGCGGCGAGCGGATCAAATACAAGGGCATCGAGCAGCGTCGTGGGGTGCGTTGCCATAAGCTGCTGTATTCGTATCCGGACGGGCTTTCCACCACGCGCTATTTCGCGGTCAACGACGATACGCTTGTTTCGACGGTGACCGATCAAGGCGTGGAAAGTGTCGAAGTTGGCGAGCGGATCGTTGATGGCATTAAATTTCCCAAGCGGGTGGAGTATTATCAGGATAATAAGATGCTTCACACCATGGTGATCAGTGAGGTCAAAGTCAATAAGCCGCTGAAACGCGGGATCTTTACCATCCCGACTGGTCAAAAAACAAAGTAAGCGCGCGGTCTTGCAGGCGCGGGCATGAACCATTTTCTTTTAGCTTATTATGCAAACTCTCGAATTCTCAGATTCGCCGAAATTTTTCAACGCACTGCGCACGTTTTGTGCGGATGCGAATGCCACTGGCGATGTGTCTGATGTGGTGACTCCTGTGCTGGCCGATGTGAAGGCGCGCGGCGATCAGGCCGTGCTCCAATACACGCAGAAATTTGACGGTGCGAAGCTGAGCGCCAAAGCGATGCGCGTCGATCCCGCTGAGATGAAGGTTGCGGTCAAGAGCTTGTCCGCTGCGGATCGTAAAGCCATTCGCGAGTCCATCGCGTTGGTCAAAGATTTCCACAAAAAGACATTGCCGAAGGATTGGAAGGCAAAGAACGCTCAAGGCGGTATCGTCGGCGAGCGCTTTTATCCGATTCAACGTGTCGGCCTGTATGTGCCTGGCGGTAATGTGCCGCTCGTCTCGACTGTCATTATGACGGCGGTGCTGGCGAAGTTGGTCAAAAATCCTGAGATTTGCGTCTGCACACCTCCCGCTGCAGATGGCTCCATTGCTCCCGGCATGTTGGCTGCGCTGGCGATGGTCGGTGTTGACGAAGTTTATAAAGTCGGCGGCGTTCAAGCCGTTGGCGCGATGGCATATGGCACCGCAACAGTGCCAGCTGTGGATAAGATTTTTGGCCCGGGCAATGCGTTTGTGATGGAGGCCAAGCGTCAAGTGCTCGGCACGGTCGGCATCGATCTGCTACCTGGCCCGAGCGAAGTGATGATCATCGCCGATGCCGGCGCAAATGCAGACCATGTTGCAGCGGATCTCATCGCACAGGCCGAACACGGCAGCGGTAAGGAAATCATTTATTTAGCGACGACGAGTAAGGCGCTGCTCAAGAAGATTGAGAAGTCACTCGCCAAGCAATTGCCCGAGCGCACTCACGCTGCGAAGTGTGAGAAGGTGCTGACGACTCGCTTCCTTGCGGTGACTTGTAAGAACCTTGATCAAGCGGCACAGGTCTCGAACTATATTGCTCCCGAGCACTTGGAGCTACAGATCGCCGACAAGTCGATCGATGCGTTGACTAAGAAGATTGTGACTGCGGGAGCAATTCTTCAGGGCTACATGACGCCGACGGTATTGGGTGACTTTACTGCGGGGCCGAGTCACACGCTGCCAACGGGCCGCGCAGGACGCTTCTTCAGTGGTTTGCAAGCGACAGACTTCATCCGACGCTCCAGTATTTTACGCTACGATGCCAAGAGCTTGGCTAATGCGGCGCCAGTCGTGGAGACTTTTGCGCGTTTAGAGAAGCTCGATGGGCACGGTCGTTCGTTGACGATCCGCTTGTAGAACTCACCCTTTCAAAAGAAAAAACCCGCTCTGCTAGTGCTGAGCGTTTTTTTTTAGTCAAAGGAATCTGCGGGCGACTAGATCTTAACGTCGAGCAGATTTTGCTTGAGGCGGCTAGCGGTGGTGAGGCGCTTGAGGCGGTCACTCATTTTTGCACCCCACGTGTTGAATGTTTTTTCGACGTGAGTCCACTTGGATCCTAGGCCGGCGGAACCGCTTCGCTCGTCGACTGCTGCAGCGAGGCGTTGACCTGTCGCGGAATCGAGTAGTTCGACTTCCATTGAAGCTCTGCTGATAAATGGTTGATGCGTAAGTTGGCGGTTTAACTTCGGGTGGTCGATCGCATTGATGCTGTTTTTCGTATTTGGATGTTTAGTTCGACGGCAGCAGGGTCTCGGGTGATTCGGTGATAAATCGTAGAAACTCGACGCGGTAGTTGGCACTTGGTTTTTTGGGCGAGGGGCCGGCGACTAAGATGGCGAGGTGAACTGGCAGGTTATTTTCACTGAGCCAGTTTTTGGCGAACTCTTGCCAATCGATCGTGCCATCTTGTAGATGAATCGCTCGCACTCCGTAGGAAAACGCGAGCCCTTTGCTGACTCTGATGTCGCGGCAACCGGCAATGATCCAAACGTGGGGCTTGAACCGCGAAATCATTCGTGGAGTGGTACCAGTTTGAGTGGGTGCGAACACAGCAGAGCACGGTACGCTGCGGATTGAGTGGTGGACGATGTCGGAGATGGCCTCGTCTTTGGTGGTAGGTGCTACCAGTGATTGCTGCTGGGCTGGGTCTTTTGCTGTGGCATCACGATGTGCTTCGGCGCTGGCGGCGATTCGAGCCAGCATCGAAACAGCTTCTTCGGGGTAGTTGCCCATGGCGGACTCGCCTGAGAGCATGATGCAGTCGGTGCCATCGAGGATGGCGTTGGCGACATCGGTGGCTTCTGCGCGTGTGGGCAGGCGGCTGATGGTCATGGATTCGAGCATCTGAGTGGCGGTGATCACCGGCTTTCCTGCGCGGTTTGCCATGGCGATGACTCGCTTTTGAATCACTGCGATCTGTTCGATCGGCACTTCGACGCCTAGATCCCCGCGTGCGACCATGATGCCATCGGCGGCGTGGAGAATTTCGTCGAGGTGATCGATCGCTTCCACGCGCTCGATTTTGGCGATGATGAAGGGCTTTTTGCCCAGAGCATCGGCAGCAGCGCGCACGGCTTCGATGTCGGCTGCCGATTCGACGAAGGATTGACTGACAGAGTCTACGCCGTTGTTGAGCGCAAATTCTAAGCAGGCGTGATCATGGTCGGTAAAGGCGTTGATACCGAGGTCGATTCCTGGGAGGTTGAGGCCTTTGCGGGAGCTGAGTTCGCCGCCAGCGGCGACTGTGCAGTGCACGTCGTTGCCCGTGACGCTTTCGACCATGAGTTGAATGAGACCATCGTTGAGATAGAGTTTATCTCCTGGTGTTACGACGCGTGGTAGCGGTTCGAAGCTCATCGAGGCGCGTTGCGCGTTGCCGACGATGTCTTCGCTGGTGAGGGTGAAGGCATCGCCGGGGGCGAGGTGGACGAGTTTGGGCTCAATGATGCCGACGCGCATCTTCGGCCCCGGCAGGTCGGCCATAATGGTGACGGAGCAACCAGTGGCTTGTTCGGCCGCGCGGATGCGGGCGATACGATCGGCATGATCACTGAATTCGCCATGAGAAAAATTAAGTCGCGCGACGTTGAGGCCGGCACGAATGAGTTTTTCCAGCATTTCAGGGGAGTCTGAGGCTGGGCCAATGGTGGCGACGATCTTGGTCTTGTTGTTTGGGAGTGTCATGGAAATGGTCGGTTGATTGCGACTGTTACCAAGAGTAACCGAAGCGGATGTTGTAGGTTTCATCGAGTTGATCGACATCTTCCACCGCACCGCCGTCATATTCGTATTCGGCTTCGAAGGCAGTTTCAAAGCCGCCGCGGATGGGGAATTTAATACCAAGCGTTGCGTTGAGAATCGTGTCGCGCGGGTCACTGGTGTTGAGGATTCCGTCATGGTTCAGATATAGTTGAGAGCCAAAGCCGACGATGTCGCTGGTGGCTTTCACATTCCACATCACACCTAACCAGCTGTCGTTGTCTGCATTGCTGAATTGCTCATCGACCCATGCCGGACCGAGTTCCATCTCCAGTGCGAAGTGTTCGTTGTCGGAAAAAGTGCGCCCCATATGCACGCCGAAAATCGTGCGTAGGTCTAGGTCGGCAAATTCATCGTATTCGAAGCTTAGGTCCGTGCCGCGGTAATTCTGGCTGCCTGGTTCTAAAAAACGGTCGTATTTTCCATAGATGAACCAGTTGTCCTCTTTTTTGACGTTTCTGGATTCCTCATATTCCATGTCGCCTTTGAGTGTATAACGGTCGACTAGGCTGCGCCATACTGAGTTGGCGGCGATGTCCCATTCATCGGAATCTGAGTTGCCGCGATCATATTCCATTTTGAGCCAGACTGAGCCTGTCCAATCGTAGCCCTCTCCGAGTTTCCATGGCTCAGGGTTGACCATCTCGATGTCGGTTGCGTCGAAAATCACTGGGGCTTCGTCTTCGGCCTCCACGAGCATGGCCGTTTCGGTCGATATAATCTGACGGCCGCGGTAGACCGTGCCGTCTTCCATCATCAGTGTGACTGGCTCTTCAGTGATGATGCGGTCGACGTTGTCTTGAGTAATCGTAATGTTCCCAGCAAAGGGAGTCGAAAAGATCACTTTGTCTGCTTCGACGCTCACCAAGTCGCCGACGATGCGAGAGCCGTTTTTCATTAAGATCTCGTCAGCAAGTAGGTTGCTCGCGGAGCTCAATAGCAGCAGCGGTGGTAAAATATATCGGCTAAACATGGCGGGAATTAAAATCGTATGAAAGAGCGGTAGTGAAAAAATGCTAGAAGGCAAATCGCATCTCAGATGCTGGGATTAGTCATTGGTGGCTACTCGTTGCTCGGTGATCTGAGATTTCTAGCATTATTTGTGTGCATTCCTGTGCATTCCTGATTTCAAAGAGTGCATCGCAGCCATGAAAAAAACATTTGATGCCAATGCCCGTGCCTTGCCGCACATTCAGGAACTCCATGCCTATGTGCCCGGTGAACAACCGCAGGGTGAGGGCTGGGTGAAACTCAACACGAACGAGAATCCGTATCCTCCGTCACCGAAGGTCGGCGAGGCAGTGGCTGCTGAGGTCGCACACTTGCGTCGCTACCCAGAGCCAGTGAGCTCGAAGCTGCGTGCGGTGATCGGTGAGCGCTATGGCCTCACTGCGAAGAACGTGATCATCGGTAACGGCTCGGATAATATTTTGGATCTGATCACGCGTTGTTACGTGTCGTCAGAGGGCGCGGGACATACCGTGCCGAGTTATTCGCTGTATCCCGTGGTGGCTGGCATGTCGGGCAAGGGCATGATTGATGTGCCGTTTACGCGCTCGATGGAACTGGATGTCGATGCAATTGCAGCGGCAAATGCACCCGTGTTTTTCCTGACTTCGCCGAATGCGCCGACTGGCGTGGCGTTTCCGCTTTCAGCGATTGAAGCCGTATTGCAACGGATCGACGGCATTTTGGTCGTTGATGAAGCGTATGTGGATTTCGGAGGGGAGAGTGCCGTTACGCTGCTTAAAGATTATGAAAACCTCGTCGTGGTGCGCACGTTCTCGAAGTCTTACGGACTTGCGGGGATGCGTGTTGGCTTCGGCATGGCGAGTGAAGGCATCATCGGCATGTTGGATCGTGTGCGTGATGCGTATAACGTCGACCGAGTCGCACAAGTCGCCGCGCAGGCTGCGTTTGAGGACGTGCCATATTTTGAGGAACAACGCCAGCAGGTGATCGCGACTCGTGAAGCAACGCTCGCGCAGATCGATACGCTTGGTTGGTTTACGTATCCATCGGCGGCGAATTTACTGTTTACCGAGCCGAAAAATGCAGCAGGCGAGTCGGGCGCAGACGTTGCGGCCTCGTTATTTGAACATTTGAAGCAATCGCGCGTATTGGTGCGCTATTTCCCGAACCATCCTTTAACTTGCTCTTTCATCCGCGTCAGCATAGGAACTGACGCTGAAATGGAGGCATTTATAACCGCTATTACATCATGGCTGAACAACGCATAGCAAACATCACCCGCAATACTAAAGAGACTCAGATCGAACTGGAGCTGAATGTCGATGGCACGGGCGTGTCCGAAATCGACACCGGCATCCCGTTTTTCGATCACATGCTGACGCTCTTTGCCAAACATGGCTTGTTCGACCTGAAGGTCAAAGCAACCGGCGATATCGACGTCGATTATCACCACATGGTGGAGGACACTGGCATCGTGCTAGGGCAAGCAGTCAAGCAGGCGCTTGGCGATAAAGGCGGCATTCGTCGCTACGGTTTCTTCCTGTTGCCGATGGATGAGTCGCTCGCTCGTGTGGTGCTCGATCTTTCGAACCGCCAGGCCTTCGTTTATAATGTGGATTACCAGTTCCCGATGGTGCGCGATTTCAGCATCGTCCTCGTGAAGGAGTTTTTCCAAGCATTTGCCAACGATGCAGCCTGCAATCTCCACATCACTCTGGAATACGGCGAAGAGCCGCACCACATTGCCGAAGCCATCTTCAAAGGCTTCGCACGTGCGCTCGACGTGGCTACCACGGTGGATCCCCGTCTCGGCGGTGCATTGCCGTCCACCAAGGGCACGCTCTCGTTGTAGTTGAGGCTCAGTTTTTACTCAAAGGACGATCCGAGCGCGGGTCGTCCTTTTTTTGTATTTCCGGCTCCTGTCGTGCATTCTTGATTAGCTGGGGTTCGCGAGCCCATTAGTCCGGCTAATCAAAATCCATGTCTGCTTGCATCCTGTCTCAGGTTTGACACTTTATTGCGTTTCTTATGAGCGCAGTTACTTCAAATAATAAGCCACGCCTTGCTGTGATCGATTACGGTATGGGTAATCTGCGCAGTGTTGTGCGGGCTTGGGAGCATGTCGGTGCGGATGCGCAACTCGTCTCCACCCCCGATGAAATCAAGGATGCGGACGCTTTGGTCTTTCCGGGCCAGGGGGCAATCGTCGATACCATGCGCTTGCTCAAAGAGACCGGTTTTGACGATGCGATCCGCGAATGGATTGCTGCAGATAAGCCGTTTTTCGGAATTTGCCTCGGGCTTCAGGCATTATTCGAACACTCCGAGGAGGGCGATACGCCGGCATTAGGGGTGTTTAAGGGGCAGGTTCGCCGCTTCCGGATCGATCCTTCACTCAAGGTGCCACACATGGGCTGGAACACAGTGAGCTTCGCTGGCGACGATCCGTTGACCGAGGGGCTGGAGAGTGGGACCGACCAATTTTATTTCGTGCATAGCTATTACATTGACCCGGAAGATCAGAGTCTCGCGCTGTTTGAGACGGATTACGGCGGTCGTTTCGTCTCCGGGATTCGTTCTGGAAATTGCTATGCCACACAGTTTCACCCTGAAAAAAGTCAGGCAAAAGGATTGCACCTCTATCGCAATTTTTTGAAATCGCTTTAGTGCACGAACTTGAAGGGCTCTTTATATTACGATAATTCGCACTACTACCTACCCAACACGACGACTAGCTATTAAAATGGAAAACACCGGCACTATCCGACTCGGCGATGAGAATTTCGAGTTCCCAATTATTGAGGGAACAGAAGGAGAAAAGGCTCTGGATACCAGAACCTTACGCTCTAAGAGTGGTTGCATTACCTTCGATGAAGGCTATGGCAACACTGGCTCATGCTTGAGCAAAATCACATTTATTGATGGTGAGAAGGGCATCCTGCGTCACCGAGGCTATCCGATCGAGCAGCTGGCAGAGAATTCGACTTTTCTAGAGGCGTCCTTCTTAGCGATTTACGGTGAACTGCCGTCGGAGGCAGAACTCACGAAGTTTCGCACAGAAGTGCAAACACATGCATCGATTCACACGGGCATGCATCATCACTTCGAGGGCTTCCCGAGTGATGCACACCCGATGGCGATCTTGTCTGCGATGTTGAACTCGCTCGGTGCGTATTACCCCGAGATGTCTTCGAATGATCGCGAGCAGGATTTGGCGCACTTCGATGAAACGGCAGCGCTGTTGATTTCGAAAGTTCGCACGATTGCAGCGATGACGTATCGCCAAAAGCAAGGGCTGCCTTATGTCTTTCCTGATCATAATCGCCGTTATGCAGAGAACTTCCTACACATGATGTTCTCCGAACCGTATAATCTATACAGTGATACATCAGGTGCGGCTGCCGCGCTCGACCTCTTCCTGCTTCTACATGCCGATCACGAGCAGAACTGTTCCACTTCGACCGTCCGTATGGTCGCTTCCGGTGGGGCCAATCTCTTTGCTTCGGTCTCTGCTGGAGTCTGCGCGCTCTGGGGGCCGTCACATGGCGGTGCGAATATGGCTGTGATCAAGATGCTCGAAGATATTCATGCATCCGGCGATGATGGTTCGAGATTCATCCAAGACGCGAAAGAGGGTAAGGCGAAGCTCATGGGCTTTGGTCATCGCGTGTATAAAAACTACGACCCGCGTGCGAAGATTCTTGGTATCAGCTCGGAAGCGGTGCTCGAAGGTCTCGGTATCGACGATCCACTGCTCGACATCGCCAAGCACCTCGAAAAGGCTGCGCTGGAAGATGAGTATTTCGTGCAGCGTAAACTCTATCCGAATGTCGACTTCTACAGTGGTATTTTGCTCAAGGCGATCGGCATCCCTGTCGAGATGTTCACCGTGATGTTTGCGATTGGGCGCATGCCAGGTTGGATTGCCAACTGGAAAGAGATTGCTGAAAACCCGAAGAGCCGCATTCACCGCCCACGTCAGATTTACACAGGCTCCACGATTCGCGATTACGTGCAGATGGACGAACGCTAGAAGTTAAAGCGTATCATTTTATTAACGGCAGAGCTCCTCGGAGCTCTGCCGTTTTTTTGTGCCAGTTATTACTGCCGCGCATCAAGTCTTGTGATTTTCAATGGGGCAATTTGATCGCCCCATTGAAGGCGCAATCTTCCGGCTCTTGAGCCTGAAGTCGTAGGTGGCTTCTTTTAGGTGGCCACCCGCTTGGAGGAAACGATAGCGATGGCCGTGTCGGTCGAGCACCTAAAGGAACTCGACTACACTTTTCACAAATTATGATGCGCGTGAGTATACCTTGGAGCGGACGTGGCCTTGATCGTAACAGCTCAGGTTTTTGCAACAGTCTGGTGAGATCGGGGCAGCGTGAGCGCTTAACCCTCCGCCTGTTCGCTGCCATCAGCGTCCGTTTTCGGTGGTGCGCCGTGCAAAATGTCCTCCAGCTCTAGTCCGGTCATTTGCTTGATGCCGCTCAGCAGCATCCAGAGTGTGACCATCATGATGGCCATGCTCGGAATGACGATCACAGGCCAGCTCCACGCCATCATTTTACTGACTTCGGAGTTAAAGGCATCCGTGCCGCTTGGGCTGACGACGATCCAGCGAGCCAGTCCAAAGTTGAGGATGCCGCTGAGCAGAAATGAGAATGCGAGCAGCCAAGTGCACTTCGCCAGTAGCTTTTCAAAGGCGCTTTCACTGTCATGCGCGACCAGAGCGTCGTGCACTTTGTCCACATCCAGAACTTCTGGATTGTAGAGCAGTGTGCGAATCAGCGGCCACGGCGTTTTGAGCGAGACGACGACCGCGATGCCGAGCAGCAGCGGAATGGCTGCTTCCTTTACAGCGAACCATTCGGTGGGGATTTCTAAAATACCGATGCCACCAGTCAGAAGCACGCTGATGAGACCGAGAATGGAGAAGAGGTTATACTTCGAGCGTTTGAAGTAGTCGTAGATGAAATAGCAGACCGGAAACAGGATGGCGATGATCAGGATGCCAACTGCGACGTTCTCAAAATACGGCTCAAGATACTCGCCGAAGTATTTCTTGCCCTTGTTGAGCACCATGATGGGCAACAAGATATTAAAGCCAAGATTGAGGAAGGTATTCTCTTTTTTAACCGGAGGTTTTCCGGTCTTAGGAGAATTCTGCAAATTCGGTGCGGTGCTGGGTTGCTGTTCGGCCATATGTTCGCCTAGGCTTTTCCGAGTTATGTCGAACGCAAGCTCTATTCGTTGTCTTATTACTGCGGGCCCTACCCGTGAATTTATCGATCCGGTGCGCTTTTTGAGCAATCCATCCACCGGAAAGATGGGCTATGCTCTCGCCGAAGCCGCTGTGGCTGCGGGATGGACGGTCGATCTCGTCGCTGGGCCAGTCGCGCTCGAAGAGCCAGAGGATGTTATTTTATACCCAGTCGTCAGTGCTGAGGAAATGTTTCATCACGTCGATGCGTTGTTTGATGCCTGTGATGTGTTGATCATGACTGCCGCTGTCAGTGACTTTCGACCAGTCACACAACACGCGAAGAAAGAGAAGAAAGGCGACGCCTCGATGACGATCGAGTTTGAGCGCACCATCGATATTTTAAAAACGATGACCGAGCGCAAGGCACAGCAGACCGTCGTGGGCTTTGCCGCAGAGACGAACAACGTCGATGCCTATGCCCGCAAGAAACTGGAAGAGAAAAATCTAGACTGGATTGTGGCTAATAAAGTAGGCGAGTCGGGTGCAGGCTTTGCCGCTGATACCAATGAAGTGACGCTCATCGCGGCCGACGGCAGTTCGCTGAAGATCGGGCCTGCTACCAAAGCCGAAATCGCCGAGCAATTGATCCAACTCGTCACGCCAACGGCGAGTGAGTCTTAATCATACTCCTAATCTTACTCTTAATCCTGCTCCACCTTACCCAAATTCCACGACCCATGCCTACAATCTTTGACCATGAAAAGCTAAACGTCTATCAGCGCTCTTTAGACTTTGTTGAATTTGTAGAGACGCTGCTGTCGGATTTGCCCAAAGGGCTCGCTGCGCATGATCAAATCGATCGTGCGTCAACTTCGATACCACTGAATTTGGCCGAAGGGAATGGGAAGTTCACGGCAAAGGATCGTTGTCGTTTCTTTGATATTGCGCGTGGTTCCGCCTTGGAATGCGCAGCTGCTTTGGATGTCTTGACTCGTCGCAACAAAATCGGGGTGACGACCGCAGAGGAGGGCAAAATTATTCTTAAGGAGGTTGTCTCGATGATGGTTGGATTGATTCGAAGTCAAGAAGGCGGGCGCGTGTATGAAGATCCGGCTGCTTACAATGAAGGAGACTGAGTTGAGTGATTATGATTATGATTAAGATTAAGATTAAGATTTTGTAATGAAAAACTCCGGACTTGATAAGATCCTTGGGCGTATCGATGACCTCGATTCGGTGAATCTTGGTATTTTGGTGCAGCGCCTCGCGCGCGACCGTAAGTTGCAGGAGACCGTGTTTAATACGATTCAGGATGGGATTCTAGTGATCGACTCCGAGGGCGTCGTGCAATACGCCAACGAGGCCGCGTTCAGTTTGATCGGCTTGAAGGAGGATGACATCGGCAACACACGCCTGTGGAAAATGGTGCCGGACCTAGCGCGTTCGATTGATTTAAATAAGAACAAAGACGTGGCGAAAGCATCGCCCGTGCTGTCCCGCGAGGTGGAGCTGACGTATCCTGAGCATCGGTTCGTTCGTCTCTATATGGTGCCGATCGACGCGCATGTGGGGCATCATGATAGCGGTGGCATGGTTGTCGTGCTCTCCGATGTGACCGAAGAGAAAGTCTCGATGGAAGAGCGGATTGAGAGCGAGCGCATTGCTTCGATCATGCGTCTCTCCGCGGGCGTCGCGCATGAGCTGGGCAATCCGCTCAACTCGTTGACGATTCATTTGCAGTTGATCGAGCGGAAGTTGAAAAAACTCCAACTCGGGGCGGACGCTGGAAGTATGGCTGATTCACTCGAAGTGTGCCAAGGCGAGGTGAAGCGGCTCGATGGCATCATTACACATTTCCTCGAAGCCGTGCGACCGCAGCAACCCGAACTCAATGAACTCGATCTGATTGAACTCCTGGACGAGGTGCTGCGCGTGCAAGAAGCCGAATTGAGCAACCGCCGTTTGGATGTAAATGTCGAAGTCGGCCAAACCATTCCACCGATCCTTGGCGACCGTGGTCAGATCAAACAGGTCTTTTTTAACCTGGTTAAAAATGCGATGGAAGCGATGCAGCCCGGCGGGAAACTCAGAGTGCTTGCGCGGAGTGACGACGAATTTGTGTATCTGCAATTCATCGATACCGGTTCCGGTATTTCAGAAGATGAGCTTTCCCGTATCTTACAGCCTTACTATACCACAAAGAAGGAAGGCCACGGCCTCGGCATGATGATCGTGCAGCGCATTATCCGCGATCACGGCGGCCAGCTCGGCATCGAGTCCCGTAAAGGCGAGGGCACCGCGATTACGCTCCAGTTCCCGCAGCAGCACCGCCGCACGCGTTTGCTGGAGGCGTAGCGGAAGTGGCTGAGGCTATTATGCGTTGGAATAATCGGGATTCAGGGCACTTTAGATTCGATGTTCTGTCCGAGTTGCCTTGAACTTCTCGTTTCTCATTTAAATTCATCCAAACAATATGATCTCCTCAATTCCTAAGAACCTCGCACTCGGCCTGACTGCCAGTGCATTATTATTCACTGCTTGCGGCAAAAAAACGGAGGATCCGATTCCAGCAGCACCAGATGCAGCGATCCAAACGGTCATCACTGAATTTGCTCAAGGCAATGGCGGTATTCTCTGGCAGGCGATGCCAGCTAGCTACCAAAGTGATGTGACGACTCTGGTGCAGCTTGCAGGCACCAAGATCGATCCTGAGCTCTACGACAAGAGCTTTGCGACGATTGGCCGCCTTGCGGAGGTCGTGGATCAGCAGAAGGCATTTATTCTGAACACGTCTTTCTTGGAAGGTCGGACTGCAGAGGAACTCGCGCAGCTTGAAGCGGCGCTGCCTGCGGTCGTTGGTGTGATTAATACGCTGACTCAAAGTGAATTGGCTTCTTCGGCTGGCCTGCTTAATTTTGAGGGTCAGGCGTTTTTCGATACAACGGTGTCGAAGTTGGCTGGCTATGTTGAAGAGCTGTCGGTGCTGGCTGGTGAAGAATACGTGCTTTCGGATTACATCAATTCGGCTGTGAGCGTGGTAGAGGCAGATGATTTGCAAGCGACTTTGTTGATGGAAATCCCTGGTCAAGAGCCAGTTGAGCAGGCATTCACAAAAGTTGAGCAGCGCTGGGTGCCCGCAGAGATCGCGAGCGAGTGGGCGGCAGAGATCGCAGAATCCACTGCTGAGCTGGAAGCGACTTCTCCGGAAGACGTCGCCGCTCAAAAGCCACAAATTATGGGTGTCTTAACGATGCTCGATGGTGTATTGGCTCAAATTTCCGCCGCCGAGACTCAAGAGCAATTCGACCAGAGCCTGAAGGGCGCGATGATGCCAATTATGGGCATGATGATGATGGGGCAGGGCATGGGTGCGCCCGCAGCGCCGATGCCAGCAGCTCCAGTGGTTGCTCCAAGCAGTATTCCTTCGGTGAAATAAGTTCATTTCAGAATTTTTTAATCAAAGCCGCTTCCTTTCGGGGAGGCGGCTTTTTCAGTCCTACTTCGCTGCCATCATAGTGCGGCGTCTGAGCTGTAGCCATAGGTTCCACGCATGGCCTTTTAGAATGGTGCGGGCGCGGGCGATCTCGGCTTTGCGGAGTTCGAGGTTCTCGTTGGCGATGCTGGAGAGATCGTCGAGGTTGTAGAGATATACGTTTTCGAGTGTGTCGACCGCTGGGTCGATGTCGCGCGGGAGTGCCACGTCGATCAGGAAAAAGGGACGATCCGGACGTTGCTTCAACGCCGTCGCAATCATGTCGCGGTCCAGTAGCATGCCAGGCGCGGCGGTGGAGCTGATCACGATATCAAAACGTTTGAGCTGCGCGGCGAAATCGCTCAATTCAATCGCTGCACCACCAAGGCTGTGGGCGAGGGCATGCGCATTTTCATAGGTGCGGCTGGCGACGGTGATGTCGGCTACGCCGCGACTTTTGAGGGATTGAGCGGTCTTTTCGGCGACATCGCCACTGCCGATTAATAGCACGCGGCTGTCGCGTAGGTGGCCGAATATACGGTTGGCGAGATCGACTGCGACGTTGCCGATACTGACTTGTCCGCGAGTAATGCCGGTTTGTGTGCGTGCGGACTTGGCGGCTTGAAAGCTTTTCTCGAAGAGTCGGTTGAGCACGATGCCGGTGCACTTTGCCGCGCGGGCATCGGCGTAGGCGGTTTTCATCTGGCCGAGGATGTCGGTCTCGCCGACCATTTGTGAGTCGAGCCCAGAGGAGACTTCGAAGGCGTGTTGGAGCACGTCGAGATTGGTGTGCCAAGTCGAGTGCGCGTCGAGTAGCTCGCGGCTCACACCGTTGCAAGCGCAGAGGTGGTCGCGGATGGTGGCTTCGACGTTGGGCGCACTGGCAAGTCCGTAGACTTCGACTCGGTTGCAGGTATTGACGACGAGACACTCACGAATGTCGTCACGGGCGTGCAATTCTTGTTGAAGGGCGGCGGCTTTTTCGGGCGTGAGTGCCATGCGCTCGCGCACTTCGAGCGGAGCTTCATGGTGCGTGCTGCCGAGCACAAAGAGTGACTGCAATGCTTCGCTCATTCAGATGCCTGATGGTCGGAGGGCTCGTCGGTTCGGGCGGTATCGCTGGCAGATTGCACAGGCCACAGGGAGGCGAGGGCGAATAGGAAGAGGCCGATACACGCGATGGCGTGGCGACGAGTGACGAGTTTCTTTTGTATACGTAAAACGACGACGGTGAGGTAGCCCGCCCAGACGAGGCAGGTCGCGGAAAGCTTAAAGACCGGCACGCGCTCGGGGTGGTTCACCCAAAAGACGGCCCCAAAGATCAGGGCCGCGCTGAGCACTAGGACACCAGTGATGAGTAGGCGTTTGGCCATCAAGTCGAGTTGCTGCACCGAGGGTAGGTATTGATAGACACCTTTGAACTGCTTCTTTTTGAGGCCGTGTTGCTGGATGAGAAACATCACAGAGACCAGTGCCACGATGGCGAACATCGCGTAGCTAAACATCGCGAGTGCGGCGTGTAGCTCGATCCATGGGTTGCCGCCAAAGATTCCGGCAGGATAAGGGGTGTCCCACGCGCGCACTAGTAGCGCGGTGCTGCAGAGCAGGCCTGCCAAGCCTGCGGTGAAGAGGCCGAGCAAGCGAAGCCTAAAGGCAGGGCCGATGATGAAATAGAGCAGGACCAATGACCATGCGATGAATTGCGAGATCTCAAAGATGTTGCCAAGTGGGCAGCCTTTGATTTCGGCGCCGCGCAGGTTGAGGCCGAGGGTTTGAAAGATAAAGCCACCCGTGAGCAGCGCAAACATTGCGGCTCGTGGGTAGGGCTTGCGCAGCACGATCATGAGGACGCCAAAAAGGAACGCGCTCAGATAAATAGACGTGCCGATGGCGATGGCTTCGCGGGCAGTGAGTGCTATTTCCTCAAGCATGATGGTGTCGGTGGTAGGTAGGAGCGGGCGTTGCTACTTAGCGACGTAAGCGGGCGGTGTGGCGTGAGCCGTTTCGTAGGCGCCGCCTTGCCATGCCGTTACCTTATTGCGCAGGAACTCGATGAATTTCGGATGCTCGTTGACGCAAGGGATCTGCTGCAGATCTTCGCCGCCAGCGTCGAGGAAAATCTCGCGGCCTTCTTGAGCGATTTCTTCCAAGGTCTCTAGGCAGTCGGCGGTGAACGACGCGCAGATCACTTTGACGCGCTTGTTGCCGTCCTTGGCGAGTTGCTCCAGCACTTTATCGGTGTAGGGGTGCAGCCAGGGTTCGCGGCCGAGGCGCGACTGGAAGGTGATCATGTGCTTCTCTTTCGGAATATTCAGCGCAGCAACGAGCTTTTCTAGGGTCATGGCGCACTGGTGACGGTAGCAAGTGGCATGGGCTGGGTGGCAGGTATTACAGCAATCCGGCGTGGTCATGCAGTGATCGTGCGACGGGTCGCCTTTCACCAAGTGGCGCTGTGGGATGCCGTGGAAGGAGAAGACGACTTTGTCGTAGTTGCCATCTTCCAAATAGGGGCGTGAGCGCTCGGCGAGGGCCGCGATGTAGTCTTCGTCTTGGTAGAACGGTGGGAGTAGCGTTGTTTTGAGGTCTGGCTTGAGCTTGCGCACGGAGTCCATCAAGTGCACCACGGCTGTCTCGTAGCTGGACATCGCGTAGTGCGGATACATTGGCACGATCAGCACGTCGTCCACGCCTTGGTCGAGGAGCTCTTGCAGTGCGCTCTCGGTGGATGGTGTGCCATAGCGCATGCCGAGAGCCACGGGCACATCGACTTGCTCGGCGAGTGCTTTTTGCTGCGCAACTGAGGTGAGGATGAGCGGAGAACCTTCGTCGAGCCATACCTTTTCATAGGCTTCGGCGGACTGTTTCGGGCGTTTGGGCAGGATCAGGCAGTTCACCAGAAACCAGCGGATTGCAAAGGGTGCGTCGAGCACACGTCCGTCCATCAGGAACTCGCGCAGGTATTTACGCACGTCGCTGACTTTAGTGGAATCGGGTGAGCCGAGGTTGAGTAGGATGACGCCTTGTTTTGACATGCGCATAGAGAAGCTGCTAGTGGGCGGTGTTGTCAAACCGAAGTGGCGCTTCGCTAGTGATACCGTGTGCAGCACGGAGTGAGAGTGAGAGTGAGAGTGAGAGTGAGAGTGAGAGTGAGAGTGAGAGTGAGAGTGAGAGTGAGAGTGAGAGTCCTTTTTCTTGAAGAAAAGGATTCTCCAATTTGAGAAGTCGTTCGACCTGTGTCACTTCTCTTGAGTGCCTTCAACTGAATTGCACCTGAGTAATCAAAAAGATAATAACCAAGTTAAAGGAGTTAAATTATGAAGATGAGTCACGTAGGTATTATGGTGGGTGATATGGGCCAAGCAGTCGAATTTTATACGAAAGCGCTAGGTCTTGAAATTGTGATGGACAATTCGCCCGTAGTTGAAGAGCGGGAAACCGCGATTGGACGGATGTGTATCGCTGTATTTGGCGAGGGCTTTAAGGGGTTTAATATTGCGCATCTGGTCACTGAAGACGGTGTCGGATTTGAGTTGTTTGAAATGAAAGATCGAGAGGAGAGACATCAAGTCGACTTCAATAAAATTGGTATCTTTCACTTCTGTCTGCAAACCAGCGACTTCGAAGGCGTGATTGAGCGGGTTGAACAGTATGGGGGTAAGGCACGAATGGATGTTATGCGGTATCATCCTGAGAATGACGACAAGCCCTACAAAATGGTCTACTTAGAGGACCCTTTTGGTAATCTCTTTGAGCTCTATTCGCATACATACAAAGAGACATATTCTTCTGAGTATTCATAGTCGAGAACTGGGCGGAGGCAGTGGCGCTTGCAAAGTAGATCTGGGTGTGTTCTTTGGGCTCTACGGGTAATTGCCACTGAACTCTATCTTTTGAGTCGGCGACATAAGGATGTTCCTAACTGCCAATTCCATCTCGATAGGCCTTTGGGGCGCAGCCTACTTGTTTTTTAAACCAAGCAGAGAAGTGGTGCGCCTCGGGGTATCCGCAGCGTGTGCCGACTTCCATGATTGGGAGCTTGGTGGTTTTGAGGAGGTGCTGTGCTCGTTCGAGTCGTGCTTTGCTTAGGATTTGATAAGGGCTGGTGCTGAGCTGCTCTTTAACGGCAATCTCTAGCACGCGGCGGGAGACGCCGATGCGTTGAGCGATGCTTTCCATTTCTAGCTCTGGATCGGCGAGGTGCTCGTGCAGTAGGTTGACGGCTTGCTGGGCAATGCGTGCGCGGCCTGAGGCAAGCGAGGATTCGCGGGCAATGAGCTGTGAGGGTGTTTGTAATGTTAGCTCGGAAGTGAGGTGTCCGAGCGTGAGTTGCTGGTGCAGTGCTTTGGCTGCGAGATAGCCGGTTTCGCGGATCGGTTGCTTGAAGCTGCTGATACCGATGCCGGCAAAGATCGACTCGGAGGGATCGTTGTCCACGCCGACGATCAGGAAGTCGCGCCCGCAGTGTAGGCCTTGCCGTTGTGCGGCGAGAATGAACTCGCGTGCGCTCAGATCGTTGGAGCAGAAGATGCCGAGTAAGCCTTCGCCAGATTTCAAGTCGTTGATTTGATCGTCTAAGAGAGGCCCCGGGCGTAGTTCGATAGTGCTGCGCTCATTGAGTCCCCCTTTGAATCCCGCTTTGCGTAAGCGCGTGTAATACACCCCGTCCGCTCCGAAGAACGCAAAACGCTTGGCACCTTGAGCGATCAGGTGCTCGGCTGCGGCTTCGCCTGTGGCGGTGTCGTCTGGGCCGACGTTGGGGATGCTGTTAATCTCCGAAAAGTTGAACATGTTGATCGCAGTCACTCTTTGTTCGAGTAGCCCCGCAACCCAGCCATCACTTACGAAGGTGCCAATCGCTCCGGCCAGTTGTCCAGATTTCGCGAGCTCCATGAGCCGCACTTCGAAGCCGAAATTCAACGGCATCAGCTGCCAGTCGAGCCGCGCTTCTGTCACATAATCGGACACGCCGCTGAAGATCTCGGCGGCGTGGCGGAAATTCAGATCGAAGGCGATCGCGACGAGTTGTTCATTGGTGCGCATAGTTTATTCGCAAATATACAATTATTTATACGTAAATACGAAAAGACAGGCGCTGCAAGATCGTATATACTACCGCCACTATGAAAAAAGCACTCATCACAGGTATCACGGGGCAAGACGGATCGTATCTTGCAGAACTTCTTTTAGCTAAGGGCTACGAGGTGCATGGCATCATCCGCCGTTGCTCGACGTTCAATACGCAGCGTATTGACCATCTCTACAATGACCCGCATATCAATGGCACGAAGATGTTCCTGCACTATGGGGATCTCTCTGACGGTGTGATGTTGATGAAGCTGCTGTATAATCTCCAGCCAGACGAAATTTATCACCTGGGCGCGCAGAGTCACGTGCGTGTTTCCTTTGATATTCCAGAATACACTGGCGACGTTACAGGTCTCGGCACGCTGCGTCTGCTCGAAGCGATCCGCGAAGTCGGGCTCGAAGGCAAGTGCCGCTTCTATCAAGCATCGTCATCCGAAATGTTCGGTCTGGTGCAACACGTGCCACAAACCGAGAAAACACCTTTCTACCCGCGTTCGCCGTATGGTTGCGCGAAGGTCTATGCATATTGGCTCACTGTGAACTATCGCGAATCATACGGGATGCATGTGACCAATGGCATTCTCTTCAATCACGAATCCCCACGCCGTGGTGAGACCTTTGTGACACGTAAGATCACCCGTGCCGCGACTCGCATCAAACTCGGCCTGCAAGATAAGCTCTTCCTCGGCAATCTCGACGCGCAACGCGACTGGGGCTACGCGAAGGAATACGTCGAAGCGATGTGGCTCATGCTTCAGCAAGACGAGGGCGATGATTATGTGATGGCCACCAACGAAACGAATTCCGTGAAGGACTTCGTGATCGAGACATTTAACAATCTGGATTTGGATTGGGAGAAGTATGTCGATTACGATAAGCGCTATGAGCGTCCGACCGAAGTTGACTTGCTGATTGGTGATCCTGCCAAGGCGAAGAAGCAACTCGGATGGGAGCCCAAGGTGAAGTTCAAAGAGCTGGTCAAGATCATGGTCGATTCCGATCTCGTTCTCGCCAAGCAAGAGCTCGCCTACAAGCAAGCGACCAACGGTTAATTCTGATTCAGTGGTAGCGCAGCCGCGTCTCGCGGCGCACCACGTCGTGCTGGCTGGAGCGCTCGAACGTCCTTGCGGCGCGAGACGCGCCTGCGCTACCTTTTCACCTTCTTTTACAAATGGATAAAACATCAAAAATATTTGTTTCCGGCCATCGCGGGATGGTTGGTTCTGCTGTGGTTCGTGCGCTCAAAGCCAAAGGCTATGATGATATCGTGACGCGCACACGCAGCGAGTTGGATGTGACTGATCAAGCCGCGGTGAATGCATTTTACGCTGCTGAGAGGCCGGATGTTGCGATCATTGCTTCGGCTAAAGTTGGAGGCATTCATGCCAACAACACGTATCCCGCCGAATTCATGTTTCAGAATTTGTCCATCGCGCAAAATACGATTGATGGTGCGTATAAAGCAGGTGTGCAGCGTCTCCTCTTTCTCGGCAGCACCTGTATTTATCCGAAATATGCCGAGCAGCCGATTAAGGAAGAGTCTTTGCTAACTGGTTCGCTGGAGCCGACCAATGAGGCCTATGCGATTGCTAAGATCGCAGGCCTTAAGCTGTGCGAGTTCTACCGTCGTCAATATGGGGTCTGCTATCACTCCGCGATGCCGACGAATCTTTACGGCGCGGGCGATACCTATCATCCGCAGAATTCTCACGTGTTGCCCGCGTTGATCCGTCGCTTCCATGAGGCAAAGGCAAACAACACGCCCGAAGTCGCGATTTGGGGCACGGGCACACCGCTGCGCGAATTCCTACATGCAGACGACGCCGCTGCGGGTATTCTGCATTTGCTCGAACTGGATAACCCACCAGAGTGGGTGAACCTCGGGTGCGGCACCGATATTTCGATTGGTGACCTCGCGCGTTTGGTCAAAGACGCTGTTGGCTACGAAGGCGAACTCACGTTCGACACCAGCAAGCCAGACGGCACACCGCGCAAACTCACCGATATTTCGAAGATCAAAGCCACCGGCTGGGCACCACAGATTCCGATCGAGCAAGGTGTGCCGATGGCGTATCAATCCTTTCTCGACGAACAGGCTGCTGGCACGCTGCGCGAGTAGCGCTCGCGGCGCTAGCTTCGCTAGTGAGACGCCTTCGGCTAGAGTGAGTGAAAGTGAGTATCGTTTAGGGGAGGGACGAGCTCTGCCTCGTCCTGCGGTGTGAGTGAAAGTGAGTATCGTTTCGGGGAGGGACGAGCTCTGCCCTGAGCTTTACCCATAAGTCTGTATCATCTATTTGTTGCGATGAACGCGGTTCTTTGAGCTCCTCCCCAGCGAAGGGGAGGTGGCCCCGTCTGCGGGGTCGGAGGGGTTTTTTCCGGCGGGTTAGCCCAAAGAATCTGCTCATGTTGCGCGAAACCCTTCCGTCTCGGCGGACCGAGACACCTTCCCTTCGCAGGGAAGCTTTTTTACCACTAACTTCACGCATTCTCAACTTATGGGTAAAGCTCAGGCTCAGCCTCGTCCTGCGGTGTGCTAGTGCTTTGCGTCTGGCTTTGGGTCTGTGCTGAGGCTCGGCGGTCGGCGCGGAGGCCGTCCCTCCCGTTTTTTGATTCTCTGGTCTACTTTTACTACCACTCGCGAAGCGTCACTGCTCGGCTGCGTCGATCCCTTGCCGCCGCCGCGCTTCGATGCACTGCTTGCTACCCGCTTCAAAGCGCCGACACACACTTGGGCGCGATTCATAAATACGGCAGAGCTCGTCTTCTTTCAAATACGGGCAGCGCGTTTGAAAGGGCAGCGGGAATAGTTGATATACTTTATCTTCGGTCTCCAAATGTTCCGGTAAACGCCGTGCTTCGTTGCGGATCGCGGGTTCGCGCACTGCGTCTGCCTCGCTCGCAAAGATCGGGAAGCTTCGGCAGCAGGCGCCGCAAGCGGTGCAATCGTATTCAGTGAGGTCAGGCGTCATTGGTCGGGGGAGGCTTACGGGCTTTGTTCTTGTTGCCAAGCGTGATTCGGGGTGAGCACTAAAAAGGTGTTGGAAGTCGAGCCATAGCTTGTCATAGCCTCAAGGCACAAATTTATGACACAGACTTTACACATTATCACTGGAGCCACCGCGGTTGGAAAAACCGAGTATGCGCTCTCTTACGCTGAGAAGCACAATGCTGAGATCGTGTCCTGCGATGCATCACTCGTCTATCGTGGCATGGATATCGGCACTGCAAAGCCTACCTCGGAAGAGCTCGCGCGTGTGCCGCATCACTTGATCGATGTAAACGCGGTCAATCAGCCCTATCATATCGCTGCTTATGTGCGCGATTCTAAGGCGGCCGTGGCCGATATTTTTGCGCGTGGCAAGTCGGTCGTGGTGACCGGGGGTAGTGGGTTTTACTTGAAGAGCTTCTTCGCGCCGGTGATCGATATTGTCGTGGTCTCCGATACGATTCGTGCACAGGTGGCAGATCTTTATGCCGCCGAAGGCCTAGATGGTTTGGTGGCGGAACTTGGGCACCGCAGCCCCGAAGGGATTGGGAATTTAGATGCGTTGAACCCGCGCCGCGTATTGCGCGCACTCGAGCGCTGCATCGCATCCGGTAAGTCCTTGCCAGATTTACAGGCCGAGTTTGCCGCGCGCCCCGAGCCGTATGCGGACTGCGATAAGAAGTATATTTTGCTGGAGCGTGATCCTGAAAATCTAAAGCAGCGCATCGCACGTCGCGTGGATCAAATGTTGCAGGCTGGGCTCATCGAAGAAGTCGAATGTCTGCGTGAGCTAGGCCTTGAAAGGAATCCCAGCGCGGCCTGTGCGATTGGGTATCGCGAGACGCTTGAGTATCTTCGTGGTGCGATTCAGCGCAAATCACTGGCACCCGCGATCGTGCAAAGCACCAATCACTTGGTGAAAAAACAGGGCACCTGGTTTCGCACGCAAATCCGCCGTCCTGACGAGTTGATTACGTTTTAGTCTGACGATGAAGCAAAAAAAGGCCCACAGCCAAGCAGTTACATGCTCGGCTGTGGGCCGCGTGGCTCTATCGAGAGCTCTGATTAATGGTTGTGGCCAGTGTGATCCTCCGCTGCTGCTGTCGCAGGGGCGGCTTCGGCTTCCTTTGGCGCGCCTACGCGCTCAATGGTAGCACCGTCACGCAGGGTCTTGATGTAGGCACCGACTGCTTCTTGCTGTGCGTTCTGCTTGAGGTAGCCTGTGATCTGATCCTTGACTTCGTCGAAGCTGGTTGTGCCGCCTTCATTGCGAGCTGTTACCTTGATGATGTGGTAGCCGAAGGATGTTTCGATGACCTCACCCACAGCATTGATGTCTTGGCTGAATACTGCGGTCTCAAATTCTGGAACCATTTGGCCTTTTCCGAACTCACCTAAAGAGCCGCCTTGTGCGGCGCTTGGGCAACCAGAGTGTGCTTTGGCAGCATCTTCGAAAGTGGTGGTCTCGGCGATGATGTCCGCGCGGATGGCTTCGAGTTGTGCTTTTTTAGCGGCTTTGGCTTCGTCGGTTTCGCCTGCTTCAAATGAGAGTAGGATGTGGCTGGCAGCTGCATTTTCAGGTTTTGCGAACTGCTGTGTGTTGCTGTCGTAGAACGCCTTGGCTGCTTCTTCGGTGATTTCCTCGATTTCTCCTGTTTGGCTCTCAAACAGTTGGCGTGCTGCCATGTCGGCTTTGATGTTTTTCTTGAGCTCTTCAAGTGACATGCCTTGGGCAGACAATGCTGCTTCGAGTGTCATGCCGCCTGGGATCGAGCCTTTGATTTGCTCCAGAGTGCCAGCGATATCTGCATCTGTGATTACGATGTCGGATTTTGCGACTTCAGCGGTGACGAGCTTCTGTGTGATTAGATTCTCTTCGGCTTGCTGCTGAAACATGGAGCGCATTTCAGCAGGGACTTGTTGGCCGCTCGCTTGCATTTGTTGCATCCCCATTTCCAGCATTTGGTTGATTTCGCTTTGTTTAATGTCTTCGCCATTCACGCGGATGACGACTGCATCAGTTGCTGGCTCTGCGATTGTAGGCGCAGGTGCCTCTGTTGCTTTTTGAGCAGAGAGCGTAGTTGTCATGCCGCTGGCCGCAAGCAGGAGTGCTGTGGTTGAGAGTGTTTTGAAAGTCTTCATCTTGATTAAATTGTTAGTGCCTTGGTTGGTTCAATTTTGTGATTACAGAAGCCAAAGAGGATCGGAGGCGGATTTGAGAATGCAACCGAAAAAATACAGAATACAGTCTCGTGTGTCCTATTGGGGCATGGATCTAGGTGTGACTTGAATTCGCCAGGCTATTGATGCGCGCACTGTGATAGGATCGTCACTTTAACATGTTTGACAGCAACGGGATAGTTGCTATGACCTTAGGACCCAGATGGGCACTGGTCTGACATATAAAGTCCTCGTTCTGAACCGACTCTGGCAAGCAGTCAACATAGTCGGGGTTCAGCGCGCTTTTGGCCTTTTGTTACAAGACCATGCGCAAGTCATTTATACG
This sequence comes from uncultured Puniceicoccaceae bacterium, assembly GCA_905479975.1. Taxonomy (GTDB): domain Bacteria; phylum Verrucomicrobiota; class Verrucomicrobiia; order Opitutales; family Coraliomargaritaceae; genus Lentimonas. The sequence goes on along the minus strand of CAJQOS010000019.1, from coordinate 18,888 downwards.
GGTGACGGTAGCTTTCAGGTGATGGATTCCGTGCAGTGGTTGGAGCAATCTGCTGCCTCGGAACCCGAGGATCATGAAGCGTTTGTGCAAACTGTGCGGCTTCGGGTGCGGGTGCCAAAGGTGTTACTGCTGCGCGGCTACGATAAGTTGCCGGTGCAGGAAGTCCGCTTTTCGCGAGATAACCTGTTCGAGCGCGATCATTATCGCTGCCAGTATTGTGGTGACCATTTTCCGGATCACAAGTTGAACATGGACCACGTCATCCCACGCGCAAAGGGGGGGCGCACGTCGTGGGAAAATATCGTGACCTCGTGCATCCCGTGCAATACTCGCAAGGCGAACCGGCTGCCGCACCAAGCGAGCATGCACTTGATGAAGAAGCCCGAGCGCCCGCGCTTTCGGCCGTTTATTAGCTCCTTGATCGATCAGGACTACGACGCCGACTGGGAGCATTTTATCAAACTCAAGCAAGAGGCCTGAGGTTTGAAAGTAGAAGCGACCGCTTGCCGCTTTTCGTCATCCCTAGTTTAATAGCAGACCTGCCGACGAGGATGGGGGCGCGCAAGGATTCAATGTTTCGTCGGCAATCGAACTATTCAATTTGATATATCGAGATATCTCGATATGTCATTTTAACGGTAAGCGTGATGTGCTCGTTGGAACGGGGGCGCATTGATTGACCCGCGCGGTTCCGTTCAAACCATTAATCGATAAGAAAAAAACGATGTATCAACCACTATTTGAACCTATTCAGCTTGGAAACCTGACCTTGAAAAACCGAGTGATCCTGCCCGCGCTCACACGTTGCCGGACGACGCAGCCGGGCAATGTCCCGAATCAACTGATGGCGGACTATTATACGCAACGGGCGGATGCTGGCTTGATGTTCACGGAGGCAACTCAGGTGGAGCCGCGTGGGCAAGGCTACGCATGGACGCCGGGCATCCACAGCCAAGAGCAAATTGAAGGATGGAAGCTTGTGACGAGTGCCGTGCATGAGGTGGGCGGGAAGATTTTTCTGCAGCTGTGGCATGTCGGGCGCGTCTCCCATGTGTCCTTCCAGCCGAATGGGCAAGCTCCGGTGGCTCCCTCGGCGGTGAAGGCGGACGAGGTCTCCGTATTTATCGAAACCGGGCCGGGTGAAGGTGCTTTGGCTAAGCCGAGCGAGCCGCGGGCTTTGGAGACCGAGGAAGTGCGCGAAATCATCGGTTTCTACACGCAAGCCGCCAAGAATCCGTTGGAGGCAGGGTTTGATGGTATCGAAATTCATGCGGCCAATGGATATCTAGTGAATCAATTCATCTCGGAGCGTAGCAATCAGCGAACCGATCAATACGGTGGCTCTTTGGAAAACCGCCTGAGGTTTCTCAAGGAAATCGTCGAGTCGGTCTCCGAGGTGGTGGGCGCAGACAAGGTCGGGGTGAGGTTCGCCCCGTTGTTCGAAACCACCTCGGAGGACCGTATCTATTTGGGCTTGGTGGAGAGTGATCCGCACCTGACTTATACGACTGCCGCAAAAATGCTGAACGATCTGGGCATTGCATATATCTCGATTGCGGAAGCAGATTGGGATGACGCACCTGAGCTGCCCGAATCATTTTGTCAGTCACTGCGCGAAGTGTTTAACGGCGTGATCATGTATGCTGGGAAATACACGGGCGATAAGGCGCTCGGTGTGCTGCAAAAGGGCTACGGCGACATCTTCGGCTTTGGTCGATCGTTCATCGCCAACCCAGATCTGCCCGAGAGAATTCTCAAGCAACAGCCGTTGAATCAGGTGGACGAGCCCTCTCTCTTCGGCGGCGGGAGTGGCGGCTATACGGACTATCCGTGCATCTCTGGATAGCGTGCTATTGATCTTGGGCGGCTGTGGCTTCGCTATGTGGAGCCACAGTTAAGGCCACCGGAGGATATTCTTGTCAAAATAACAAATATGGAATGAAGTCCCGAGAATCAGGCAGCTAATGCCGACCCCGACTTAAATATGAGCGATATAATTACCACTTTGAAAGCGATCAACAACCCTGTGCGGTTGGATATTCTGCGTTGGCTCAAAGAGCCTAAGGTGAATTTCGAAGTCGCAGATCAGTTGGTGGATGCGGATGAGGTGGGCGTCTGTGTGAGCATCATTCAGGAAAAGGCCGGATTGTCTCAGTCTACGGTTTCCGCCTACCTCGCAACGCTCCAGCGAGCTGGACTCGTGGACTCAAACCGAGTTGGCCCGTGGACGTATTACAAACGCAATCACGAACGTGTGGAGCAACTGCTCGAAGAGTTGAAGTGTCAACTCTGAGGCGGGGAGAGTGACCTTCGATACCACTCTTAGGTTCGATCGGTCTGGGTGTGTGCTCTGATTACAGCGCGCTGCTTTCGAGGCTTTCGTTGCCCGTCTGCTCAGTCTGTTGGAAGACCTGCAGCGTGGTGTTGCGCAGAAAGGTGCTGAGGCGGTCCTGCATGTCGACGATCTCGTTGTGCAACGGGCAGGGCTCTTTGTTGCCGCACCAGTTCGGGCCGAAGGGGCACATGATGGTGTCGCTAGTCTTTTCGAACTGACTGACGATTTCGTGTAGCGTAATCTCGTTGGGATTTTTGGCTAGGCTGTAGCCGCCTTTGGGGCCGGGTGCGCCGGTGATGAAGCCTGCTTGTGAGAGCACGACGAGGAGCTTTGCGACGAGTGGCTTGGGCAATTGGCGCGACTTGGCAATGTCGAGCGAACTCACGCGCTTATCGCCATCGTATGCTTCCGCGAGGAAGCTCATGGCGGAGATCGCATTTTGAGCCGTTTTTCCGTATTTAATCATCTTTGTGCGTGTCTTCTAGTGAGACTTCGCCAGAGAAAATGGGAATCGCGACTCGTAGCGCAAGTGTATAGATCAGGAGTCCTGCGGCCCAAATGCCGGCGGAAACTTTCCATTCGGTCGGGCTTGGGAGGTATTCGACGATTTCGTGAAGAGTCGAGGGGATGAAGCCGGGGATGATGAGGCCCATGCCTTTTTCGATCCAAATACCGACGAAGGCTAAGATGCAGGCGGTGATGAGCATGCCGGGGTGCTCGGTGACTTTCGGGCAAAGTAGCATCAAGGTCGCGGCGACGGTGAGGCCGATTGATGTCCAGATCCACGGCACGAGCGCATTGAATCCATGTAGCCCGAAGAACAGGTATTGTGCGGATGCGGTGTGTGAGCCACCGGAGTAGAACTCGGTGAATACTTCGGAGACGAGCATCAATAGATTGATCAAGATCGTGACGCGCATGATGTTGACCAGAATCTTAATCGCTCCATCGCCGACGTGGAAGTTCGACACTTTGCGGATGATGGTCAGTGCGATGATGATGAAGCCTGGTCCGGCGACGAAGGCCGAGGTGAGGAAGCGCGGTGCTAAGAGCGCGGTATTCCAGAAGGGGCGGCCTCCGAGACCGGAGTAAAGGAATGCAGTGACGGTGTGAATCGAGATCGCCCAAAAAATCGAGATGAAGACGAAGGGCACATACCACTTGGAGTTCGGCTTTTTACCGAGAAAGCGCATGTAAAGCAGGTAGCCGCAGATGTGCAGGTTGATCAGCAAGTAGCCGTTGAGCACGATCACGTCCCAGGTGAGCATCGATATCGGGAAGTTGAATTTACCGATGCCGGGTATCATGTGCCAGACGCGATCGGGTCGACCGAGGTCGGCGACGACGAAGCCAATACACATAAAGATCGCGGCGATGGCCAGCAACTCGCCGACGATGACGACGTCGTGCATGTCGTGGTCATGATACAGATAGGCGGGGATCACCATCATCACACCTCCGGCGGCGAGGCCGACCATGAAGGTGAAGTTGGCGATGTAGAGCCCCCATGAGACGTGGTCGCTCATGTGGGTGACGATCATGCCTTCGCGCACTTGTATGCCCCATGCATGGAGGCCGACGAGCGCGATGCCGGAGAGGAAGGTCATCCATGCGTAGAACATCCAATTGCCCTCGGTGGAGAGGAAGGCCATCTTGCGCAGGAACTGCAAGTAGCTGGGAATGTGGTGTTCGGAAGGGCTGGAGGCGGGCTTATTCATCGAAGAAGTAGAAGAAATTAGGTTTGGTGCCGACCTCTTCCTTGAGGACGAAGACGCGTTTGTTTTCGAGCACCCAGCGGATTTCGGAATCAGGGTCGAGCAGGTTGCCGAAGACGCGTGCGCCAGTCGGGCAGGCTTCGAGGCAAGCCGGCATGCGGCCTTCTCGGGTGCGGTGCATGCAGAAGGTGCACTTTTCCATAACGCCTTGCGGGCGAATGCGGTTGCTCAAGTAGCCTTGCACGGGAGTGATCTCCTCGGTGGGCACTTGCGGCTTTTCCCAATTGAAGCGTCGAGCGTGGTAAGGGCAGGCGGCTTCGCAATAGCGGCAACCGATGCACCAGTTGTAGTCAATCGCGACGATACCATCTGGCTCTTTCCAAGTCGCTTCGACCGGGCACACATCGACGCATGGAGGCGCGTCGCACTGGTGGCACTGTACCGGCATGTAAAATTTGTTCTTCTTCGGCACGGGGCCGTCGTAGTTGGCGCGGCCGTTGGCGAGATCGAGACTGCCTTTGTCCATTTCCAAAACACGGATGTAGGAGTTGTTGGACTTGCGGTCGTGGTTGTTCTCGACGTGGCAGGCTTCGGCGCATTTGCGGCAGCCCACGCAGATACTGAGATTCAAGGCATAGCCGAACTTGGTGCCGGGGATGGCTTGCGGATCATGAATTGTGACGTCCGCGCCGTATTGTTCCTTGGTGTCGGCTTCGAGGCGGCGGAAGACTTTCTGCTTCGCTTCGAGGTCGAGCTCTTTATAGTGTTTCTGTAGGAAGTCGTCGACCGACTGGTCTTTCGCCCAGTCTGTGAGCGGTGCGATGGCCTTGGCAAAGGCGGCTGCGCCGAGTGTGGCGCCGAGCGCTTTGACTGCGGTGCGGCGACTAACGCCAGGTTTGAGTGGATTAGAGTCCGACATGAAAGGGGTTCTCGGTTAGTGGTGCTTCGGTGCGGGTTCTCTCGCGCCGAAAGGAGCCGGCATGACTTGCGGGTAGGCGGGGGCGTGCGGATCGTGGCAGACGGTGCAGGTGTTGCGCACTCGTGGGCCGCGAGACAGATCCCAGTAGCCTGTCATGCCGCCATGCGAGCCGTGCTCGTAGTCGCGATGTTGTGGGCCGTGGCATTGTGCGCAGAGTCGTTTTGTATCCGAAAAGGGGATGCTCGTGCCGTCTGCGAGGTGTAGATTGTCGTAGTTTTCGGAGTCGTGACAGCTGAGGCAGCTGCGCTCTCCGTGCACCACGGTCAGGCCTTGGTGGAAGTCTTTTAGGTCGGTGCCGTCGACGAGCTCTCGATTGGGAGTCTTTGTGCTGTGGCAATTGGCGCAGCTGAGCTCGACGGGTTGCCCTTTAAAGTTTTTCAGGTCCGTGCTGACGGCGGGCGTCTCGGCGTTGGGGTGCAGGTGCACCTCGTGAGTTTTGGCAGGAATGTAGGGGGCGACTTCTGCATGCGCATCGTGCCCATGTAGAGGGACGAAGGATCGTTGGTAGATCCAATAGGCGAGGCTTGTAGTCGCGACGAGGATGCCGGCTGCGGCGATGGGTATAATGACACTGGACTTCACGGTGAGGATCAAGTTAGCGGTCAATTTTATCTAATCAAGAATAAAAGGTATTTAATTATTGATTAACTGAAAAATAAGGTTCAAGTTGTTGCCACGATGAAGAAACGTCCTTGGCGAAATGGTCCTAGTGGAGTGGTAGTCACGCTGTCGCGTGATGCTGGTTTGGCGGCGCAGGCAGAGGGCGAAATTCGCTGTCATGCTGCGATTGAGGCGAATGATCGCCAGGGTATCTATCTGCCATGTGCTTTGATCGCCGATAATTTGCGCCCTGTCCATGAGTGGCTGGAGTCGCATCCTGGTGTGCAATCCGTGGACGTCGTCTTCGCTGCAACCGAACCTGAACTAATTTCCGAACCCGAACCCCGATAGCAATGAATTGTCAACGACGTGATTTCTTAAAAGCAAGTGCCTTGGCCGCCGCGACTGCAGTCGCCCACCAACGCGCTTTTGGTGCTTCTTCTAAAACGGATGCGCAAGCAGCTGCCAGTGGCATTAAGTGGGACAAGGCGCCGTGCCGTTTTTGTGGCACCGGTTGCCATGTGCAGGTCGGTGTCGAGAACGACAAGGTCGTCGCAATCCAGGGAGACCAGCAAGCGGCTGTGAATAAGGGGCTGCTTTGTGTGAAGGGTTACCACGTCGGTGGTATTCTATATGGTAAAGATCGACTGACGACGCCGCAGCTTCGTAAGAACGGTAAGCTCGAAGATATCTCATGGGACGAAGCAGTGGAGGTCATGGCGAAGCGGATTTACGACGCGCCAGAGCGGTTTGCATTTTATGGGAGTGGTCAGTGGACGATTCCTGAGGGCTACGCCGCTCAGAAAATGATCAAGGGCGGCCTGTCGAATAATCACATCGATCCGAATGCGCGTCTTTGCATGGCCTCTGCGGTCACGGGTTATCTTTCAACGCATGGTGTCGACGAGCCTGCGGGTTGTTACGATGATTTGGATGTGTGTGATGTGCTGATCATGTGGGGCAATAATCCTGCGGAGATGCACCCGGTGTTGTTCTCGCGTGTGGTCGATCGCCGCTCGCAGGGGGAAGAGGTAACGCTGATCGATATCGGCACACGTCGCACGCGCACCACTGAGTATTGCCAAGAGTATTTACAGTTTAACCCGCAGACCGATCTCGCGATTGCCAATGGTATCGCGCATCAGTTGCTGAAGAATGATACTTGGGATAAGGACTTCGTCGGTAAGCACTGCAACTTCCGTAAGGATACGGAGACCGCATCGCTGTTCGGCCAGGCATCGACCTTTGAGGAATATAAGGAGCTGATGTCGGAATACACGCCTGAGTATGTGGAAGAACTCTCTGGCGTGCCTGCGGAAAAAATCGTTTATCTCGGTGAACTGTTTGGGCGTAAGGATATTCGGATCACCAGTCTCTGGTGCATGGGCGTGAATCAGCACACACGTGGCACGAACATGAATCGCTTGCTGCATGGTATTCACATGTTAAGTGGTCACTTCGGTAAACCAGGGGATGCGCCAACGAGTTTGACCGGTCAGCCTTCGGCTTGTGGCACGGCGCGTGAGGTCGGCACATTGGCGCATGCATTGCCTGGTGGTCGTATCGTTAAGAAAGAAGAGCATCGCCGCGATTGTGAGAAGGTATGGAACATGCCTGAGGGCACAATCAATCCAGTGCCTGGTAAGCATACCGTTGCAATGTGGGAGAGTTTCTGTCAGCCGACAGGTGCAGGTGGCGACATCGGCACGATCTGGGTGCAGGTGACCAATCCTGGGCACACACTGCCGAATTTGAAGAAGCTCTTTACGGGAAAAAAGGATCTCGATGACAAATTCTTGATCGTCTCCGAAGTCTATCCGACTGCCACAACAGAGCTCGCAGATCTCGTTCTGCCTGCTGCAATGTGGGTGGAAAAAAACGGTATCTTTGGTAACTCCGAGCGCCGCACGCAACAGTGGTTTAGAATGGTGAATCCTCCAGGTCAGGCACGTGATGACTGCTGGATGACCATCGCAGTGGCGCATAAGCTCTTCGAGATGGGCTACCCCGGTATGTCCGACAAGGATGGTGACTTTATCTTTAATATTAAAGATCCTGAAGGTAACTCAGTTCCAGTTTGGGAGTGGCAGCACTACTATGACGTGAACGTCGATGAGCAGCTGTTCGAAGAATACCGTCAATTGACCTTTAAGAAGCATAAGGACGTCGCACCTTATCAGGAACTCGTTAAGTCGCGCGGTCTGCGCTGGCCGGTTGTTCAGAATGAAAATGGCACATGGTCGGAAACACCGTTCCGCTTCATGGAATTCAGTGACCGTTACGTTGAAAAGGGTAAGGGCATCCAATTCTACCACTCAGTGACGAAGGATGATCGCGGGTTGATCTGGTTTGCGCCCTATGAGCCTGCTGCTGAAGCACCGGATGAGAACTATCCGACATGGCTCTGCACTGGTCGCGTGCTAGAACACTGGCACTCTGGCACGATGACACGCCGCATTCCGCAACTGCGTAACGCGATGCCGCATGCCTATGTGGAAATGCATCCGGAAGACGCAGCCGAGAAGGGCTTGCAGAACGGAGACATCGCCGTGATCGAAACGCGCCGTGGTCAGGTCGAATTACCCGTCTGGCTGAACGGTCGCAGCAAGCCTGCTAAGGGCTCGATCTTTGTGCCGTTCTTTGATGAACAAACGTTGATCAACGATATTACGCTCGGGGAAGTCGATCCGATCTCCAAGGAGCCGGACTATAAGAAATGCGCCGCAGTCGTGTATGCGAAAGCATCGCAATCAAAGCCAGCGCCTGTTGAACCAAGCGAGCTCAACTAAGTCATGGACTCAAATAAAGTAGTACCTCCCAAAACCCACGTTCGGGCGACTTCCATCGTTCTGCTTGTGGTGGTGACATGCTCGGTGAGTGGGTTCTTCCTAGGTCTTCGAGGCACCGTGAGTGATACTGAGGGGGTGCACCTGATGGATGCAGTGCATGCCGATTCGCATGGCACTTCGTTTGACAATAATCCCTCTAGCGTTGGTGATGCGGTGACGTATGCAGAGCTTTCGGATATACGCCGTGGCCCTAATTCGATGTGGTCGAACGAATTCTCCAAGCTGAACACAAACATCGAAGGCTTGCCTGCTGATATCGATGTCGACGAACAACGTGCGATTCGTAAAGCACGCCGTGCTTACGAAGGTGCGCCACCTGTCGTGCCACATCCCGTGGTGCAGACGGATTCGACCTCATGCTTGCTTTGCCATCAAGAGGCGACGCGCATTGGGGATAGTATTGCCCCAGCAATGAGTCACCGTGCTTACACGAGTTGCACGCAATGTCACGTCTCCGACACGGGGCTTCCGATCGAGTGGAATACTGGTCGCTTTGCTCGGGACTCGAATTCTGAATTCGCAGGCGAACAGACGACACCGGCCGGCACGCGTGCCTATGAAGGCGCACCGCCGACGATTCCGCACCGCACCTTGATGCGCGAGAATTGCATGAGCTGTCACGGCGAAGGGGGCACTAGTGCGATTCGCACGTCGCATCCAGACCGTCAAAGTTGCACGCAATGCCACGCCCCAGATGCTGGCTACGATCAACGCGAATTTTTAAAGACGACCTTCCCATGAGTGCACGAGTGAATCAGTCCAGACGTGATTGGCTGCGCTGCTTCGTGCCGTTGAAGTCTGAAACGCCTGAGCCTGCGCAGGCCGATCCGAATGTGCCGAAGAAGGCGATCATTCAGGGGCGTCACTGCTTGGCGTATCAACGTAGCTTTTGCAGCACGTGCTCGGAGCGTTGTCCTGTGGAAGGTGCGATTAAAGTCGAAATGGGCGTTCCTCAAATCGTGGCGGATGCATGCACTGGGTGTGGTATCTGCGCCGATGTCTGCCCTGCACCGACCAATGCTATTTTAATGATGCCGCTTAAAGGAAAGTCACGCCATGTCTGAAACACTTAAAGAACTGCCGCAACTGCAACAAGTCGAAGTGGATGATGCATTGCTCGATGCGTTGGTCACGGATTTGACGGCACTGACCGAGATCCTGTGTGTCATGCCTAAAGCTGGAGCAGGGCGTGTTGTGCCGAAGACCATGCCGCTGGCAGAGGGCGCGAAAATGCTCCGCGAAAACAATCTACGAGGGCTCCAGATTCGCTATCGCTACGAAGGCGACGAATGGTGGGACACTCTCATGCAAACTCCGAGCGGCATGCGCCTGACTCGGATCAAACAGGAATATTAATATGGAAATACAACATAAAGAAGCTCACGTGCACGAAGTTCTCGAAATGATGGAGGCTGATAACGGCGTCTATTCACGCGAAACACTCAGCGCGGCAATTAACGCAAAATTCGGCGAGGCCACACGTTTTCGCTCGTGCTCTGCCAATGGTATGGATGCCAGTGACGTGATCGATTTTCTCGATTCACGCGGTAAATTTACCGGCACAGCCGAAGCGTTTAGTTTCGATACGACACGTCGTTGCAGTCATTAGCGTGCTTCACGCTTGAGCATCGTGCCGGTTCAGTCGTGAATAAAAAAATGGTTCATCGTCGAGCACGCAAACAGGCTCTCTTCGAGAAGCCCGTTCCACCAGCGAGTCGGTCAGGGACAAAAGAAGAGCCAATCCAACGTATTTTTATGGATTGCATTGATTGGATGTGAACGCTTCTCCTAGAGCCCTTCATTCAATGTTTTGTTGTGGCACTATTTTTTATTAAATTACTCGGGCGTTTAACGGCGGCTTCACCAGTCTGGTTGGTGCGTGGCTTTTGTGTTCTGTGGGGACGCCTGATTGGGGTGTCTTCGGCGGAGCGTCTGCATCTGGCGAATATGATGGGCACGCTGGTCGTCGTGGTCTTCGGCCCGACCAATCCGGTGCGCACCGGGCCGATTTTTGATGCGCCGAAGCATATTCTACAACCAGCGGGTTGCCCTGGAACGGGTGGTGCTGCGATCGAGGGCGTCTCGGCGGAGCGTGTGTTGGCTGCGGTTTTGCCATCTGTGGAGGGCTCGGCTGAATGAGTTTACTCGAATTTTCGAAGCACGCGCTATCTGAGCGGGATAGGCTGTTGGATTTGACCGGGCTGCGGTATTTATTTATGAAGAACTGGGCCGAGCATTCGGAGCTGACGCAATTGTTTGAGTTGAAACTTCGGGAGGTGAGTGAATGAAAACCACGCTGCAGCACATTTTGATTATTAAGCCTTCGTCGATGGGGGATATCATTCACGGTCTGTTGATTGCTGAGGCGATCAAGGCGCAGTTGCCGGATGTTGCCATCGATTGGGTCGTGCGGCGTGAATTTGCACCGCTGGTTGAGGCGGCTTCGGTGATTGGGCACACATATATTTTCGAGCGTTCGGCCGGTGTGGGTGGTTTTTTACGTCTGATGCGTGAAGTGCGCACGCGGCGCTATGATGTGGTGCTGGACCTTCAGGGCTTGGCGCGAAGCGGTATCTTGACACGGGCGGCGCATGCGCCACGTAAGCTTGGGCGCTCGGATGCGCGCGAATGCGCGTGGCTCGGCTATAGTGAGAGCACGCCTAAGTTACCTGCAGGGCAACCGCCACATGCGGTGAAGATTCTTTCGGCATTTTTGCCATTGCTAGGCCTTGAGGAGCGATTGCCGCATTCGCTGCGTTTTAATGAGCCAGACACACGCGTCCCCTTACCGGAGATCGCAGCGGGGAGTCGGCGCGTGGTGTTGTTCCCTGAAAGTCGCCGTGCCGAGAAGAATTGGATGGGCTATGAACGGCTCACGCGTTGGTTGCTAGAGCAGTCGAATGTCGGACAGGTGGTTTGGTGCGGACATGTGCTATTTGAAGCCGTCGAGCCGATTGAAGATACACGTTTAGTTAACCTGACAGGGCAGACTGGGATCGCGCAACTGCCGGAGCTGCTCAATGCCGCCGATTGTGTGGTCAGTAACGATAGTGGCCCGATGCATCTGGCTGCAGCTCTTGGCCGACCGCTAGTGACATTGTTTGGTCCCACGGCGCCCGAACGCTTTGGCCCGTATCCGCCTGTCGAGTCGCGTCAACGCGTGATCCGCCGAGCCGATGGAGATATGAGCTCGATCACGTTGGAGGAGGTCGGCGAGTCCGTTCTTTCGATGCTTGAGATATAGGTTTGTTTCTGTCTTGTTACGGCTCCTGTTTAAATAATTATGACCGTAGATCTTTTAGGAAATACCCAACCTCGTAGGCGTCGTCGCCCTGCGCGCACGCGTTTTGGTAAGTGGTTGTGGCGTGAGCTAGAGCAGTTTCGTGCGCCGAAAGGCTTGGGCTGGCTTTTTAGCGAGCGAGTGCATATCGAGCCTGAGTATCAGAGTCTGATGCGTGAGGCAGGTTTGGATTCGGTGCGTGCGGTGTTCGAGACGGAACATGGGGAGTTCTTGGCGAATCAATGGGGTGGCAGTAAAGATGATGTGAGTCGGATTCGCTTCGAATATAACGGTGAGGTGCGCACGTTTTATGTGAAGCGTTTCTGGAATCGTCGTTTTAGGAGTATCATAACCCGTGCGATACGAGGTTCACTAGTGGGGCGATCATTGATGCGTGCTGAGTTCGAGAATATTAAGGAGCTTGGGCAGATGGGGCTGCGTATCCCACGCCTAGTTGGTTACGGGGAACAGCGTTTTTGCTGCGGGTTGATCAATAGCTATATGATTACTGAGGAGATCCCGAATGCGATGGGAGTGGACTCTCTGGTGCATCAATGGCTCGGAACACAGCCTCAGGATAAGCAGTGGGAATTGAAGGAAGAGCTGATCACTTCGATTGCCGCAGCGGTCAAGACCATGCATGCCAATGGCTTTGAGCATCATGATTTATTTTTGCGTAACTTGATCGTGGCTGACCATGATATGTCGAAGCTCTATGTGTTTGACTGTCCACACGCTTGGATTTGGCCGGCGTTTATTATGAAGAAGCGTCGCAAGGTTGATTTAGCGATGTTGGATGCCGGTGCAACTATGGCCTTCAGCCCGATGCAGCGTATGCGGTTTCTGTATCAATACCTAGGCTGTCAGCGTCTCTCTGCGGAGGATAAAGCATTTGCTCGCGAGGTGCTCGCGTATGCGGCTCCAATGCGTAAGAAGCAAATTAAGCGCTTAGAGCGTAGTTTACCGCTCGATTAAAAACTGCGGCTCTGAGCATCTGAATCACTTTTCCGATTATCGCTTTGACGAACGCTGTCAGTCAGCTACTTCTGCTTTCTTTTCACCGACTCAGTCATGATTGATATTAAACTTCTTCGCGAGCAGCCGGATTTCGTCCGCGCTGCCATTGCCAATAAAAAATTCACTTGCGATATCGACGCCATCCTAGCGTTGGATACCACACGCCGTGCCAAGATCACGGATGCGGAGCAAGCGCGGGCAGCTCAGAAGGCCGCGAATAAAGAGATGGCGGCACTGCCGAAGGGCACGCCTGAATTTATCGCCAAGGTGCAAGAGATGAAGGCGATTGCTGGTAAGGCAAAAGAGCTGGAAGCTGAGGCGAAAGCAGCCGATGAGGCGTTTCAACAAGCATTTTTATCGATTCCGAATCTCGCGGATCCATCGACTCCGATCGGAAACAACGAGGACGAGAACGAAGTCGCTGCGACTTGGGGCGATGCGGATGCAGAGTTCCCGAATGCATTGCCACACTTTGATATTCCTTGGTTTGAGTCGCGTGTCGATTTCGCCCGCGGTGTGAAAGTCGCAGGCGCAGGCTTCCCGTTCTATGTGGGCGAGATGTCGCGTATGGTACGCGCATTGGTCAATTTCTTCTTGGAAGAAGCACGTCAATCCGGTTATGAGGAAATGCTTCCTCCGATCGTGGTAAATGAGGAAAGCGCGACTGCGACGGGCCAACTTCCAGACAAAGAAGGCCAGATGTATGTCGATCCGAACGAAGGACTCTATTTGATCCCGACCGCAGAGGTGCCAGTTACGAATTTTTATCGCGACGAGATTCTCGACGCAGATCAGCTACCTTTGCGCCATTGTGCCTATACGCCGTGTTTCCGTCGCGAGGCTGGCAGTTGGGGTGCGCACGTGCGTGGCCTGAATCGTCTGCACCAGTTTGATAAGGTTGAGTTGGTCAAATGGACAGATGCCGACAGCAGCATGGAAGAGCTTGATCAGCTGCGTGGAAACGTTGAGCAACTCTTGCAGAAACTGGAGCTGCCATACCGCGTGTTGCGGATGTGCACCGGTGATATCGGTTTCCCACATGCGAAGCAATACGACCTCGAAGTCTTCGCCGCTGGGCAAAAGCGCTGGTTGGAGGTATCTAGCTGCAGCAACTTTACCGATTTCCAAGCACGCCGTGCGGGTATCCGCTATCGCGGGGCGGATGGTAAGCCAGTGACCGCTCACACGATCAATGGCTCGGCACTCGCGGTGCCACGTGTGCTCGCTGCGATTCTTGAGAATAATTTGCAGGCCGATGGTCGCGTGAAGGTGCCGACCTGTCTCCAGTATTGGATGCAGCAGGAATACATCGGCGTCGCCAAGTAGTTCTCGCTTCTGCGGTTAATTTCGTAGCTGTGAAGGCTTGCCTCATCATTCATTGATCATAACTATCCCTCCTCATGGAAACGGTAAAGGAAGCTCTCATGTCACAAAACATTATAGCATGGGTCATTGTGATCGTGCTGTTCGTGCTGTGCTTGAAGTTCCTCAAAAGCGCGGGCAAGGGGATTGTTATTTTCATCGGGATCATGATTCTGTGCGCCATTTTGGGCAAATACTTCCCTGGAGTCGTGGCACCCTTGGTTGATTTCGTGAAGGGCGGCTGGCTCGGCGAGAATCGCCCCTGAGTCATCTTGGTCGAAATTTGGCATTGCAGGAAAGGGTGCGGACGATTTGCTTCCTTGCCTCATGGCAAAACAGGCAAAAACCGCAATTACTCCCACCCGCGAAGAAGACTATCCGGAATGGTATCAACAGGTCATTAAGGCCGCCGATCTCGCAGAGACTTCGCCCGTGCGCGGTTGCATGGTGATCAAGCCTTGGGGCTACGCGATTTGGGAAAATATCAAGGACGATCTCGACCGCCGCTTTAAGGCCACTGGTCATAAGAACGCATACTTCCCGCTCTTCATTCCGATGAGCTACCTCCAGAAAGAGGCCGAGCACGTCGATGGCTTTGCTAAAGAGTGTGCCGTCGTCACACACTCGCGTCTGGAGGCCGATGCCGATGGCAAGCTGCAGCCAGCAGGTAAGCTAGAAGAGCCGCTCATCGTGCGTCCGACATCGGAGACCATTATCGGCGAGCTCTTTTCCAAGTGGGTAAAGTCCTATCGCGACCTTCCACTACTCATCAACCAGTGGGCCAATGTGGTGCGTTGGGAAATGCGCACACGCCTCTTTCTTCGCACTGCGGAGTTCCTCTGGCAGGAAGGCCACACCGCGCATGCCACTCAGGAGGAAGCACTCTTTGAGACACGTCAAATGCTGGATATCTATGCCGATTTTGCGGAAAATTTCATGGCGATGCCTGTCATCACTGGTGCGAAGACAGCTGCCGAGCGTTTTCCCGGCGCGGATGAGACCTACGCCATTGAAGCGATGATGCAGGATCGCAAGGCGTTGCAAGCCGGCACCTCGCACTTCCTCGGACAGAATTTCTCGAAGTCCAGTGGCATCAAATATCTGAGTGCCGAGGGTAAAGAGGAGTTTGCTTGGACCACCTCTTGGGGTGTCTCGACCCGCTTGATTGGTGGGTTGATCATGACGCACTCCGACGACGATGGTCTGGTGCTACCGCCTCGTATCGCGCCTTCGCACTTGGTCATCATTCCGTTTACTCCGAAGGAGGAGACACGCGCCGAAGTGCTCGATTATTGCCACGAACTGAAGCAAACACTTGAAGGCCAAAGCTACATGGGTGCGCCTGTGAAGGTGGAGCTTGACGACCGCGACATGCGCGGCGGTGAGAAGGCTTGGGACTGGATTAAAAAGGGCATCCCACTCCGTGTCGAAGTCGGGCCACGTGATATCGCTAGCGATAGTCTGATGGTCGGTCGACGCGATCGTGCGCCGAAGGATAAGCAAAGCGTTGGCAAAGATGCATTCGTATCAGGCATCGTTGATTTGTTGGATAATATCCAAGATGGACTCCTCGCGAAAGCGAAGAAGTTCCGCAAGGAGAACACTCGCGACATCACGACCGAGGCAGAGTTTGTCGAATTCTTCACTCCGAAAAACAAGAACCAACCGGAAATCCACGGCGGCTTCGCCTCAATGGGCTTCTGCTGTGATCCTGAGCTCGAAGAAAAAATTGCGAAGCAATATAAAGTCACTGTGCGCTGCATCCCGAATGCGACGCTCAAGGAAGAGGTGGCTTGCGTCTTTACCGGTAAGCTCGGAAAACGCGTGATCTTCGCTAAGTCCTACTAAATTCCTGCACCCAAGCGAGCGCGGCTTCCATTGTATCAAAGTCTTTGGTGGGCCAGTGTGCCTCGTTGGCATTCTCACAATAGATTTCGTTGAGCGGTTTGCCATCGATGACAGCCACACGGATACGTGGATTCGTGTGTGCCGCTGCCATGTCCAGATGGACGATTTTTCGTATCCACGCTGGCGTGACAGTGACTGATTCAACTTCCGATAGATCCACGATTTGATACAACAGATCATCAAAACGTTCATCACCGTAGATATCCATATTCGATTGGAGTAGCTCTTCGCCGGTCAAGATGCCCGTGTATTTCCAGATGACTCCATATTGAGTCCATGTTGTGGTGTAGGGCATGACAGAAATTCAGGGGGTTGTGTCGATGTTAAGTAGTTTTGTGCTTTGCTTAACTTTTTATCGGCGATTTACAGTGTATGTAACAGCTTATTGATAAATGCCTATCAAAAATTGCTTTTTTTACTACCAGAGTTGCGGACTGACAGCCGCACCGAGCACCTCGCGGGCGTGATAGTCCACTTCCGGCAAGAACTCCAAACCAGTGTGTTTCTCGATTTTCTCAATGGAGGTAATGTAATTCTTCAGTGCCGTGTCAGTGGCGTCTTGAGGCACGAGAAACGCGATGGCTCGCAGGCCGCCGGCATCGGTTAGGTCAAATACGATCACGTAAAAACCATCGGGAATCGGCACACCGGAATCGAGCTTGGCACTTTTGGGGCGCATTGCTGGGCCGAGATAGATCCAGACTTCCTCAAAACGTCTCGGGTAGCAGACCGTGATTTCCTGCATGAGTCGCTGCCATAGGCCTTCGCGAAATTTCGTAGACATCGGAGCCAGGTTAGTTACCAAATGAGCCTCGTTTGCGCCCACTTCGCCAAATTCTCCAGCCAACGCCACGGCTGGTGCGATGGCTCCCGGCGTCCATTGGCCGAGGCGCATGTCGCGGGCGCGTAGTTGCTTGATGCGCGGGTCTTCAAAGAACCCCTCCGGCACTGTCGCGTCTTGCCGATCCCCGTCGCTGAGTTTGAAGGCGATGCAGGCGGTTTGCCGTTCCTTTTCGTTAAACAGATTAATGTAGCTCTTATTGTGGAGCACGCGGACGGGGGATTTAGATGGAGGCACTCCTGCGATCAAAGGCGACTCCTCGTGCCCGAGTTCGCCTCCTTCGACGGCCAGTCCTTGACTGCCTGGTATGGCGTCGTAGCCCATATTCAGCAGACTCACGATCGGGCGAGGCATCCATTCTGGCGCACGCGCAGCATTGATCGATTTGATTGCGATGCGCTCCATTTGCGTGCGCAGTCCAAAAGATCCGAAGTAATAAGCAGCCGCGAGTGCGCAAATTGCGAGTAGCAGGACTACGAAGACGGTTCGCAAGAAGGACTTACGCTCAGGCTTTGCCTTGCTGCGCTGTCGCTTGCGAGCGGTCGTGGTTTTTCTAGTTGCGCGTTTTTTTGCAGCCATTCGTTTCTTATCAAAACGAACCTGCCGCCCTTATTCAAGGTCGAGCTTCTTTAACTTTGGGCGGATCACCATTTGGCAATACGGCGCCGCTTTATTTAAACGGTAATAATCCTGATGATAGTCTTCGGCTGGGTAAAATACTGAGGCTTCTGTGATCTCCGTGACGATCGGCTGATCAAAGTCCTTTTGCGCCGCAGCCTTCGATGCTTCGGCGATTTCGCGTTGAGCCTCGCTGTGATAAAAAATGGCAGAGCGATATTGTGTGCCTTGATCCGCTCCTTGGCGATTCAGAGTCGTGGGATCGTGTGAGCGCCAGAGCCAATCGAGCAATGCCTCAAAGGATATCAGATCCGGATCGAAAGTGATTTGAGTGATCTCCGCGTGCCCTGTGGTGCCAGTGCAGACTTCGCGGTAGGTGGGATCTTTGACCTCGCCGCCCATGTAGCCGGATTCGACTGCTTGCACGCCGTCGAGATTTTCAAACACCGCCTCGACGCACCAGAAACAACCCGCGCCAAAACTGGCAATTTCAAGAGTGGCGCTATCTGAGTCTGTCATGGTCGTATGGGTTGTGGGAGCCGTGCGTTCCTCGGCGCAAGCGATTAAGCCGAGTGCGCTGGCAAGGCAGAGATGCCCGGTTTTGAGGAGGCGGGGCAGTGTTTTCTGGAGCATAGGAATAGGAGTCGTCAGCTGTTAAAATATTTCCCAGTTTCCCCGCTTTTCAGTGTTTCAGGAGTTTCAGCTTTTCAGCACTTACAGCGAGATCACATTTGGAACCTGCGTCACGCGCGCGTAGATCGCGAGGACTTCGTCGCTCGATGCGACTTGCACTTCCATCGTGTAGGCGGTGAATCGGCCACTGGACGACTCTTTCGCACGGACTGGATCAACGGTGAACAGTGCGAGCACGGTCTCGGTGTGTTCCTTTGGCACGATGAATTTAAACGGGAAGAGGCAGGGCCACTCGTAGTTGGCGTCCAACGAAGAGCGAAAGGAATCGATCGATTTTTGGTCAGAAGTGTCTGTCATAGTCGCAGCACTGTGGTGGGTCTGATCAGATTTGTCAAAAGCGTGGTGTCGGTGCTTGATATTATATTTATCGTAATAAGCGTAGTGTGATGAGAAAAAGTTCGACGCCGTAGTCCAAACACTTTTCTTTTCCAAACTTCCTAATCGGGCCTGTAGCTCAGCGGTTAGAGCAGGGGACTCATAATCCCTTGGTCATGCTTTTGTTCTACAACCTCGAAAATCACTAAAAACACTAACAGATAATCTTCATAAGGGGCTGTAGCTCAATGGTTAGAGCGCTCGACTCATAATCGATCGGTTGCGGGTTCAAATCCCGCCGGCCCTACCAAAGATTTTCCCACTGTCCGGTTTCTGTCCGGTTTGGTCCACTGATTCAGATGCTTCTGCCTTCGTT